>NZ_JBITBT010000011.1:49705-243570 GCF_044452505.1 Amycolatopsis sp. NPDC051903 | reverse complement strand
GATCCATTCCGAACGCGATGCCGAGATCACCTGCACAACTACATGATCAACGATCAGCGCGACCGAGCTCAAACCGGGTTACGAGACATCACTTAGCCCGCGAGCGTTCGGGGCACGAAAAGCTTTCGCGGCTCGACGGGCGTCGCCGGCCCCTTGAGAATGGGATCGGTTTCGGCTACGTGAAGAATACTTGAGGGACTGGTCTCGAGGATGATCCACGCAAAATGGCGATTGTTCGGGGTGCATCCCGTGCCTTTGAGGAGCGTTGCCCTTCTGGGCAGCCAGGTGTAATCGAATGGGCAGTGTCTCGGGGGTTGACTTGTTGTACCGTCGCTACGGTAGGGGTGGCGGCGGAAGTCGGACCTTCCCGGAGAGCGTTCGGGTTCATGCAGTGTGCGTCGGAATGGGATGTTAGTCATGGCTGAGGCAATTGAAGTATCCGAACTCAACCGTCAGGTGATCGACAGGTTTCGGGTCAACTCGGGCGTTGTCAGGGGTTCCGTCGCGGTCAAATTTGAAGGAGGAAAAGTTGTTCTAGACTTCGAGAACTCGAACCTTGCTCTTGTTCATCACGTCGGGGCGAAGTCGGGTAGAAGGTACATCACTCCGGTTGAGTGCCTGGAAACCGGCGGCAGGATCTTCATCTTTGCCAGCTTCGGCGGTAGTGAAAAAAATCCATCATGGTATTACAATTTGCGTGCCCACCCGGATATCGAGATTGAGCTCGGCGAAGAAAAGTTCGCGGCCGTGGCGACCGAGATAACCGGAAAAGAGCGCGATGATATCTACGACGAACAGGTGGTCAGGATGCCGGTTTTCGGCGACTATCAGCGTCGGACCGAACGCTTGATCCCCGTCATTGAAATCTTGCGCTCGGACGATTCGTTGTGAAATGCTCCTGCCCGGTCTGCGGACCGGGCAGGAGCATTGTTCACGCGAAGCGATAGTAGCCAGCGCCGCGATCGGAGCGCCGCGCGCGGCGAACTCGATGATCCTTCGCTGCACCCGTCCTATGGGCTTCGGTCGACGCGTTGCTCGGCGACGGCTGATAGTCCGTCAGCAGGCGATCGTGCCGCCGGTCTCCGACGGTAGTGATCGAGGCGTGCTTTCGCTGTCGATCGCTACCGCCCGTGGCAGCTTTCAGGTGGACTGTCCTTCCGCCTCCACTGCAAGATCGGACCATTCTTTCCAGGTCGCCACGCGATCGGCATAGATGGCCTGGGCGCCGTTCAGCGCGTATTCGCCGAAGACGACACGAAGCGGCGGATTCTCGGCGTCCACGATCTTGAGCAGCGCGGGACCCACAGCGGCCGGATCGCCGGCCTTGACGTCGCCGATCGCGTTGAAGAACGCCTCGCGGACGCCGTCGTAGGCTGCCATCGGCGCCGAGTGCACGGCGGAGGGGCCGGCGAAGTCGGTGGCGTAAAGAGCCGGCTCGACGATGGTCACCTTGATGCCGAAGCCGCTCACCTCCTGGGCCAGTGAGTCGGACAGCGCTTCGGAGGCCCACTTGGACGCCGAGTACCCGCCCATCATCACGAACGCGGCGACGCCGTTGAGGCTCGAGATCTGGATGACGTGGCCGGAGCCCTGCTTCCGGAGGTGGGGCAGGACTGCTTGGTCGACCCACAGGGATCCGAAGACGTTGGTCTCGATCTGCGCCCTGAGGTCCGCTTCGCTCAGCTCTTCGACCATACCGTGAAGGCCGTAGCCGGCATTGTTGACCACGACGTCCAGGCGCCCGAAGGTGGCGACAGCTTTGTCGACCGCGTCGCCCACGGCGGCTTTGTCAGTGACATCCAATGCCAAAGGCATAACGGAGGAACCATAGGTGCGCTCGAGATCGCCGAGGGCGTTGAGGTCCCGGGCGGTCGCGACCACCTGATCACCGCGGGCCAGGGCCGACTCGGCAAAAACGCGGCCGAACCCGCGCGAGGTCCCGGTGATGAACCAAACCTTACTCATTTCCGACTCCCACATCGTGTCCTGGGGACCTCCGCTGGTGGGGATGGCGTCGATGCGGTGTTCTCATTTTGAATCGAACTTCATCGGCTTGCGTGCCGCCCATCCTTTTGCGTAGGTTTGGGTCTAAAATAACACTGACCAGGCGCTGTTTTTGCCGATGCTGGTTTGTTTGAACAAAAGGGTGAAGATCCTGACCTGGCCGCGTTCGCGCAGGCCCACTGCAGCCCAAGGCCGGAGAGCTCCAGGAGCCCGGGCTCGAGCTGACGGTCCAAGACGACAAGCGAGCTGGCTCGGGTCGAGACTGGGTGGTCCTCGGATGCGATGGTGCCGGCCACGGATCATGCTGCGACGGGGAACGCACGCCCCGCGCAAGGAGGATCGGACGGATGCCGTGCCGCAGCACGAACCACGGCGGCGTGGAAGGCCCGATCAGGGTGTTGGGCCGGCCGCGGCGCGGTGGGTTGCCGCTGCGCACCGAGACTTCGGGTGTTACGCAGCGGGGCCAGCTCGATCGACGCGGGTTCGCACCCGAAACCGGGTGGGCGAGGACGTGAGTTCCCGATCACGGCAACCTTCCGCTGAAAGGGACGAGATCTATGCCGCTTCTCCAGCCCGGGGACCTGTTCCCCGATCTGTCGATGACCACTGTGGACGGTACGGTCCACGAGCTGCCTGAACGCGGGTGAACGGCTGTCGAGGTGGAGCAGGCTGAACGCGTGGGCTGCGTCTTGGACTTCCCACGCGCTCAGCCCGTTCGGTCACCTCACTTTCGGGCACCTGGCGATCGCGGTACTCCCGGTGGATCAACGGGATTGGCGAAACCGATCGGGCGCCCTTCATCTGCTGGGACCGACGACTGGCCGCCGGCGATGACGGGCGCGGTGGCGCCGGCCCACCTCACCGGCGGCGTTGGGGCGAAAACTGTGCATTCTCCAGAAGCAGCGCGACGCCCTGGCCGGAGCCGGCGCACACACCGAGGAGGCCGTAGCGGGCGTTGCGTTCCCGCAGTTCGGTGGCGAGCGTCAAAACGTAGCGTGTGCCCGACGAGCCGAACGGGTGCCCGATGGCCACCGCGCCGCCGTTGGGGTTGAGCTTCTCGTCCGGCACCGTGAAACCACCGAGTTGATTCGGCAACTCCCGGAGAACTCCCAGCGCCTGAGCTGCGAATGCCTCGTGGACCTCCCAGACGTCGACGTCCTCCGGAGTCACGCCCGCCCGGTTGAGAGCCTTGGCCATCGCCCAGGCCGGAGCGATTCCCATGTACAACGGGTCAAGCGCGTGAGTCGCGGATGCCACAACGCGCGCGAGCGGGTCGAGATCGAGCTCCTTCACGGCCGCACCGGATGCGATGACGACAGCGCTCGCACCATCGGAAAGAGGGCTGGAGTTGCCCGCGGTCATTTGGGTGGTCTGCGGCTGCGCGGGCAGGGCGGCCAACTGGTCGAGGGTCGTGTCGGTTCTGATCATCTCGTCGTGCGAGAAGACGGACGCTGGTTTCTTGCGTGTGGCCGGGATCTCCACCGGGTGGATCTCTTTCGCGAGCCGGCCGGAGTCACGCGCCGCCGCGGCGTGGCGGTGGGACCGCAGGGCGAACGCGTCGATCTCTTCGCGCGTCAAGCCGTATTTGTCGGCGACGTTCTGTGCCGTCTCGATCATGGATATGTAGGCGTTTCGGGCGAGCAGTGCGGGGTGTGGTGGTCCGCCGGAGCCCGACCACATGGTGTCGAGCATGAACTGCGGTCCGCGCGGAGCGAAGGGTGCGTCGGCCTTCATGAAGGCCCAGCCGGAGTGCGACATGGATTCCGCGCCGGCCGCGAGAGCGACATCCAGCTCGCCGCAGCGAACAGCGTGCGCCAGTGAGATCGCCCCGGACAGGGACGAGGCGCAGTACCGGTTGAGGGTCGCCGCGGGCACGCTGTCGGGAAACCCCGCCGCGAGAGCTGCCCACCGCCCGAGATCACCCATCCCCTCGTGGGCGGTGTTGACGCAGCCGGCGGTGATGTCCTCGACTCGGTCGAGGGGGACAGCCAGCCGATCGCAGGCCGCCAGCATGGTGCTGCCGAGTAGGTCGTCCAGCCGCAGATGCGACAGCGATCCGGCGTATTTCCCGACCGGCGTACGCACGCCTCCGGCGATATAGGCTTCGATGCTCACCGGCGCAAAGCTACCTCCACGGGACTGCTTGGTCCATAGACACCAACGGGTGCTGTTGGTGGAGTCGTTCTGTCTGCGACGGCGCGAACCGCGGCTTCGGGGACACTCAGCGGACCGCCGTGCTTGCGGTTGATGTCGTTGCCTCCGGGTGAGACTCCTGCAACACTGCCTGGAGGTAGCGCCCTCCGCGCTGGCGCGACAACCGATGCCCCCTCGGGACGAACTGTCATGGAGCGCTGATGACGACTTCACACGGCACACCCACACTCAGTGCGGTGCAAGGGATCGCCTGCGCTTCCTTCGTCGACGCGCTCGGCCATTTCTACGACCACCGAGTCCACATCCTGGACCTGGTGAGCCCCACGCCGACCAGGCCGCTGTTCGGCCCCGCGGCCACGATCGAATTCTTGCCGTACCGCCAAGATCGGGAAGAAGTGAACGCGGCCGGGTTCGCGAGCTGGTTTTATCGGGCTGTCGGCGACGAGCCCGCAGGCAAGGTCCTCGTGATGTCCAGCGGAGGACACCCTGGCGTCTCGCACGGTGGTGGCACCAAGCTGTCACGTGCCCACAACAACGGTCTCGCCGGCCTGCTGACCGACGGCCGCCTGCGCGACTTCGGCCAGCTCGCCGACTACAGCTTCTCGACTTGGTGCGGCGGCGAGGCCACCCGGTGGGGCGGCGACGTCGTGACTCCGGCGGCCGCGAACGTTCCGGTCGAGATCGGCGGAGTCTGCGTCCTGCCGGGAGATTACCTCTACGCCGACAGCGCGGGGGCCGTCGTCATTCCGGCAGCCCGAGTGTGGGAGGTCATCGCCGAGGCACGGAAAATCGAACGCGAAGAGGATGGGGCACTGGTCGGGATCCGTGAAGAAGACCCGGTTTCACTGCGCTCGACGCAGTCGACCCACGACGAGCGATGATCGGACGGCGGCCCCCGAGCGGGACACGCGTTCAAGGCCTGCGTGGAACCGGCCCAGTGTCGCTCGTCGAGAGCTGCAGCTGCACCGGCCCCAGCCCGCCGTCGCGGTGACTGTGTCGGACGCGCGTCGCGCGGAGCGGGCTGACGCGCTCACGTTGACCGTCGGCGGAGAGAGCCGATTACGCCTGATTCCACGCGCGGTGATCGGAACCGTGAAGTGGTGCGAGGTCGGGGAAATTTGCGCAGCGTGAGGCGCAGCTGAGGCGGATTCGCTTCCCAGGGCGATGCTTCCTGACCCGAGAACGGCCGGAGCAACAGCGGTGTAGGTCGAAGTGCAGGATCACGGCTCTTCCGGCGAACCGGCGGTGCGGATGGAATGCCTTGGTGGGTGGCCCGGACCCTTCGTTTTGTTGGCGGCCAGAGCTCGCTCTGACAACGCTGGATCGGCGAGCGTGTCCGGGGTGCCGCAGCAGGTAGGCCACGTCGCGGAGAGCTGTCGCGATCTCCCCGTCGAGGAGGGAAGCGGTCATGATCTGGCACGTGGCCCAGCGTTGCCGACGGACGTCATCGGGGACGTCACGGCCGTTGACGGCGTCGAGTCTCGCGGTGTCGTCCCCCGCGTGATCGGTCAGGGCCCGTGCGGCCAGCAAGCCGGCCACGCTCCCGCCGAGCACGCAGGCGGTGTCGATGAAAGCTGGACCGTTCTCAGCCGGCCGGGCGCGGACCAGACGTTCGAAAACGTCGATCGGCGACTCGTTCACTGCGGCACTCCCTCGGGTAGTCTTGCCCACCATTCTTCCGAACCGATTGGCCGCGGCGAACGGATCTTCGTGTCAAGCTCTTGACACTTCTGGGTCACCTCGAGGTGATCATGACCGCATCGAGTGAGCGTCGGCTGGTGCTCAGCTCGGCCCGCGGTCAGGTTATTTCCGGAATATTACGTCAATGTCTTCGGTGGAATTGCCCTCGTGCGCTCGCGTTGCAAATGGCGGTGGTGGTCTTCTCCGACTACGCAAGAGGTGAATCAGATGAGCATCGACGTGAACTCGCACCCGGGCGCCGACCGGTTCGTCGCAGAATGGCAGGAGTGGAAGGCGGCTCGTGAGCGCGGTCTGGCCGAACCGTTCGGCTGGCTGGCGCTGGTGTCGCTCGAGTGGCTTGGCGAAACGCCGCGCCGCCATGGAGACCTGCCCGGCCTCTGGTGGCAGGACGCGGATGCCGCCTATCTCGACCCGGCGGGCGCCGACCTCAGTCACAACGGGGCTCCGGTCACCGAGGTGACGCGGTTCGCGCTGGTGAACAGCGGCGATGGGACTCGCGTACTCGGCGGTGGGATCGAGATCGAGGTCGCCCGACGATCCGGCTACCTGATCCGGGTGCACGATCCGAAGGCCACCCCGCGGGTCGAGTTTCGCGGTGTGCCCTCTTATGAGCCAGACCGGGACTGGGTCTTGACCGGGGAGTTCGAGCCGTTCGACGAACCGAAACCGACGCAGGTCGGCGCCGTCGTGGAGGGGCTCGGCCACGTCTACGTCGCGCCAGGCATTGTGCGCTTCAGGCACGCGGGAGTCGAGTACACGTTGACCGCCTTCAACGGCAAGAAGTCCGGGTTGGAGATCCTGTTCTCCGACGAGACCAGCGGTGTCACGACGTACGCGGCCGTCCGAGGGTTGCTTGTGGCCGAGCCGGATGCGGACGGAACGGTGATCCTGGACTTCAACCGGGCCATCAACCTGCCCTGCGGGTTCACCGATTTCGCCACCTGCCCGCTGCCGCCGGCCGGTAACCACCTGCCGTTCGCGGTGATCGCGGGGGAACAGACCCCTTACGAGCGCCGGAACTGAAAGTCATTCAGCCCAAGTTATGACGTGCACACCATAACTTGTTCAGAACGAACTAGTGCGCAAATAGATCGTGCACGTCAAGTTTGTGTCGAGCACGTCGACGAACCACGCTATCCTGATGAGGAAACACCATGACTCTCGCAGCACCCAAGCCCACCATCGTGCTCCTGCACGGCGCATTCGAAGACGCGTCGATCTGGAACCGAGTGATTCAGCGGCTTCAGAGCGACGGCTACCCGGTCATCGCCCCCGCCAACCCACTGCAGGGCGTGTCGATCGACGCGGCCTACCTTCGCAGCGTGCTGGACAGGATCGAGGGACCTGTGATTCTGGCGGCGCACTCCTACGGTGGGGCTGTGATCACCGAGGCCGGCGCGGACCCCAAGGTCAAGGCCCTTGTCTACGCTGCGGCGGTGATGCCTGCGGCCGGCGAGGCCGCGGAGCAGTTGATCGACAGGTTCCCCGGCAGTTCGTTTCCCACGTCCACCGAGCCGGTCACGTTCACCCTGCCCGACGGAACCAGCGGCACGTACCTCCTTTACCAGGCCGACAAGTTCCACAGCCAGGTCGCCGCCGACGTGCCCGCGAGCGAGGCCGCCTTGATGCTGGCCACACAGCGAGCCATGGGCGTGGCGGCGCTGACGGAGAAGCTGACGACCGCGGCCTGGACGACCAAGCCGAGCTATCAGGTGAGTACCCTGCAGGACCTCGCAATTCCTCTGGCCGAACAGCGGTTCGAGGCCGAGCGTGCCGGCGCCCACGTCACCGAAGTGGACTCTTCACACGCCGTTACCGTCTCTCGCCCGGACGTCGTGGCCGACGTGATCGAACAGGCCGCGCGCGCAATCACGGACTGACAGCGGCCTGCTGTCGAGGTTCGGCCGAGTCGGCGGGCGGGCGGGACTTGGGGTCCCGCCTGCGCGCCTGACCAGGTCCTTCTCGCTCCACACTCGCTCAGCCACAGGCCTCCTTTGATCAGGAGCCCAGACTGTCAACCACCTCCGTCAGTTCTGGACCGAACAGGTCGGGCCGCAGCATCTGCGTGCTCATCGCATCGAAACGGCCGGAGGACCTGCCACTACCGCGCGCGCAGTGTGCGGTAGTGGACGTCGACCTACGGCAGTTGGGTGGTGGTCGTCGGCGTTCCACAGTGGAACTTGAGCGTGAACTTCCCTTCGCGACACAGGCGGTTTCGGTGGGCCGTGCTCAGGCAGCTCCCGGCGCTGGTCCTGCGCCCACCTGATCGAGTCTGCCCCGCTTCACGGTGAAGGCGGCTTACCGTCGGATTGTCTGCGGACGCGCCCGCAAGCATTGCGGCCCATGCTGGTGAGGCTTCCGGATTGAACCAGCCAGAACGATCCGGCCGGCACCCTGCTCGATGTTTGTCGGCTGCGCTGGGAGGCAACAGCGTGCTCAGTGAGTGACTCGAGAGCAGGTCCCTGGGGTGGCGGCTCGGGGGTTCCTGGATGCGACCGGCGTCCCGATCGAGGGATTCTCCCCCCCGCATCGTGTCGTCCGAACTCGCGCGCAGAGGGCCGAATCATGGAAACCGTTGAACATTCTCTCCACGCTGACCTCCTGGTCGTCGGCTTCGGCAAGGGCGGGAAGGTCACCGCCGGAACCATGGCCCGGCTTGGCAAGCGAGTTGTCGTCACCGAGCAGTCGGCGGAGATGTACGGCGGCACCTGCCCCAACGTCGGGTGCGTGCCGACGAAGGCACTGGTGCACCGGTCCCGGAAGCGCCGCCCGACCGATGACCCACAGGAGTGGTACGAGCGCGCGGTCAGCGAAGTGCACGACATCACGTCACTGTTCAACAAGGGAAACTTCGACGGGCTCGATAGCCTGGACACGGCCACCGTGCTGACCGGGCACACGGAGTTCATCGGCCCGCACACCGTGCGGGTGAGCACGGCCGACGGGCCGGTCACCGTCGAGGCCGAGCACATCCTCATCAACACCGGCTCCAAGCCGGTCATCCCTGACGTTCCAGGTCTCCGCGACAGCGCGTACCTCGTCACGAGCACCGACCTCATCCACCGCACCCAGCTGCCGAAGCGACTGGCCGTTGTCGGCGGCGGCTACCTGGGCATCGAGTTCGCTGCCATCTACCGGCAGTTCGGCTCCGAGGTCACGCTGTTCGAGTCCACCTCGCGCATCCTCGACCACCTCGACGACGACGTGCAGGGGGTGGCCGAAAAGATCCTGGTCGACGAGGGCATCGAGATCGTCACCGGTGCGAACGTGACGGCGGTCGAGGACCTTGCGGACGGGGCGGAAGTGCAGTTCATGCACGACGGACGGGAGCGCACGCTGGTCGTCGACGCCGTGCTCGCCGCGGCGGGTCGCCGGCCGGCCACCGAGGGCCTCGGCCTCGCGGCGGCAGGTGTGCACGTGACCGACCGGGGCGCGGTGGAGGTGGACGAGTACCTGCGCACGAGCCAGCCGCACATCTTCGCCCTCGGTGACGTGAACGGCGGACCGCAGTTCACCTACGTCTCGCTCGACGACAGCCGCATCGTGCTCGACCAGCTGCGCGGCGAGGGCAAGCGCGCCACGACCGACCGGGTCGCCGTGCCGCGGACGCTGTTCATGACGCCACCGCTGGCGATGGTCGGGCTCACCGAGCGCGAAGCGCGCGAAGCCGGCTACCGGATCAAGGTCTCGAGCCAGCCGGTCGAGGAGATCATCGCGATGCCGCGCGCCTACGTGGTGGACGAGACGCGCGGCGTGATGAAGTTCGTGATCGACCTGGACACCGACGAGATCCTCGGTGCCGCACTGCTGAGCGTCGACGCACAGGAACTGATCAACGTCGTGACCCAGGCGATGCGCCACGGCATCAAGGCCGAGCAGCTCGGGGAAGCGATCTACACGCACCCGTCGTCGACGGAAGCCTTCAACGACGTCATCGCCGCTGTGGTGCGCAGCGACGCCTGATCCACCACCCCCCCCAACTCCCGAACAGCCCCACCGGGCGGGTTCGGGGATTTTGCACCGTGAAACGGAGAACTCACTGATGGAACCAGCCATGCGGGCCGCCGGCCACCTGTACCTGCAGACCAACGAGCTCAAGAACGCGATCATCCACTACGAGCGCAGTGCCGAAGGCGCGCTGACCGAAGTGGAGCGCGTGCCCACCGGTGGCGGCGGGTCCGGTGTGTACAAGCCGATCAGCGGCCAGGAGAGCGCGCCGAACGCCTTCGAGGCGGCCGGCAGCGTGATCCTCACCGCGGACAAGCAGTTCCTCTTCGCCACCAACGGCGGCGACAACTCCGTGTCCAGCTTCTCCGTCGGCGGCGACGGCAAGCTGACGCTGCTCGACGTGAAGCGCACCGGCAACATCGTCGACGGACGCAGCGGCACGGCGAAGTCGCTCGCGTTCTCGCCGGCCACCAGCACCCTGTACGTGCTGCACTCGTTCGGCCCCGACCACGTGCGGCTGATGACCGTCGACCCGGAGGGCCGGCTGACCGCGCGGCCCGAGGGCTACACGGTGAACACGCCGGAGAAGCTGCGACGGGTGTCCACCATGGTCGTGCTCTCGCCGGACGAGCGGTTCCTGGTCGTCGGCACCACCTTCGACGAGCCGGCGGCGGCCAACCCGGACGGTTCGCCGATCCTGTGGGCGGACCAGGGCGACGGCACGAAGAAGTCCGTCGCGTCCAACGCGCCCGACCCCGACGGCATCGTCGTCTTCGCGCTGCAGCACGACGGATCGCTGGGCGACGGGATGTTCCAGGACGGTGGCGGCGGTTCGCCGTTCTACCCCGCGTTCCTGCACCACCGCCCTGATCACTTCGTGATCGGCTACGCCGTGGCCGACGGTGTCGCGCTGGCCAAGCTCGACGACCGCGGCCAGATCGGCACCGGCCCGGTCGTGAAGATCGACACGAGCGCCGGTCTGCCCTCGGAGCTGTGCTGGCTCGCGGTCTCGCCCGACGACAAGTGGATCTTCGCCACGAACTTCGGCTACAGCAACATCTCCAGCTTCCGGATCGACGGCGACGTCGTGTCCCTGGTCCACGACAACGCCTGCCCCAAGGTGCCCGGCGACGGCACGTTCCGGGCCCTCAACGGCACCGTCAGCAGCGGGCCGAGCGACAACTGGCTCAGCCCGGACGGCGCGCACCTGTACCAGATCTACGCCAACGCGTCGAAGCTGATCGGGTACGCCGTGCAGACCGACGGCTCGCTCGCCGAGGTGACGTCCGCGGAGATCCCGTACAACAGCCCGCAGGGCCTCGCCGGGTTCTGAGATGACGGCGGAGACCGAGCCCGGGGGACCCCGCATCGAGACCTGGATCTCGTCGTTGATGCTGAGCCCGCGGGAAGTCGAGAAGCTGGTGATCTACCAGGTGGCCGAACTGGCTCGTCGACGCAGGGATCGTGGCCTGCAGCTGAACTTCCCCGAGTCGATCGCGCTGATCACCGAAGCGCTGCTCGAGGCGGCCCGGGACGGCCGGTCGGTGGCCGAGGTGACCGAGCTCGGCAAGCAGGTGCTCACGCGCGACGAGGTGCTGCCAGGGGTGCCGGAGATGGTCAACATGGTCCAGGTCGAGGCGACCTTCCGGACCGGCACCCAACTCATCGCTGTCGCCAACCCGATTCCGTAGAGGAAGAAACATGATTCCCGGTGAGTGGCTGCTCTCCGAAGAACCCGTTGAGATCAACGCCGGTCGGCGCACGCTGCGCCTGCCGGTGCGCAACACCGGCGACCGGCCGATCCAGATCGGCTCGCACTTCCACTTCTTCGAGGTCAACCGAGTGCTCGACTTCGACCGGCCGGCGACGCTGGGCCTGCGCCTGAACGTCCCGTCCGGACAGTCGATCCGGTTCGAGGCCGGAGACGAGCGGGAGGTCGAGCTGGTGGAGTTCGGCGGCGCCGGCCGCGTGATCGGGTTCAACGGGCTGCTCGACGGGAGTTTCTCCGCGAAGTGGACGGCGGCCCGTGCGCTCGCACGGGCCGCCGAGGCCGGCTTCAGCTGGGCGGGTGAGCGGTCTTGACCACGATCCCCCGCGCCCAGTACGCGGCGCTCTACGGGCCGACCGCGGGCGATCGGTTCCGGCTCGCCGACACCGAGCTCATCGCCCGGGTGGAGAAGACCCTGATCCTGCCGGGTGAAGAAGCGATCTACGGTGGCGGCAAGTCGATCCGCGACGGAATGGCGCAAGCTCCCGGCCTGCGCAACGCCGACGGCGTCCTCGACCTGGTGGTCACGTCGGTCATCGTGATGGACGCCGTGCTCGGCATCGTCAAGGCCGACATCGGCGTCAAGGACGGCCTCATCGCCGGGATCGGGCAGGCGGGCAACCCGTTCCTGCAGGACGGCGTGACCCCCGGAATGGTCATCGGCCCCGGCACCGAGGTGATCTCCGGCGAGGGCCTGGTCGCCACCGCCGGAACCATCGACACGCACGTGCACTTCCTGACGCCGGCCCAGATCCCGCACGCGCTCGCCTCCGGGGTGACCACGTTGCTCGGCGGCGGGACCGGACCCGCGGACGGCTCGAAAGGCACAACGGTCACTCCCGGGCCGTGGCACCTCGCGCGGATGCTCGAGGCGACCGCAACGCTGCCCGTGAACATCGGCCTGATGGGCAAGGGCAACAGCAGCCGGCCCGAGGCGTTGCGGGAGCAGGTCGAGGCCGGTGCGTGCGGGCTCAAGGTGCACGAGGACTGGGGTGCCACACCCGCCGCGCTCGACTGCGCGTTGCGGGTGGCCGACGAGTACGACGTGCAGGTCGCGTTGCACGCGGACACGCTCAACGAGAGCGGGTACCTCGCGGACACGCTCGACGCGATCGACGGCCGCGCGATCCACAGCTACCACACCGAAGGCGCCGGCGGCGGCCACGCGCCGGACATGATGGCGATCGCGTCGTTGCCGAACGTGCTGCCCTCGTCGACGAATCCGACGCGGCCCTACACCACGGACACGACCGACAACCTGTTCTACATGACGATCGTGACCCACCACCTCAACCCGGACAACCCGGAGGACGTGGCGTTCGCGCAGTCGCGGATCCGCGCCGAGACCGAGGCCGCCGAGGACGTGCTGCACGACCTCGGTGCGCTCAGCATGTACTCCTCCGACGCACAGGCCATGGGGCGCATCGGTGACACTGTGGCGACGTGCTGGCGCACCGCGGACAAGATGAAGCGCCTCACCGGAAGCCTGCCCGGCGAGACCGCCGGCGATGACAACCAGCGGATCTTGCGCTACCTCGCGAAGCTCACGATCAATCCGGCGGTAACGCACGGTATCGATCACGTCGTGGGCTCGCTGGAACCGGGCAAACTGGCCGACATCGTGCTGTGGCCGACCAACATGTTCGGCGTGAAGCCGAAGTACGTGCTCAAGGGCGGCTTCGTCGCGCATGCGGTGATGGGCGACGCGAACGCGTCGATCCCGACGCCGGAACCGGTGCTGTTGCAGCCGATGTTCGCAGGCTTGGGCAAGGCGGTGGGACGGACGTCGGTCACCTTCGTGTCGCAGGCGGCCGCCGAGGCGAAAGTGCTGGAGCGGCTCGGCGTCGACCGGTGGACGGAAGCCGTCCGCGGGTGCCGCACGGTCGGCAAGACCGACATGGTGCGCAACGACCTGACGCCCGAGATCGTCGTGAACCCGGAGACGTACCAGGTCACGGTCGACGGGGAGCCGGCGGTCGTCCCGGCGGTCGACGAGGTGTCGATGTCCCAGCTCTACTACATCGTCTGATGGCCGGGCACGCGCCGCCGGCTCCCGGAGCGGAGTGGCTCACGGGGTTCTTGTCCGTCCTGCAGCTCAGCGATTCGGCGTTCCCCAGCGGGCGGTACACCTTGTCGTCGGGGCTCGAGACAGCGGCGCAGCCAGGATCCCCGTTCGACGTCCGCGATCCGGAGCTGCTCTCGGCGTTGTTGCACGACCAGATCCGCTGCGGCGTCGCGCCTTCGGATGGCGTCGCGTTGGCTTGCGCGCACCGCGCGGTGGCGACCGAGGATTCGCTCGACCTCGACACGATCACCCGAGCCGACCAGCGGCTGAGCGCGGTGAAACTGCCGCGCGAGGCCAGGGAGACGTCCGCGCGAACTGGACGGGCGTTGCTGCGGGTCGCAGGTCAAGCGTTCGGCATCGGCGTGGTGGCGCGATTCGCGCAGCACGTCCAGGACGGACGCTCACCGGGAAATCACGCGGTGGCGCTGGGCGTGCTGAGTGCAGGTCTGGGCGTGCCGAGGCTCGAGGCGGTGGCGGGAGAGCTGTTCGCCTTCGCCGCGAATTGGGTCGCGGCGGCTGTGCGGCTGGCGGTGACCGATCACACCACAGCACAGGCGGTGTTGCGCGGAGCGCACCCGGTGCTGGCCGAAGCGGCGCTGTTCACCGTCGACAAGGACGTGCGGGACATCGCCGGTTGCACGCCATTGCTGGACGTGCTCGGGATGCGGCACGAGGAACTCGAAGTTCGGCTGTTCGCCAGCTGAGGAAGGAAGAGTCATGCCACCGCACGGTGATGACCACGCACATTCACACGCGGACAACCTCGGGCCGCGGTTCACGGCACCGCGCGCTCCGGGCGTCGCCCGAATCGGGATCGGCGGGCCCGTCGGATCGGGGAAGACGGCGTTGATCGAGGCCTTGGTACCGTTGCTGATCGACGCGGGTCACACGCCCCTCGTCGTCACGAACGACATCTTCACCAGCGAGGACGCGAAGCACGTACGGCGCACGCTCGCCGGAGTGCTCGACCCCGAGCGGGTCGTGGGTGTCGAGACCGGCTCGTGTCCGCACACTGCCGTGCGTGACGATCCGACGATGAACCTCGACGCGGTCGACGAACTCACGCAGCGGTACCCGGATGCAGATGTCGTGCTGGTCGAATCGGGCGGCGACAACTTGACGCTGACCTTCAGCCGTGCGCTGGCCGACTACTTCGTTTTCGTGATCGACGTCGCACAGGGTGACAAGATTCCTCGCAAGCGGGGTCCGGGGGTGACGAACTCGGATCTGCTGGTGATCAACAAGATCGACTTGGCCGCTCAGGTGCGCTCGGACTTGTCGGTGATGGAACGGGACGCGGGCGCAGTGCGCGAAGGTCGGCCCTTCGTCTTCTCGAACTGCTTCACCGGCGAAGGGCTGGCCGAAATCACGCACCGGATCGAGGAGGTCATCGACCGGTTCGCCCCCCTCGCCGGCGCGAGATGACGCCGCGCGACGATCGTGCGTGGTGCACCCCGACTTGGTTGCCGGCTGAAGCGCTCGAGTTCGGCAGCCCGGTCCGCGGCGGGCTGGCGGTTGGGGCCCCGGGCAAAGTGGGGGTGCTTGATCTCGAACTGGAGCCGCGCGCGGGCCGGACCACAGTCGTGCGGCAGTACCAGCGCGCGCCTCTGCACATCTACCGGCCGATCCACCTCGACCCGGCGCTGCCGCAAATGGCGTTCGTCTACTTGCAGCAGCAAGGTGACGGGCTGGTGCAGGGAGACCGGTACCGGGTGGAGGTGAACTGCGCGGCTGAATCCGCCGTGCACCTGACGACCCAGGCCCCGACGAAAATCTTCGCCGCGATCGACAACTACGCCACGCAGCTGGTCAACCTGCACGTCGGCCCCGGCGCGGTTCTGGAGTACCTCCCTGACCCCGTCGTACCGTTTCGCGGCTCACGGTTGTTCCAACGCACGTGCGTGACCGTCGCCGACGACGCCACGGTGATCCTCGGCGAGGTGCTGCTCCCGGGACGGGTTGCTCGCGGCGAAACCCACGTGTACGACCTGTTCTGGTCGGAGTTGGAAATCCGGGATTCGGCCGGAACTGTCCTGGTCGCCGATACCCTGCGGTTGCGGCCGGGGACGCTTGATCCGCGGTCGCCTGGCGTGCTGGGTGGATTCGATGTGTTGGCCTCGCTCTACGTCGTGAGCCGCCGTGCCAAGCCGTCCGATCTCGTCGATCTGCTGCGTTCCGGTCTGGCGAAGGCGCCGGATGTTCTCTGCGGGGTCACTGAGCTTCCTGAGGGCCGCGGTGCCTCGGTGAGGATCCTGGGCGCCACCTCGGCAGCCGTGCAGGCAGCGGTGCGCCATGCGTGGGAGCGAGTTCGCCTGGCTGTGCTGAGCGCGCCCGTGCCCGATCTGCGCAAGGGCTGACGCCGGCACTCGGGAGGCGCCGAGGACGAGGTGCAGTGCGCAAGGTCGAACTCGAGTCAGGCGTCCTTGACGCTGACAAGCGATCGGTGAACCACCCGCACTCCCACCCAGAGTTGCCAGACCCCGACCAGGTGAACTCCGCTGGCCATTTTCCAGGCCCACGCACGGCCGGAGTGGGACGCGGGCAAGGGTGCCAGGCGGCCACCCAGCGCGTGAGTCAGGGGACTACCGCGTGGGTCCGGCCGCGCCGTCCGTGGCGCCGGTGGCGGCCGCGTTCGGATCGGAGGCGGGTGTGGCGTCGACTGCGACCCGCAGGTACTCCAGGCCTCGCAAGCCGTTGTTGATCACGGGGCGAGATTCTTCGATCTCGAACCTGGCTACCCGGTCGGCCAGCCGTTCCAGCAGCACACCGATCTCCAGACGCGCCAGGTGCATGCCCACGCACACGTGCTCACCTCGCCCGAACGCGAGGTGGTCTGCCGGACGCCTGGTGATGTCGAACCGGGTCGGGTCCGGGTAGTGCCGCTCGTCGCGGTTGGCGGAGCCGAACAGGAGAGCGACTCGTGAGCCGGCAGCCAGCGGCGTCCCGCCGATCTCGTGGTCCTCCGTGAGCACTCGGCTGAACTGCGGCACCGGCGACTCCAGCCGCAGGGACTCGTTGATCGCGTGCGGGATCAACGACCTGTCCTTGCGCAGCAGGTCCCACTGGTCAGGGTTCTCGGCGAAGAGCGCGACCGCGTTGGTGATCGCGAGGATCGTCGTGTCCAAGCTCGGAGTGACGTAGTCGAGCATCATCATCGGACACTTGTCGCGGGGGATCTCGCCCCGGTCGGCGGCCTGGTAGAGGTGAGCGGCCCACCCGTCGGGATCGATCTTGCCCGGCACGGCGTCGTTGGCGGCGAACGCGAGGAATTCCTCGACGGCCGGCATCGCCGCGGCGGCCCGATCGTCGGCCGGGCCCTGGGTGTCCCAGATGGCCGCGGCCCACTCCAGCATTTTCGCCCGCGCGTGGTCGGGAAGCCCGACCAGATCGGACACAACGGTCATCGGCAGGTGCTCGGCCAACTCCGAGACGACCTCGAACCGTCCCCGTTCGACCAGTTCCGCGACGACGCGGTCGGCTTCGGCCTCGATCCGCGGCGTGACCTCACGCATGCGGTCCTGACGCAGCGGACGGCCGAGCACCGAGCGCATCGCCGTGTGCTCAGGCGGGTCGCTGCACAGCGTGATGCCTTCGAGCTGGGCATTCATCACTGGATCCACGAAGACGCTTCGCGCCGACGAGAAGGTCCGCCAGTCCATCAAGGCCGCGCGCACCTCGTCGTAACGGGGCAGTGCGTAGAGGTCATAGCGGGACAGGTAGACCACCGGCCCGAGGTCACGAAGCTCCGCGTAGATCTGGTAGGGGTTGATGCGTGCCTGCTCCGTGTAGAGGTCGGCGTCGCTGGTCGGAATCGTGGGCACAGGCGCTCCTGAAGACGGCGAGGCCCGAAGTCGTGAGACCTTCGGTGCAGTGCGAGTAGTCACGGTGCCAGAGCGATCCGCGGCACCTCGTGTGGAATCAGGGTCGAAGTGGTCTTGCTTTCAGGTGGGGCGTCCCCCGATTGCCACGGCACCGATGGTAGCGGCGAGGCTCTTCGTGGCTCAGCACCATCCACATCGGATCGATTCCCGCGCCTCGAACGCGCCGAGGACGGAGAACGAGTGGGACGTGGCGCTGACCGAGGTGCGGGTACCGGCACACACCCGCCGGCAGTGATCAGGGGGTCCGGTAACGCCCTTCGAAAACAGAACCCCGGCCGCGTTCGGTGAACTTGAGGCCGACGATCTTGTTGTTGTCCACGAGCCAGTGGAGGTCGTAGCAGGCTCGGTAGCTCGGCGGCCAGAACGAGCAGAACCGGCCGTTGTCGTCCACGTACCATTCTCCTGCCGAAGGGCGACCGTGCTCGAGGTACGTGGTGGCGCCGCCGGGTTCGAAGATCTGCGTGGAGCCGTCGTCGTAGGCGAAACGTCCGGCGGTCAAGGCGCCGGCGATGTGCTCTGTGTCGACGGGGTCGCCGTCGGCGACCGCCAGGTTCTCCAGGGCCATGCTGTCCTCCAGGGGCTCAAGTGGTCACGGGCGGCGTCCGTCGCGAAAACGTCGGTGACGGGCTGGTGTGCCATCCCGACGCTGTCGACGATGCTTTGGCTTCTTGTGCATCAGGGTGGTCGAACAACCTGCTGAGACTGGTACGAGGAGTGCGCCGTCGCGTCAGGGGACACCCGAGTTGCCACACCGGTCGTCGGTGAGGCGACGAACCGGCTCGTCGCGGCCAGTGCCACCGTTCACCACGCGACGGGCAATCGGGCCGGCCCGTAGATCGGTGAAGTCGGCTTGGCGGGTACCTCGTCGACGGGGACACTGAGCTTGAGCGTGGGGATTCGGCAAGGTCGCCCGTCGTGCCTGACGTGCAGGCGTTGGCGCCGGCCCAGCAACCCGCGATCGCTGAATCCGGTCCGCCGTGTCACGCGGAATCGGTCGTAAGTTCCTGTTCCCCGATCTCTTCGGCCACAAGATCGTTCGGTCATCCGCGACCGCTCCGCGGCGAAGTAGTCTCCGGGAACCCAGCCGGGAGAGAGGGTGAGCATGACCGACACCGGCGAACACTGACGACATTCCGGTCAGGGTGCGGCTCGCTCATGACTGCTGTGCCGGCAGGGGAGAAGGTCGTTGGTGGGCAAGACGACAGAAGGCGGTTGCGGAGATCGTGGATGCGCGGCAAGTGAGTGAAGCCGTCGAAACGACGTGGGTCGAGCGGATTCTGCCGAGTTTGTCGGCGTTCGTGAAGATCCAGTCCATTTCGCCCGCTTACGACAGGGAGTGGCGTCAACGCAGGCAGCTGACAGCCGCGGTCGAGCACGTGGCGGCCTGGGCCCGGACCACGGCTCCGCCTGGGAGCACCGCGGAGATCCTCGAGCTTCGTGGCTGGTCTCCATTGCTCCTGATCGAGATCCCGCCGACCCCGGGGGCTACCGGGGGTGAGACGGCGCTGCTTTACGGCCATCTGGACAAGCAACCGGCCTTCACGGAGTGGTCGGAGGGGCTCGGCCCCTGGCAGCCGGCTTGGTTGGGAGAGCGGCTCTACGGGAGGGGCGCCGTGGATGACGGCTACGCGGGTTACGCGGCTGTTGCTGCCGTCAACGCCATCCGGGCGGCCGGCGGTGAGCACTGCCGAGTGGTGATCATCCTCGAAACCGCGGAGGAGTCCGGCAGCCCTGGGCTGAGGGATTATCTGAGCCATTTCGCGGACCGGCTCGGCACTGTCACCTTGGTGATCTGTCTGGACTCCGGGGGCGGTGATTTCGAGCGGTTGTGGGTGACGCGCAGCCTGCGCGGGATGCTGCAAGCGACTCTCACCGTCTCGCTGCTCGCTGCTTCGGTGCACTCGGGGTTCGGGAGTGGGGTCGTGCCCAGCTCGTTCCGAGTGCTGAGGCTGCTCCTGGACCGCATCGAGGACCCGGCGACCGGGCAGATCCTGCTGCCGGCGATGAACGCGCTGGTCGAGGCCGATCGGGTGGCGGACGCGGCGGCGCTCGCCAAGCTGAAGCCGGGTTGGACGCTGCGGCCGACGGCTCTGCTGGAGGGCGTTCAGCCGACCTCGGATGACGAGGTGGAACGCATCCTCAACAACACGTGGCGGCCTGCTCTGTCGATCACCGGTGCAGCCGGTCTGCCGGATGTAGCCGAGGCCGGTGCCGTGCTGCGCGCGTCGACGTCCCTGCGCCTCAACTTCCGGCTGCCGCCGACCGTCGACGCTGCCGCCGCGGCCGATGCCCTGCGCCGGGTGGTGACGACGGATGTGCCCTATAGCGCTTCGGTTGCGGTAACGGATGTGGTGGCTCAGGACGGGTGGTGCGCGTCTGAGCTACCTGCCTGGCTCTCAGCGGCGCTCACGCGGACCGATTCGACTGTGTTCCACGCCCAGCACCAGTCCATCGGCTTGGGTGCCGGCATTCCCTTCATGCGGATGCTGGCCGACGCTTACCCTGACGCCGCATTTCTTGTCACCGGAGCAGTCGGGGCGGAATCGAACATGCACGTGGCCGACGAGTGGCTCCACATCCCGTTCGCCCGCAGGATCACGGAGACCGTCGCGCACGCGCTCGCCGCTCACGTCGGCCACAAGGGCTGATCGACCTCGGGCCTTGCTTCTATTTCTCCGCTCGAGCTCGTGAAGAATTCCTGCCGTGTAAAACGGAACTGTAAAAGCTCGAGTGTTCGATGACTGCCTTGACCTGAGGAGGCATCCGCACATCCGCAACGGCGACTGAACGGTGATGGCCGTCGCTTCGTCCCGCTCGCCGGGCCAGGTGAAGCGACGGCCCTCGTTTCGTTGTGGGTGATGGAGCCGGGACGAAGCCGGCCTCCGGGTGAGTAGCGTCCTGGGGTCTGGGTCCCGGTCGAGTCAAAAACGCGTGCCTGCCTGACTCATTCCGTGCTCAGCACCGCGGGGATGTTGACCTGGAAGTGGATGAATTCGTACATGCTGTAGCTGCTGTACTCCTTCATGGCGAGCGCTTCCTGGATCTGGCTGGCTGACATCCCCTTGTCGCGCGCGTCTCGCGCGAGGCCGTTCAGCTCCTCGAGGTAACCGATGGAATGCAGGATGTCGGAACGGCGCATGGTCCGGCCGTGGCCAGGAACGATGACCGTGTGGTTGTCGACGGAGTCGTGCAGGCGCCGGTAGGTTGTCAGCGCCTCGTCGGCTCGCCCCTCCAGCAGCCACGGGAACGCGGGCGGCGGAGCCTGCAGCATGTTCCCGACGAACACGATGTTGTCTTCGCGCACGCGGATGACCAGGTCACCGTCAGTCTGGGCGAAGCCGATGTGCTCGATGGCCACGTGCTTGCCGCCCAGGTCGAGGGAAGCCGATTCGGAAACCGTCAGGTCTGCCGAGCGTGCCACCGTCTCCTCGATGCCCGAGTTCGCACCCAGTAGGCCGATCATGAAGGCGCGGTCCTGCTCGAAGCGCTCGTCGATGACGCGCTTGGTTTCCTGGTGGTGAATAACCACTGTTTCCGCGGGGAAAGCGTAGCTGCCGAAGCAATGATCACCGTGGAAGCTGGTGTTGACCAAGAAGCGGATGGGAAGCGGGGTCACTTTGCGCACTTCGTTGATCAACTGAGTCGCCAGACGAGCGTTGGCCAGCGATTCGACCACCAGCACGCTGGATTCGCCGACGATGAAGCCGGCGTTGGTCGCCGTGTGGTCGGTTTCGTCGACGTCGGTAGCCATGACCGCGTACACGCCGTCAGCGAGTTTTCGCGACTGCATCTGCACCTCGGCGAGTTCGAACGGCCTGTTCTTTTGCTGCATGTCTTCCTTCTTCGAGTTTCGAAATTGCCGATTTGTCATTACTGCGTTTCGTCGCCGGATGGCGCCAGGCGTGGGTCACGGCGGCTTGGCGTGTCCGGGGGGATGGTAGTCGCTCTGACTGTGGGGCATTGCTTTCTCAGTCCTTCGGGAGTTGGGCGCTGCCGGCGTTCGTTCGGGAAACCAGACGCGCCGGTGGGTACGTGCGGCTGTGACGACCGCGGCCACGGCGCCGATGGCCAATACCGAGGCGAAGCCGATCATGGCCGGCCGAAGCGCCGTGCGCTGGATGACCAGGCTGAGCACGATCGAGGGCAGCCCCATACCCAGATAGGCGATGGCGAAGAACATCGCCAGCACTCCGGCGCGGGAGGCCGGCCTGGCCAACCGCACGGTCTCGGTCACCGCGCCCTTGAACAGCAGGCCTGCGCCGCCTCCTGCCAGGCCCGCGGCGACCAGGAGGAGCCACAAGTGCGGCTCGTAGAGCGAGAGGGTGGTGAGGGCGAGGCCGATCGGGAAGAGCGCCGAGCCAGCCGTGAGCAATCGGATGTGCGTGAGCCGCCGTAGAGCGATTTGAGCGACAGCCGATACGGCGAACGCGGTGAAGGGCACCAGCCCGACGACGAGGATCGAGGCGGTGTGGAGCTGGGCGCGAACGATGACGCCACCGAGCGACGAGAAGAGCCCCAGCAAGGCGAGGGCGAAGAACCCGACAGCAGCCGCACCGGTGAACGAGGCACGGGCACCCGGCAGCAGGGCGAATCGCACGGGCCGCCCTTCGGAGTGCGCCGACACGTCGACCGTCTCCGGAGCGAACGCCACCACCACGGCCAGCGCGGCCATCACGCCGGCGAAGACCAGGTACGAGACATGCAGCGGCAGAGGGGCCCACGTCGCGAGAACGCCTCCGGTGATCGGACCGAGGGCCAGGCCACCCAGGTTGGCCGTGGTCGCCACCAGTCCGGGGAACGCGGAACCGACCGCGGTGTGGCCGGCCCGTACGTGCAGCTCGCCGAGATAGGCGGTCGCGGTGGAGGCGACCATGCCGACAGCGAGTCCGGTCAGCACCCGCCCGGTGATCAGCACTGCGAGCGTGGCAGAGGCGGCCATGACCCCGGCGCCGGCTACCCCGACCAGCAGCCCGGACATCACGACGGCGCGTCGTCCGAAACGGTCCGAGAGATGGCCGAGCAGGGTGAAGCCGGCGGCCGTGCCCATCACCATAGCGGCGAAGGCCGCGGTGACGGTCGTCGCGCTGAACTGGTCGCGCTGCTGGTACAGCGACCAGAGCGGGGCCGTCACCGTAGCGAAGGCCATCAGAGCGGTGAAGCTCGCGGCGACCGTCCAGAAGCCCGTGGTGTTCGACGCGCGGGGCCGTACGAACGGGGTCACAGCCCGTTCGGCGGGTAGTGCGGTGACGTGCATTTGCTGCCTCTCGTTCGAGGGCGCCCCACCCTCGGGGCCCGGTTGCGTCCTCTTCGGCAACACGTCACTTTCGCGGAAGCATGTCCACAATCGCGCGACTGGATCAGATACTTTCCAGCTCTGCTGGAGATGGTGTCTCCGGGAGGCGAGACTGGAGCCATGGAACTACGCCACCTACGGCACTTCGTCGCTCTGGCCGAGGAAGGCACCTTCACTGCTGCGGCGGCCCGTGAGTTGATCGTGCAGTCAGGGCTGTCTGCCTCGGTGCGGGCGCTGGAGAAGGACGTCAGAGCCCGGTTGTTCGTCCGCGGCACCCGCCCGGTCCGACTGACCGCCGAGGGCGAGGCGCTTCTCCCGGCCGCCCGGCACGCGCTCGACGCGGTGGACGCCGCTCAACAGGCCGTGCAAGACGTGCACGGGGTACTGGCCGGGCGGCTGCGAATCGGCGTGATCGAGACCAGCGGGCACACTCTCCCGTTCGGAGCGTGGCTCGCGCAGTTCTCCCGGGAGCATCCGGCGATCTCGATCACGGTGCGGCAACTCCCCGCAGTCAGAGCTCTGGAGTTGGTCGGGCAGGGCGAACTGGACTGCGCTCTCGTGTCGGCCGTGCCGGGCCACCTGGCTGGTCTTCACGTGGTGCCGCTCCTCTCCGAGGCGATGGTGCTGGCCTGCTCACACAGCCACCCATTGGCCGGTGCAGCCTCGGCGGGGCTCGGAGATCTGGAGGACGAGCGATTTGTGGAGATGGACCCGGAATGGGCGGTCCGGGTGCTGATCGACGAGGCGTTTCGAGGGGCAGGCCTGACCCGGCAGGTCGCCTACGAGGTCAACGAGTGGGCGATCGCCCTGGGCCTTGTGGCTGCTGGGATGGGTGTCGCACTCGTACCTTCCGGCCTCGACTTCTCGCTCCATCCGGATACCGCCGGTTCGCTGCGGCTCATCCCCCTCTCCGGCCCACCCCTGACCCGCCGGGTGGACCTGGTGATTCCGAAAGGCCACGCCGCAACCCCCGCCGCCATCCGCTTCGCTGAGCACGTCGACGCTGCCCGGCGCCTCAACCTCACCCGGACGGTCGGGTGACAACTCGGGGCGGCGACCTCACCCACCGCCGCTGTCAGGACGCGCTCTGGGTCGGGTTTTCGCGAACGGGCCGGTAGCTCACGGCCGTTGATCCGTGAGGTTGAGCGTGGAGAGGAACAGGGCGGCGACGACGAGCAGGAACGCATCTGCGAGGCCTGAGGTGCCTGCGACGAAGATGACCGCGAGCACGAGGGGGATGAGCACGGCGTCGCGACGCGAAATGGCCACCTGGCCGGTTGGGGTGTGCTGGGGGGACACGGGATCTCCTGTGGGCGGGGTTGCTGCGGATGGGTGTGGCGGGGCAGCCACCTCGAGAACGGCTGGGGCCGAGCTTCGCGCGCACGGTCTCACACTCGGTGGCGGCCACGAGCAGCACGGCGTCGTAGCCGTGCCGTCGCGTGGTCGGCAGTGACGCAGCAAGCGAACGCAGCCGGCGAGGCGGCGCCACCGCGCGCGTCACGGAATCACCTCGGCGTCGGGCCACCCGCCGGCGACGTCCAGGCCGGGTCGGACTCGGCACGCCCGACCGGCACGGTCGGCGAACTCGTCGGCTGCCTGGCGGGCGGGTCTCACCGGGTTTCCAGCGGAGGCCGCACAGATATCGCAGCACGCGTAGTGCGGGGTTCGCGTCCGGGAACACACGAGGGTGTCCGACCAGTCGAGGTGCCGTAGCCCAGAAAGGAATGATCAAGGCGATACTGCTTCGATCTGGATCCGGCGGCTGCCGTCAGTCGCGGCCCGTTGATCTTCCCGCTCCGGAGAGACTCGGATCTCGCCAGTTCAGAGCGAGGGCGCGCCCGACGGCTCCGGTAGCAGCGTTCCCGTTGAGGCCGGTGGCTGGACGATCGCCACGGACAATCGGAGGGCGGTCCCAAGTCGTCACGGCTGACGCGCTGTGCTCTCGCGCTCCGTTCGCGGAAGCGCTTGCTCGGTGGGCCAGGTTATCGCATCCTTACGGCTCGAGTCGGAGGTTCGGACTCCGCTGACCAGTGGTTACCGTAGTGGCGTGCAAGCGCTCCAAGGTCTGCCCCGGTGGCGACGTGCCGCGGAGTTGATCGGCCGCCGCGCCGAATGCGCCGTGCTCGATCAGCTGATCAGTGCTGTTCGATCAGGTGAAAGCCGGGCGCTCGTGGTGCACGGCGAACCGGGTGTGGGGAAGACCGCGTTGCTGGACTACGTGGCTGCGCAGGCACTGGGCTGCCGCGTGCTGCGCAGCAATGGCGTCCAGGTGGAAATGGATTTGCCGTTCGCGCGGCTGCACCAGCTTTGCGCTCCGATGCTTGATCGACTCGACCGAGTGCCCGGGCCACAACGTGCGGCGTTGCGAACCGCTTTCGGGATCAGTGAGGGACCGACCCCCAACGTGTTTCACGTCGGTTTGGCTGTGCTGAGCCTGCTCTCGAGCGTCGCGGAAGAGCAGCCGTTGATCTGTGTGATCGACGACCACCAGTGGCTCGACACAGCTTCGGCGTCGGCACTCGCGTTCGTCGCGAGGCGAATTGGTGGGGAGTCGGTGGGCTTGGTCGTCGCGACGCGTGACATCGGGGCCGACCTCGGCGGTCTGCCTGGGTTGCCGGTCCGGGGTCTACCCGTGGGCGAGTCGCAGGCGCTGCTGGAGACCGCGCTGAGCGGACCGGTGGATGCCCGAATCCGGCACCAGATCGTCGTGGAAACGGGTGGTAACCCGCTGGCCTTGCTCGAGTTGCCGCGAGGACTGACGCCCACGGAATTGGCCGGCGGGTTCGGGCTTCCTGGCGCGATGTCCCTATCAGGAAGCATCGAGGAGAGCTTCGCCCGAAGAGCGGGTGCCTTACCGGAGGCGGCCAAGCAGCTGCTGCTGGTCGCGTCGAGCGAGCCGTCCGGCGATCCCGCCCTGTTGTGGCGCGCGGCCGCTTGGCTCGACATCGAGGCGGACTCGATCACCCCGGCGGTCGAGGAGGGCCTGGTCGAGCTGGGGATCCGTGTCCGGTTTCGGCATCCGCTGGTGCGCTCGGCGGTCTACCGATCAGCCTCGGCTGAGGCACGACAGCAAGCCCACCGGGCTCTGGCCGAGGCCACCGACCCAGAGCTCGATCCAGATCGGCGAGCCTGGCATCGCGCACAGGCGGTGATCGGACCCGACGAAGACGTGGCTGCAGCTCTCGAGTGCTCGGCTGCCAGAGCGCGGATGCGTGGTGGCTTCGCCGCGGCGTCGGCATTTCTCCGGCGCGCGACGACTCTCACGCACGAACCGTCACTCCGCGTGGCTCGGGCACTCGCGGCGGCCGAGATGCACCTCAAGGCCGGCGCGCTCGATCCGATACCCGACCTGGTGGCGATGGCGGAGGCTGGGCCGCTGAGCGAATTCCAGCGTGCTCAGATCGACCTGATTCGCGCGCAGTTGGGGTTCCTGACGAACAGAGGCAGCGACAGTCCGCCGTTGTTGTTGAAGGCTGCACGGCGTCTGGCGCCCATCGACGCGGCGCTGTCTCGCGAAACCTACCTGGATGCGGTGGCGGCCGCGACCTATTTCGATGCCGGGTCCGCAGCCTCGAACAGCACGCGTCCCGTGGCGCACCTGTGGTCGATCGCCCGTGCGGCTGCCGCGGCACCGCAGGCCGTCGAAATGCGTGCTTCTGATCTGCTTTTGGCCGGCACGGTGGCGGCCCTGACTGACGGGTACGCCGCCGGACTCCCGATGCTTCGGAGAGGGTTGGCCGAGTACGGCACCGGACTGACTGCCGGAAGAGAGCTGCAGCGGCTGTGGTTCACGAGTACTACCGCGATGCGAATTTGGGACGACGAGCGTTGGGATGCGCTGTCGTCGCGGCATGTTCAGCTCGCCCGCGATCTGGGCTCACTCAGCGAGCTGCCACGAGCTCTGGACATTCGCACACTGCAGTGCGTTTTTTCGGGTGACCTGACCGAGGCAGCACGTCTGACCCACGAAGCACGGGCGATCGAGGACGTCACCGGGACCGTCCTGGCGCCCTACGGTGTGCTCGGCGTGGCAGCGTTTCGAGGGGATGCCGCTGCAGAGAAGCACCTGCGGCAGACGACGATGCCCGGCGGGAGCCGAGCTGGGGATGCCGTCGAGTCGACTGCCGCCGAGTGGGCGCGCGCTGTGCTCTGCAACGGCTTGGGTCGTTACCGTGACGCGCTGGACGCGGCCCGCCGTGCGGTGAGTTTCGATGCCGGTCCGGTGAGTCTCCTGTGGCCACACGTCGAATTGGTCGAGGCCGCCGTGCGCGGTGGTGAGCTCGAAACTGCGCAGGACGCGTACCGCCGGCTCGCCGAGACGACCAGCGCCGTAGGGTCCGATTGGGCGTTGGGAATCCAGTTCCGTTCGGCGGCGCTGCTGACCGGGGGCGGTGAGGCCGAAGAGCTGTATCGGACATCGATTTCCCACCTCAGCCGGACCAACCTCCGCGTTGACCTTGCGCGCGCCTATCTGGTCTTCGGCGAGTGGCTACGCCGGGAGCAGCGCCTGAACGAAGCGCGCGAACCGTTGGACACGGCTTACCAGATGTTGGACACGATGGGAGTGCTGGCGTTCGCGGAGAGGGCATACCGCGAGGTGAAGGCAGCCGGGGGTGGCGTCCGCCGGCGCGTCCGTGCGAGCCGGCATGACGAACTGACAGCGCAGGAGAGCCACATCGCGCGGATGGCCCGCGATGGTTTGTCGAATTCGGAGATCGCCGCGCGGTTGCTCATCAGCGCGCACACTGTGAACTATCACCTGCGGAAAGTGTTCGTCAAGCTGGGAATCACGTCGCGTAGCCAACTTGAGGCTGCGTTACCGGACGAGCTGTGACAAGGTCGCTGATCGGGTCGGCTCCCCGCCGGCGTCCTATTACGATCCCCAGGGCCCACTAGACCATATCGCGACCAACGGTGCATCAGCGGCGACCCAACGACCACCCGTCGAAGACCGGCCCCGGCGAGCACGTCGGCCAGCGCTTGTGGTGCAACGGCCAGCCCGTCGCGCGCGACACACGCCTCGTCCATCGTCGTTCATGAGAGACAGGACTGTTTCCCACAGTGAGCCACCGACGGTGTCGAAATAGACATCGCCACCGTCACCACACGCACCGCTCCTCGACGAGCCGGATCTGGAAGACCTGTACCGGCTCGTGACTGATCCAGACCCGTGCGTTCGTGTGCTGGGGTTTCGGTCGCGCTGTCCCCGGGGTTCGTCGCCGTCGCGGTATCCGGCTGGATGCCGATGCTTGTCCGGGCGACCGTCCACAAGGGCCGGATGACCGGCCCTTGTGGACGGCTTGCGTCACAGCAGGTCGAGTGCCGCCACGATGTCTGCCACCTCGGTGCGGGTCGAGTAGTTGGGGTGCACGTCGATCCAGCGGATCACGCCCTCGGCGTCGACCAGCACGACGGTGGGCATCGGCACGCCGTGAGTGCCGTCGGCGTTGACCTCGGTGAGGTCCAGGCCGAGCGTGCGCTGGGCGTCCTTCGCCGCGTCGCTCGGCGCGGTGAGCACACCCAGGGCGGACGCGATCTGGTTGCCCGGATCCGAAAGCACCGTGAAGGTCAGTTCGTTCTTCTCCGCCATGCTCAGCGAACCGTCCGGCTTCTGCGGGCTGAGCGCCACCAGTTCGACACCGCGGCCGGCAAGTGCCGGCACGAGCTGCTCCTGGTAGGTGCGCAGCGCGAGGTTGCAATACGGGCACCACGCGCCGCGGTAGTTCACGACGACCGCGGGCTTGCCGGCGCGCGCCGCGGCCAGCGTCGTAGCGGTGCCCTCGACGTCGAGCAGGTCGCCGTCGGGCATCACGGCGCCGGCGGAGAGCACGCGGCCGGGCACTCCGGCTTCGTCGAGCACTGCCTGCTCGGCGCCGAAGGCGGCCGCGACCTCGTCCGGCATCCGGCCCGCCAGGCCGGCCTGCATCGTCCGGACGCGCTCCGCGATCGTGTTGTCGATGGTGGTCACATCACACCTTCCCGAGTGGGGGACTGGCGGCCGCTGGCTCGTCGGGGTGCGCGAACCGGCCATAACTGGATTGCTCTATCCAGTAGTACTGGCGATGAACTGGATAGTCAAATCCAATTTGGCTGAGGCTCCGTACACTCGGGGAATGAGCGAGATCGCGACCGCAGGGGACCCGCCGCGGCTGACCGCGCGAGGGCTCGCGACGCGCGAGCGCATCGTCCGGGCAGCCGCGGAGCTGATGTTCGAGCACGGCGTCGCAGGCACAAGCACCCCCGACGTGCGTGACGCCGCCGGGGTCAGCTCGTCGCAGATCTACCACTACTTCGCCGACAAGAGTGCCCTGACCAGGGCCGTCATCGAGTTCCAGACCGAACGCATCGTCGGCGGCCAGACCGAGCTGCTCAGCCGGCTCGACAGCTTCGAAGCCCTGCGTGCGTGGCGGGACGCGCTCGTGCAGATCCAGCATGACCTGCAGTGCCGCGGCGGCTGTCCCCTCGGCACGCTGACCGGTGAGCTCGCCGAGCACGACGCCATCGCCCGCGGCGCTCTCGCCGAGAGCTTCACCCGCTGGGGCGACGCGATCCGCGACGGCCTCCAGCACATGATCGACACCGGCGTGCTGCGCGCCGACACCGATCCACGCCGCCTGTCGCTCGCGACGCTGGCCGCCCTTCAGGGCGGGCTCGTGCTCGCCCAGGCGCAGCGCAGCACCGAAGCGCTCGAGTCTGGGCTCGACGCGATGATCGTGCTCATCGAAAGCCACGCCGTCGGACCTCGGCGGTCGCGGAAGTGACACCCGTGCTCGGGTTCCCGCGGGCTCGTGACGCATTCCCACGCGGGCGTGCAGCCGACTGAAGTGGAAGCATGCCGCGTGCGACTCGTCGCCGCTGAGCTCGTGCGCCGCCGCACAGCACCGTGGGCTCCGCATCGCTTTCGGTCGTCAACGGGTTCGAGCCGATGACGGAAACGGTGAGGCCCGCCAGGCGGGGATCCGCTGATAGGAGGTCAGTGCCGGTGTTCGCTGCTGTCAAGCTTGGTCTCCCCCGGGACGAGGTGGGCGTCGGGTCCTGTTTCTCAAGGACCTAACCGGCGGCGGCACTTGGCGAGACAGGATTCCTGTGTGTGCGCAACAGTTCGGTCACATTCCATTGATGAATAAAATGAACGATATTGTGCATGAGTTGCGAAAACGACCTTTAAGTTGCCTCGTTCGTGCGGCTTGCGCGGGGTGACGGCGGCGGTGCAGGCGGCCCACGAAGTGTGTGGCCCGCCATGAGGTTCGCACCGCTGGTGAAGACTGAACCGGCGACCACCGTTTGTTAGATTCTTCGGAATGACCACTCTTCGTGCGCTCGAGTGTCTCGTTGCGCTGGTGGACCACGGATCCGTCACGAGGGCCGCGGCGTCGCTGCGGATTTCCCAGCCGGCCTTGTCTCATCAAATCGCGGCACTCGAGCGCGAACTGGGTACCGCTGTGGCCGAGCGTACGGGACGGGGCGTGCAGGTCACGGCTGCTGGGCTCGCGGTCGCCGAGGAGGCTCGTGTCTCGCTGGCCGCGGCGCATCGGGCGGTCCGCATCGGGCTTCAGATCGCGGCCGGCGCCAAGGGCACGCTCCGGATCGCGTGTGCCGAGACGATGACAGCGTGGGTGCTCGTTCCCGTGCTCAGGCGGTGGCGTTCCAGCCACTCCGGCGTTGCCATCGAGCTGAGCGAGCACGCAAACTCCGATCAGATGGTCGAGCTCCTGTCTTCTGGACGCGTCGATCTCGCCATCGGGCCTCGGCCCTCGGGAACCCATGAGTACCTCGACGTACTGGGCGAGGAGGAGGTCGTCGTGGTCGCCTCGCCGGGACACGCGTTCAGCAAAGAATTGGCGGTGCGTTTCGAAGACCTCAGTGGTGAGCCCTTCGTTCACTTCACCGTCGGCAACGGGCTGGCCGAGTGGATCGATGGTCTGGCCGCCCAGCACGAGGTGGTCCTGGACCCGGTGGTGCGCACGCGCAGCCCCCGTACCGCAGCTCAGCTGGCGGCCGCGGGGATGGGCGTGACGGTGGTACCCGTCTCCGCGCTTCCGTACCGCCCGCCCGGAGTGGTTCGCCGGTTGGATCCGCTGGTCCGCCGCGGAGTCGTCGTGATGAGAGCGTCGACGTCCAACTCGTTGGCCACCACGTTCGCGGACGACTTGGTTCGGCGTGGAATCTCGGGGGCCGAGGCCGTGCCCTGACCCCCGAACCGCTTACACGACGCCGGCGCGCAAGGCGAAGGCGACGGCCTGCACACGGTTGCGGAACTTGTACCTGGTCGTCAGACCGTGCAGAACGTGTTTGATCGTGCTCTCCGAGTACGTCAGCTGACGAGCGATCTCGGCGGTCTCCGCGCCGTCGGCGAGCAGCCGCAGAATATCTACTTCCCGGTCCGTGAGGCCGACGCTGTTCACCCCGAGTGGATCAAGGGTGTCGCGCTGCATCCTCTGGACGAGCTGAACGAGCTTGCGCAGCACTGCCTTGGGCATGACGCTCTCCATTTTCGTCGCTGCCGCAACTGCTTCCGCCAGCTCCGGACCGTGAGCGGATTTGCTGTCGACGATGGCGACGACGCCGTTCTCGATCAGAGTGAGCAACGAGACTTCCGGAACATTCGTCGCAAGCAGGACGACGGGGACCTCGGCCGGCCGGAGAGCTTGTAGTTCCGCGATCGCCCCCGGCGTTACGGCTGCCGTCGAAAACACCAGGACGTCCGGGCGGTCCCCTCGCCGGGTGGCCACGATGCCGGGGTGGCTCTCGAGAACCATGATCAGCCCGGCGGCGCTGATCGTGTCCGCGGCCCTGACACTGACGGCGATCTGCCGGACTGCGTTCACTGGGGTCTGGGACCGAACCGCGATCTGTTCCATGGTGATTCCTGCCTGTCCTGTCGTCCGAGCCGGGAGCTGCGGCTGGCCGGTGGACGCCCTTGACCACCTTGTGCCCTCGAGCTTGCCGGACAGGGCTTGACGAACAGTTGATCAAACCTTGGTCGCTTCCGGTGGCACCCCGATCACGTTCGGGAACGATCGTCTGGGTACTGCTTGTCGAGGTTCCCAGTTCGAGGCGGCCTTGTCAGAGGTAGCCGGAACTCAACGCCACGACTTCACGGCCCTTTGGTCAACACAGCGCGCCGTAACGGCGGTGAAAGTGTGTAGTCCTCCCATTCCTTGAGTATGTCGTTGCCGGCGCCCAGGACCACGCAGTCGAGCGGGGTTCTGGAGCGGAAGAGCGATTTCCGTCGAGGAGGGTCGGATGGGAGCCGATGAATACCGTGGACTTGGGCTGAATGACGGGTTTTCTGAGTTAGCCGCCGTTCTTCAGGGCGGCTCGGCGCTCCGAAATCGCCTCGTCGAAGGCTTCTTGGGCCTGCCGGAGTTCTCGTTCGCGATTTTGTTTGCGGAACAGAGCGACTGCTCGACCGAGATTCTTGACCGCCGCGTCGTGCCGGTTCAAATTGCGGTATGTGTTGCCCAGCGTGAAGAGTGTGTCGGGCAGGCCGAAGGGTTCGGTGGCCATCAATTCCGCTGCTTCTTCGAAATGGTCCACTGCCTGTTCCAGCTGCCCTTCGCCAACGCAGATGTGGCCGAGAGTGTCCAGCATGGTCGCCCGCAAGGCATGGGCGTTCGCTTCGTCCACCAGCCGGAACGAGTGTTCCAGCCTTTTACGCGCTTCACTGTACTTCCCCAGCTGGGCCAGGGCGAAAGCGAAGTCATTGCTGATGCGGATCCGGATCGCAGCAGGCTGGTCGGTCGCTGCGCGCCAGGCAGCCGAGATGGTCGAAATCGCGTCTTCGCTTCGCCCCTGGCGTAGCTCGATCTCGCATTTGCCGATCCAGTTGAGGCTCTGAGCGACGGCATCGTTCGATGACCTCGCGATTTCGATCGCCTCGGTCAGGAACTCGAGTGCTCGGTCGTGGTGGCCGAGTCGGGCGTTTGCGATCGCGAGTTGGCGGTTCGATAAAATCTGGGCACCTCGGTCTCCGAGCGTTCTCGCAGCGGGAAGCGCCCTCGCCCAGGTGACCGCGAGTTCGTGCAGGTCGCCTCGCACGGAGAAGAACGTGCTCATTCCCCATGCGAGCTGCCAGGTGCTCTCGTGCCAGCCGAATTCTTCCGCCCTGGCCTGCGCAGCGAGGATGTTTTCGACTTCGACGGCGAACCACCGGCGTGCGCCATCCACATCGCGCACCGGCACGGGCGAACACCCGTCCGGAAGCGGAGCCGGGCTGATCGGCGGGCGTCCGGGGTCGGTGAGGCTCATCGCGCGGATGAGGGTGTGCAGGTAGAAGCAGGTGATGCGGTGCAGTGCCGCGCTCCGGAGCGTTTCGTCCACGGTTTCGTACGCCTGTTCCTGGGCGAATGCTCGTACCAGGTCGTGCAGACGATACCGTCCGGGCTGGTGTTGTTGAACGAGTGAGGCGCGCTCCAGGACCCGCAACGAGGTGCGTGTGGCGGCGTAATTCGTCCCGGAGAGTGACGCGGCCGCATCGAGGGCGACATCGGCGCCTGGCACCAGTGCCAGCAGGTTCAGCAGCTTGGCGGGTGCATCGGGAAGTGCTGCGACTGAGGTCGTCAACACGGGGCGGATCCCCAGATCGGTGTCGACCTCGAGCGCGTTCAGCGTCGAAGTCGCGTCCACCAGTTCGTCCGCAAGTGATGCCAGGGAGAAGGTCGGGTGCTCATACGCGCGGCCGATGACGATGCTCAGAGCCAGCGGGAGACCAGCGCACGCGTTGATCAGCCGGGTGACGGCACCGGGCTCGGCCGTGGCCCGCGGCGATCCCAGGCGGCTGACCAGCAGTGCGCGCGAGTCAGCCTCATCGAGGACGTCCAACCCGATCAGCTGCGCATCGTGCCCCGTAACCAGACTGGTCAAGCGGTTTCGACTGGTGATCAGGACCGCACAGTCGGGATGGCCCGGCAGCAAGGGGGTGATCTGATCTGTGTCGAGAGCGTTGTCCAGGACGATGAGCAGCCGCTTGTCCGCGGTCAAACTGCGGAAGTGACCACTCATGGACGCTGTGTCCTGGGGGATGGCCGCGTTGGGCGTGCCAAGCGCAGTGAGGAACGCTCGAAGAGCCGCGTCGGGGTGTACACGCTCCGCCGACGGGTCGAACCCGCGCAGGTCGATGAAGAGCTGGCCGTCGGGGAAGCGGTCGGCGTGTTCGTGGCCCCAGTGAAGGGCGAGCCAGGTCTTGCCGACGCCGCCTGGGCCGACGATGACTGAAACGGGCGCCGGACCTTCGGTGAGGGCCGCGAGTTCACCTTTCCGGGAGGAGAAGGAACGGGGCGGCGCCGGCAGCTGGCGCGGTACAAGAGGAGGGGCGGCGCCGTCGGTGCGAGAGCTGGGCCGTGGGAGGTCGGCGGGTAGGCCTGCTTGCCGGCCTTCCACGGACTCGTCGCGCAGGACTGCCTGGTAGACCGCTCTGAGCTGCGCACCAGGATCGACTCCGAGCTCCTCGGCGAGCTGCGTCTTGGTCCTCTGGAAGTGGAGGAGGGCGTCGGCCTGGCGCCCGTTCCGGTGCAGGGCCAGCATCAGCTGCCCCGCCAGCCGTTCGTCGAAGGGATGCTGCTCGGCTCGAACCGAGAGCTCCGGGAGGACATGGGCGTGGCGGCCGAGCCGCAGTTGCAGATCGGTGCGGTCGAGCAGCATCTCGTCGCGCTCGGCGCACAGCGAGTTTCTGGCCCCGATGAGCCACGGGGTTTCCATGCCCGGGAACGGTTCTCCGTGCCACAGGCTCAGCGCTTCGTCGAGCAGGAGCAGAGTTTCGGCAGGGTCGGGCGACAGCCGGGCCTTTCCCGCCAGCTGCCGGAACTGGTGTACGTCGATCTGCTCAGCAGGAACGTCGATGGCGTACCCGTGGCCCCGCCGGGCGATCTGGTACTCGCCGGCCAACGCCGTCCGCAGGCGTGAGAAGTAGCTGTGGAGTATGCTCCGTGCACTGTTCGGGGCGTACTCGCCCCACACCCGTGTGATCAGTTCGTCGAGGGAAACCGGCTGCCCGGATTCGAGCACGAGCGAGACCAAGACGCTACGCGGCCCCGCCGGGCCCACCGGGTGCGGTTTCCTGTTCTTGAAGACTTCGACGTCGCCCAGGAGCTGGAAGTACAGAGACATCGACTACCAACCTCCGGACCGTTCCGATCGAAACTCGATCTCAGTCTAGTAGTAGCAAATTCTCATCTTTGGCTGGGCGTGCGGGCGGGAGAATGGTTGCAATTTTCGATGAATTGATAAGTTTCACTTATGCGTCCGGGTTGGTGGCGATACGCAAGATCGCACGGCTCATTCGCGCACGTGACCGACGACACAACGTGGCCCGCCGCCCTCTCTGCGTGCCGGCGCTCCGCGCCGGATCTCTGCGTGGTTTGACGGCCAACTGGCTCGCTCGGGGTTATCACTGGGGAATTCTCAGATGCGAATCCGGTCCTTGGTGAAACAGGCCGCTACAGCTGCCGTGAACTGGGTTGATATTGCTGGTCGGGGCTCGCTGGCGGCATCGTCACAAGTGGTCGAGGGTGGGCGACGGGCGTGGTCTCCCGGGGGATACCCCACCCGGTCCTCGGCCGCGCCAGCGATCACCCGCCGGGGGCGCCTCCCATACGTCTCTGCCGCGACGAAGGCCTCAGGGTCGGTGACCGCAAGATCCGTGTCCGCGTCGAGTGGGCGTCGGCGCTGATGATGTACTGGGAGATCCGGCGCGATGATCGTCGCGCTGAACGAGAAGATTCAAAGACGCTCAGTTCTCGCCTTGGAAGCGAGATTACCGTTACCGCCGGTCGCTCAGAACGGTCCGGCAGCCGCGCGAACGCTCGGGCCCGTTCGCGCGGCTCGCTCGACTTTGCGCTTGGCCGCTTCGGGTTCCGTCTCACAGGCTGTGCCGTGCATCCGCCACCGCCGACGTGTCACCGCCGAGTGCGGCTGGTCCCGGCAAGTCACGTGGATGCGATGCCCCCGGTCGTGAGTGATGACGTCAAACGCAATGAACCTGATCCTTCTAGACAACAACGGCTTCTCGACCCGGACGATCCGCCATGATCGGAGTGCGACATCCCACTTCGAGTGCCCGAGAAGGATTGTCCTATGCAGAGCGCGTTGGGGTCTCCGATCGACGGCCTGAAATCAGCCGGCTTCGAACGCGTGGTTGATGCTTTCCGGCGGACTTTCGGAGCACGTGGAGAGTTGGGTGGCGCGGTCGCGGTGACGGTGGATGGGTCGGCTGTCGTGGATCTGTGGGGTGGCTGGAGGGGCCCAGACCGCCAGCGGGCTTGGGATCGGCAAACGCTCACGAATGTACGGTCGGCGACCCAGGGCCTGATGGCGATCTGCGTTTTGCAGCTGGTGGAGAACGGTGATCTCGATCTCGAAGCTCCTGCAGCACGTTACTGGCCGGAGCTGGCTGGGTGTGGCGGGTCGATCATCCCTGTTTGCTGGTTGCTTTCACGCTGTTGCGGCGTGAGCGGGACCACTCTCGATTCGCGGATGACCTCGGACGCCCGGCTCGATCTTCCTATCTTGGAAAGGCGGTTTGTCGAGCAAAAGCTGTCAGGCGAATTGGCGGCGATTGGCAGCCGCGGGGGGATGTCGTACGGGTATCTGGTCGGTCGGGTAATCGAGAGGTCCATCGGCCAGACCACCAGTCAGTTCTTTGCCGCCAACGTGGCAGCGCCACTGAACGTGGACGTCCACATCGGGGTCGATTCTCGGGACCTGAGCCGTTGCTCCGCATTCGGTGGATTCATGTCGGCGGATGACCGCTCCTCGATGAAGATGCCGCCCGTGTCGACAGTGGAACTGGGCGGGTATGCGACTGCACTCGGACTGGCGACGGTGTATGGAGCGCTCGCGGACGGCTCGGGAAGGCTGCTCACCCCGGACACCATCGAGCTTGGCCGAGCCCGTCAGGGCCAGTGCGTGGAGGTGGCCGCCGGCTTGCACGGCGAGTTCGGACTCGGATTCGCGCTCGGTGGCGAGCAGCGAGGGTTCGGGCCGAACCCGCGGGCGTTTGGGTACGGCAGTCATGGCGGCTCGGTCGGGTTCGCCGATCCTGAGCACGGGATTGGGTTCGCCTACGTGACGAACGGGGCCGGATCGGTCTTGCGTGACGATCCGCGCACGATGGCACTTGTCGATGCGCTGTACTCCTGCTTGTGAGGGCGAAGTATGCGCGCACGCCGTCGGACGTGGTGCGTGACCTGCTCGGCCGCACCCCACATCGGCATCGCGCAGGCGTACTGCCGGGTCACCGAGAGAGTGGATCCGACGCCCGTCGCTCGGAAACTCGAGCGCACGTTCGTGCACTGTCAGCGTAGTCGCCTCAGGGCGGGCTCTCCCCGCACCCGAGTGATCTGATCAGGCGCGCTCGGCGAGCAGTGCCGTGAGGCCGGGTTCGGCCAGCCGGCGGTAGGTTGCGGCCAGCCAGGTGGCATCGTGCGGGAAGCCGTTGTCGATGGCCCAGTCCAGCAGGCCGAGTGTCGCGCTGGTGCAGAACTCGGCAACTACGTCGGCCGGAATGGGCAGGCCCACCGTGTCCAGGCCGAGGTGTTCTGTGAGCAGGTCGGCGAGCAACCGGCGCAGGTGGCGCTGGACGACATCGCCGCCCCGCTTGCCGCACAGAGCCCGGAACGCCGGTTGGTGGCCGTAGGCGAAGCGGAACACGGCGTCGGCGGGCCGCGCGGGATCGGCACCCGGCATAGGCGTGCCGAACTCGCGCCGCAACTCCTCGCTCAGTTCGTCGAACGCGGCGAGCAGCAACGCCTCCTTGTCCCGGTAGTGCGCGTAGAACGTCGACCGGCCGACGTCGGCACGATCCAGCACGTCCTGCACGGTGACCCGGTCGTAACCCTTCTCGAAGATGAGTTCGAACAACGCGTTGCGCAGCACGCGACGCGTCCTGCGCACCCGGCGATCCTGCTCGGCCATAGCGCTCCCTCGCCGTTCCCGGACAGTTCGCGGCGACTGTCCGGTATCGCACACAGGCCCCGGTTTGGTTGTTGAACCGCGGCCACGTAACCGAACAGAGTGTTCAGCAACGGACGTGGTGTTCACAAGAGAGGTGTTCCGAATGCCGATCTACATCTGGCTCTTCACGCTCCTGGCAGCGGTGGGTATTCCGGCGGTGGCCTGCGTGGCGCTCTACCGCGGCGCGCGGACCATCGGCCGGTCACGACAGTCGGCGACGCGCACGGCCGCGGTCGCGGGAGCTGGATGGGGCGCGTGGACCGCGGTGATCTGGGTGCTGGCCGCGGCCGGGCTGTTCCACCTGCCGCCGACTCGGCAACAGCCGTGGATCCCGCTGGCGTTCGTCGTCGGGATCGTCATCGCCTTCGCGGCGAGCAAGCTGCCGAGTGTCCAGGCGATCCTCGCCCAGCCCGGCGCGCTGCGGTTGCTGGCGTGGCCGCAGGTGCTGCGCGTCGCGGGGGTCGTGTTCCTGGCCGCGATGATCCTGGGCAAGCTCCCAGCCGCGTTCGCGCTGCCCGCGGGGCTCGGTGACATCGCGGTCGGGCTGACCGCGCCGTTCGCGATCCGCAGCGGTCGCGTGCTGTGGCTCAACATCATGGGCCTGCTCGACCTGGTCGTGGCCATGACGCTCGGGTTCCTGACGGGGGTCGGCCAGCGAGTGGTCCTCGAGGTTACCCCGTCTGCCGAGCAGGCAGGCACGTTGCCGCTCGTGCTGGTGCCGTTGGCCGCTGTGCCCTTGGCTGTCGCGCTGCACCTGGTGAGTTTCGTCGCGCTCGCCCGGGAAAGCCGGAGGCTCCAGGTGGTTTCGGCGTGATCCGATGGGTGCCGTGAGCGGCTTGGTCCGCAAGTCCGCTGCCGGGCTGCGCGAGGCGGGCACGACCGACGGCGCCGACCGAGCAGCCTTGCCAGCCCAGGTCGGCGACCTGGGCTTTTTCGTTATCCCCCAGTGGGGGGCGAGGCGAAGCTAGCCCCGCGATCCAGCGCCGGCTTGCTGCCCTCGCGCCCGACCTCGGCGCGCCAGAGCTCACGACGGCCGTGCCCCGGAAGTAGCCGGTTGTCAGCGACGGGTCCGCGAGCTATGGTCCTCTGACATCAGATGTCTGATGTCTTCGACGGACAGGGGACCACGGTGAGGTCATCGGTGACTTCCAAGATCGCGTGGCGGATCGTGCCGCTGCTGGCGCTGTGCTACCTCGTGTCGTTCATCGACAAGACGAACATCGGGTTCGCGCAGCTCGGGATGCAGTCGGCGGTCGGGATCAGCGACGCGGCGTTCGGGCTCGGGGCGGGGGTGTTCTTCGTCGGGTACTTCCTGTTCGAAGTGCCCAGCAACCTCGCGCTGGCCCGCTTCGGCGCGCGGCGCTGGATCGCCCGCATCATGCTCACCTGGGGCGTCCTCGTCGTGGTGATGATCTTCGTGCGCGGGCCGGTGAGCTTCACCGTGCTGCGGTTCCTGCTGGGTGTCGCGGAGGCCGGCTTCTACCCGGGCGTCCTGTACTACCTGTCCAAGTGGGTGCCCGGGCGCGAGCGGACGAAGCTGGTCGGCCTGCTGATCCTGGCGAACCCGGTGTCGACGGTCGTCGGTGGCCCGATCTGCGGCGCGTTGCTCGAGCTCGACGGCTGGCTGGGTCTCTCGGGCTGGCAGTGGATGTTCATCGTGACCGGCGTGCCGGCGGTGGTACTGGCGGCGGTCGTGCTGAGGTTCCTGCCGGAGTCGCCGGATCGCGCGAGGTGGCTGAGCGCCGACGAGCGGGCGTGGCTGCACGACGCGCTGGCCGCGGAGGAGAGCCAGGCGCAGGTCCGGCACCGGAATCCCTTGCGTGCCTTGACGGATCCGAAGGTGCTCTTCCTGGCGGCGTTCTTCGCCGCCTTCCCGACGGCGGCGTACGGGCTGCGGCTGTGGTTGCCGACGCTCGTGAAGTCGTTCCACGTCTCGGATTTCGCCAACGGCGTGCTCAACGCGGTGCCGTTCGCCTTCGCTGCCGTCGCCCTCGTGATCTGGCCGCGGGTGGCCGGGCGCGGGCGCCACCTCCACCGGCACCTGGTGGCGGCCACGTTACTGGGCGCCGCCGGTCTCGTGGCGACCGCGCTCGCCACGAGCCTCGCACTGCAACTCGTGCTGCTGTCGATCACCGCCGTCGGCATGTTCGCCGCGCAGCCCATGTACTGGTCGCTCCCGTCGCGGCTGCTGCTCGGGGCGAACGCGGCGGCGGGCCTGGCGCTGATCAACTCGGTCGGGAACCTCGGCGGGTTCGTCGGGCCGTACGTGGTGGGGGCGATCAAGTCGGCCGGCGGCGGGCTGCGCGGCGGCATGTTCTTCCTCGCCGCGGTGATGCTCTACGCCGCCGTCATGGCTGTGGTCTCGGCGCGCCGGCTGCGCGTCGACGAACCCGCCGCCGTCCTCGCAGAACGCCGCTAGGCCAAGGAGAACGATGCCGTCACAGCCAAACGTCCTCATCGTCTGCGCCGACCACTGGGCGGGTGGACTGCTCGGTGCCGCCGGGCACCCGGCGGTGCAGACCCCGACCCTCGACGCGCTGGCCGCGAGTGGCACGCGGTTCAGCCGCGCGTACAGCGAATCGCCGGTGTGCGTGCCGGCGCGGCGCACGCTCATGACCGGCACGACCCCGCGCACCCACGGCGACCGCACCTTCCAGCAGGACCTGCCGATGCCGAACTTGCCCACGCTCGCGCAGACCTTCCGCGACCACGGCTACCAGGCCCACGCCGTGGGCAAGCTGCACGTGTTCCCCCAGCGCGCGCGGATCGGGTTCGACGACGTCCTGCTCGCCGAGGAGGGCCGGCGGCAGTGGGGCGTGGCCGACGACTACGAGGCCCACCTCGCCGAACGCGGCTACGTGGGTCAGTTGTACGCGCACGGGATGAGCAACAACCAGTACACCTGGCGGCCCTGGCACCTGCCCGAGGAACTGCACCAAACCAGCTGGGCTTCGCGGCAGATGGCGCGCGTGATCCAGCGCCGCGACCCGACCCGCCCGGCGCTGTGGTACCTGTCCTACACGGCTCCGCACCCGCCGGTCACTCCGCCGGCCGAGTACCTCGACCTGTACGACCCGGACCGGATCGACCTGCCCGTGACCGCGCCGTGGTCGGCGGACCCGGAACGGCTGCCGCACCAGCTGCGACGCCGGATCGGCGCGGACAGCCCGATCGGGTTCTCGGAGCACGACGTGCGCATGGCCCGGCGCGCCTTCTACGCGCAGTGCACCTACATAGACCACCAGTTGCGCGTGGTCATCGGGACGCTGCGTGAAGAAGGGCTGCTCGACGACACGATCATCGTGTTCACCGCCGACCACGGCGACATGCTCGGCGACCACAACCTGTGGGCCAAGCGCGTCTTCTACGAGCGCTCGGCCAACGTCCCGATGCTCGTGCTCGGCCGTCAGGGCGACCCGCGCGTGCGGCCGGGCACGGTCGACGACCGGCTGGTGGGGCTGCAGGACGTGATGCCCACCGTGCTCGACCTCGCCGGGCTGCCCGTGCCCGAGACGGTCGAGGGCCGGTCGATGGCCGGCGCGCCACCGCGCGAGGTGCTCTACGGCGAGTACGGCGAAGGCCCCGAGGCGACCCGGATGGTCCACGACGGCCGGTACAAGCTGATCTACTACCCGGTCGGCAACCACGTGCAGCTCTTCGACGTGGGCGAGGACGATCGCGATCGCGTCGACCTGGCCGGCGATCCCGCGTACGCCGGCCTTCGGGACAAGCTGCTCGGGCACCTGGCGGAGCAGCTCTACGGAACCGACGCCCAGTGGCTGCGCGGCGGTGAGCTGGTGGGACTTCCCGACGAAGACTTCAGCCCGGTGGCCGATCGAGGCCTGTCGCAGCAGCGTGGCCTGCACTGACACACCGTCGCCGGTCACTCCGGTGAGCTGGGCCGCCGGTACGATGAGGGGCCTCGGTCGCCTCGGGAGGGAACACATGTCGTCGGCACGCACGGCCGGCCGGCTGCTGCCGGAACAGGTCGCGTCGGAGCTGATCACCCGGATCCTCGACGGCGAGCTCGACCTGGACGAGCAACTCCCCAGCGAAGTCGACCTCGCCGCCGCTCTCGGCATCAGCAGGCTGACGTTGCGCGAGGCGGTGAAAGCGTTGCAGAACCGCGGTGTCCTGCGGATCGAGCGCGGGCGCGGAACGTACGTCAACCCGCGCCGCGCGTGGTCGCAGCTGGACCCGATGGTTCTCGACGCCATGACCGGGTCCGAAGCCGGACCCGAGTTGTTCCGGCACCTGACGGAGATGCGCCGCGTCGTGGAGACCGGCATGGCGGGGCTCGCCGCCGCCCGCCGCACCGACGCCGACCTCGACCGGATGCGCACCCACCTCGACCAGCTCGCCGACGCCGCCGGCCGCGACTCCGTCGACGACTACGCCACCGCCGACCTCGCCTTCCACGACGACCTCCTCGCGGCCGCGGGGAACCCCCTCGTGGAAGGCATCTACGACCAGCTGCGCTCCGCCCTGCGCGACCTGCGCCGCGAAACCACCCGCATGGCCCAAAACCTCGCCGACGGCCTCGCCGTCCACCGCGCCATCCTCGACGCCGTCTCCGCCGGCGACGCCGAACAAGCCACCCACGCGATGATGCGCCACTTCGAACGCACGTCGGCGTACCTGGAACAGGCCATCGCGGCGACCACGACCCGGCGGGCTCCGGCGCGGCAGTAGCCCGTTCCCCGGGCTCGCCGTCCTCGGCTCACGGCCTTCCGCACGCCGAGTTTCGAGGACCGACCTCGTGGTTGCCTTCACTGCGTCGTGCTTCCGTGCGGCGACCGGAACAACGCTCTCAGGCCGAAGCCTTGACGGCCTATTCCACTAGTGTCATGGTACTCCACAAGTGGAGTACTCCAGGAGAGAGCGGAGCGATGAAGCTCGAGAACATCCTGCTGGGCGTGCTGCTCCAGCGGCCAAGCACCGGGTACGACCTGAAGAAGTTCCTCGACACCGCGGGCCGGTTCCTGCGCTCGAACACGCAGATGAGCCAGGTCTACCGGTCGCTGGGGCGCATGGAGGACAGCGGCTGGGTCACCCACGACGTCCACCCGCGGCCGGGCGCGCAGGACGCCAAGACCTACGCCGTCACGGCCGAGGGGGCGACGGTGTTCCTCGACTGGCTGAAGGGCCCGTACCACCCGCCGACGCGGTTCCAGGACCCGGAGCTGACCGTGCGGCTGACCTTCGCGGGCTTCCTGTCCGTCGAGGAGGTCATCCGGTTGCTGGAAACGGAGATCACCACGCGGCGCGAGGAGATCGCGCGCTACCGCTTCCGCGACCGCCGCCTGCCGCGGGAGCCGGGGTTGCCGTTCGACCACGGGCTGGCCGACCGGGTGGGGGAGTGGAGTCACCGGACGGGCGCGGCGGCGATGGACGCGCACGTCGCGGCGTGCGAGGTGTTGCGGCAGAAGCTGCTGGACGGCGAGCCGATCGGTGAAACCCCCGCCGGGGCAACGGAAAGCCGCACGTCGTGAAGGCCGTCATCCTGATGTTCGACAGTCTGAATCGGCATCTGTTGCCGCCGTACGGCGAGACGTTCGTCGAGGCGCCGAACTTCGCGCGGCTGGCGCGGCGGACCGTCACGTTCGACAACTGCTACGCCGGTTCCCTGCCGTGCATGCCGGCGCGGCGCGAGCTGCACACCGGCCGCCACAACTTCCTGCACCGCGGCTGGGGCCCGCTCGAACCGTTCGACGACTCGATGCCCGAGCTGCTCAAGGACGCCGGCGTGCACGCGCACCTCGCCTCCGACCACCCGCACTACTGGGAAGACGGCGGCGCCACCTACCACACGCGCTTTCGCACGTGGGAGTTCTTCCGGGGCCAGGAAGGCGATCCGTGGAAGGGCGTCGTCGGGCAAGGCGACACGCTGCGCCGCCAGGACGCCGTCAACCGGCGGTACCTGGACACCGAAGCGCGGCACTCGCAGACGCGCACGGTCGACGCGGGGCTGCACTTCCTCGAGACCAATGTGGACGCTGACGACTGGTTGCTCCAGCTGGAACTGTTCGACCCCCACGAACCGTTCTTCAGCGCCGACCGCTTCCGCGAGCGCTATCCCGACAACGGATCGGGGTTCGACTGGCCCTCCTACCAGAAGGTCACCGAGTCCGGCGAGCTCGTCGAGCAGGCTCGCAACGCCTACGCCGCCCTGGTCTCCCAGTGCGACCATTCGCTGGGCCGGGTCCTCGACTTCTTCGACGACCACGCGCTCTGGACCGACACCCTCCTGATCGTCAACACCGACCACGGCTTCCTCCTCGGCGAGCACGGCTGGTGGGCCAAATCCGTGCAGCCGTGGTTCACCGAGCTCGTGCACCTGCCGCTGTTCGTCTGGGACCCGCGGATCGGCCGGGCCGGGTCGCGCTGCGACGCGCTGGTTCAGACCACCGACCTGGCTCCCACGGTGCTCGGCTTCTTCGGCCTGGAACCACCACCCGACGTCCAGGGCTTCGACCTCGCCGCCGTGCAGCGCGGCGAAAAAGCACGGACCGGCGCGCTGTTCGGCATCCACGGCGGGCACGTCAACGTCACCGACGGCCGCTACGTCTACCTGCGGGCGTCGGCCGAACCCGCCAACGCGCCGCTCGACGAGTTCACCCTCATGCCGACGCACATGCGCAGCCGGTTCGCGGTGGACGAGCTCGCGAACTGGGAACCGGCGGACCCCTTCACCTTCACCAAGGGCCTGCGCACGATGCGGGTGCCGGCGCAGACGAGCTGGCTCAACCCGTGGCGCCACGGCACGCTGCTGTTCGACCTGGCCACGGACCCGGGCCAGGAAACCCCGATCGCCGACGACGAGACCGAACTGCGGATGCTCGCGCTCCTGGTCCGGCTCATGCGGGAGAACGACGCGCCACCCAGCCAGTTCGCCCGCCTCGGCCTGCCCGCCACCGGCGACCCCGGACCGCAGCACCTGCTCGTCCGCGACCAGGCCGATCGGGCCGCGGCGCTGGCCGAACCCTTGCCCCCGCTCGAAGAACTGCCCGGCACCGCCACCACCCCGCTGGCCGAGCTCTTGCTCGACCCGGCTGCTCGTGCCGTGCTGCAACGGTTCCTGCCCGACCTCGTCCACACCGAACTGCTGTCGGCACCGGCCGACGTCAGCCTCTTCGACCTGGCCCGCCGGGCCGTCATCCCCGGCACCACCCTGCGCCGCGCGGCTCGCGAGCTCGCGGCCGGAAGGACCCCCTGACCGCACCTCCCCACCCCCGCGAAGACAGGACGCCCGCCATGATGAGCACCGACGCTCACGTGTCCCAGCAGACCTCGAGTGCGGCTGCCAAGGTCCCGCACCGCTGGCGAAACCTCGCGACCCTCACCGGCGTGACCGTAGTGGACAACACCGAATCCGGTCTCGTGTCCACCCTCTTCCCGGCGATCTCGTCGGCACTCGGACTGAACAGCGGGCACCTCGGCCTGCTGTCCGCGCTCGGCAAGTTCGTCGCCGTCCCGTTCGGGCCCGCCTGGGTGTGGCTGACCGGCCGCATCGGGCGCCGCGGCGGGCTGATCGTCACGACGATCCTCGGCGGCGTGTTCGGCGTTCTCGCCGGGTTCGCGGCGAACTTCGGGTTGCTGCTGCTGTTCAACACACTCATGTCGGCGTGCGTGATCGGCGCGACGCCGATCGCCAACGCCGTGATCGCCGACTCCTTCGACGACCGCAGCCGCGCGAAGGCCGCCGGGTACCTCTACGGCGCGGTCAACTCGATCGCGGCGTTCCTCGGCCCGGTGCTCGCGCTGTTCACCGGCCTCACCGACGGCTGGCGCTACGGCATGTGGACCATCGGCGCGATCTGCGTCGTGTCGGGGCTCGTGGTCGCGCTGTTCTTCACCGATCCCGGCGTCGGTGCCGCGGAGAGCGAACTCGCCGATCTGTCCACCAAGGACCGGATCAAGACCAAGGTGACGGCCCAGTCGGTCCTGTCGCTGTTCCGCATCCCGACCTTCGCGCTGATGATGCTCTCGCGCCTGCTGTCCGGGCACCTGCTCATCACCATCTTCGGCATCCAGTTCCTGGTGAAGGAACGCGGGTTCACCAACCCGATCGCCGCGCTGGTGCTCATCCCGTTCGGGCTCGGGTACCTCGTCGGCACGGTCGGCGGCGGCTGGCTCGTGCGGCTGCTCGACGAGGTCCTCCCGGCCCGCGGTCGCGTCTACTACCTGCAGATCGCCCAGGTGCTCTTCGCCGCGGCCGCGTTCTTCGGCACGCAGTTCCACTACGGGAGCATCGGCACCTACTGCGTGTTCTGGGCGCTGATGGGTTTAGGGCAGGGCGTGAACCCGCCGGTGAACCGGCCGATCGTCGCGGCCGTGGTGCTGCCGGAGCTGCGCGGGCAGGCGTTCGCGATCTGGCTGACCATCTTCGAGACCGTCGGCTGGGCCCTGTTCTCACTCGGCGCCGGGCAGCTGGCCGACGTGCTCGGCATCCAGACGGTGTTCCTGTGGATCATGGTGATCCTCATGCTCCTCAACGCCGCCGTGCTGTCGGGACTCTACGCTTGTTACCCCCGCGACGTCCGCCGCGTCACCACCGAGCTGGGCCGCCGCCGCGCCGAAGCCCTCGCCCGGTCCTGACCACAGGGAGAACCGCGATGCCCGACCAGCTCGCCCTCGACTCACCGCAGCTGACCGAACTGCTCACCCGCCTCACGCTCGAGGACAAGGTCCGGCTGTTGACCGGGCACGACTTCTGGACGACCGAGCCGGTGCCGGGGATCGGGCTGCGCCGGATGGTCCTGTCCGACGGCCCGTCCGGCGTCCGTGGCGAGGTGTGGGACGAACGCTCACCTTCGCTCAACCTGCCCTCGGCCACCGTGCTGTCGTCCACTTGGGACCGCGAACTGGCCCACCGGTACGGCGAGGTCGCCGCCGCGCAGGCCCGCGCCAAGGGCGTGGACGTCGTGCTCGGCCCGACGATCAACCTGCACCGCTCCCCGCTGGGCGGCCGGCACTTCGAGGCCTACAGCGAGGATCCGCTGCTGACCGCGGTGATCGCCGCCGAGTACGTGCGCGGTGTGCAGGAGCACGGCGTCGCCGCGACGCCCAAGCACTACGTCGCGAACGACTACGAAACCGAACGCTTCACCGCCAGCACGGAGGTTTCGGAGCGGGCCTTGCGCGAGCTGTACCTCGCCGCGTTCGAGCCGTCGGTTACCCAGGCGCGGGCGTGGCTGGTGATGTCGGCCTACAACGCGATCAACGGCACCACCGCGTCCGAGCACCCGCTGCTCGCCTCCCCGCTCAAGGACGAGTGGGGCTTCGACGGCGTGGTCGTCAGCGACTGGACCGCCGTGCGCAGCCTCGCGAGCGCGGAAGCGGAGCAGGACCTCGCGATGCCGGGACCGTTCGGCCCGTGGGGCGACGCGCTCGTGGCCGCCGTGCGCGACGGCCGGATTCCGGAGTCCACAGTGGATCGGAAGGTCCGGCGGATCCTCCTGCTGGCCGCGCGGGTCGGCGCGCTCGACAGTGTCACGCCGCCCGCGCCACCTCCGCCCGCGGTCGACGGCGTCGCGTTCGCCCGTGAGGTCGCGGCGGCGGGCACGGTCCTGCTGGCCAACAACGGCATCCTGCCGTTGACGGCCGCGAAGCTGAGCCGGGTCGCGGTCCTCGGCCACAACGCGGCCCAGGCCCGCACGCAGGGCGGCGGTTCGGCGACCGTCATCCCGGACCGAGTCGTCTCCCCGCTCGACGGCCTGCGCGCGGCACTCCCGGACGCCGAGGTGACCTACGCGCTGGGCGCCGTCGTGCAGGAGGGGGTCGCGCCGTTCCCCCTGGCGGAGATCGCCCACCCGGAGACGGGCGAGCCGGGTCTGCTCGTGCGGTTCCTCGACCGCGACGGCGCCGAGCTGTTCCGCGAAGACCGCTGGGCCGCGTCGCTCGTGTACCTCGGCGGCGACGCCCCGACGGGCGAGGCCGCTGCGGTCGAGCTCACGACGACCTGGACCCCCAGTACCTCGGGGCGGGTCCGGCTCGGGTTCGCGGCCGCCGGTCACGCGCGGATCGACCTCGACGGTGAGCTCCACCTCGACGGCACCGCCGACGCGGGCGCGGACCTCGGCGCGGCGGTGCTGTCGCCGCCGTCGGCGGCCGCGCCCGTCACGGTCGAAGCCGGCCGGCCCGTCGCCGTGCGGCTCACGTTCGACCGCGTGCCCGGCGAAGGCAGCCTCGGCTACGCCTTCGGGCTCACGATCGGCCTCGCGCCGCCCGACGTCGACCCCGCGGAGTTGCTCGCGGAAGCGGCGGAGACCGCGGAACGCGCGGACGTCGCGATCGTCGTGGTGGGCACCAATTCCGCCGTCGAGTCGGAAGGCCACGACCGCACCGACCTCGCCCTGCCCGGTCACCAGGACGACCTCGTCCGCGCCGTCGCCGCCACCGGAACCCCGACGATCGTGGTCGTCAACTCCGGCTCGCCGGTCCTGCTGCCGTGGCGCGCGGACGTCGCGGCGGTGCTCGTGCCGTACTTCGGTGGCCAGGAAATGGGCCACGCCCTGGCCGACGTCCTGCTCGGCGCGCGCGAACCCGGTGGCCGCCTGCCCACCACCTGGCCGGCCACCATGGACGTCCCCGTGCTCGACGTGACCCCGGTCGACGGAGTCCTGCGCTACCCCGAAGGCATCCACGTCGGGTACCGCGCCTGGCTCAAGTCCGGCCGGGAACCCGCGTACCCCTTCGGTTCCGGGCTCGGCTACTCGACCTGGTCGCTCGACGGCCTGCGCGTGAGCCCCGCGATTTCCGCCGGCGGCGCCGCGGAGGTCGAACTCACCGCGACCAACACCGGTGCCCGGGCGGGCAAGCAGGTCGTGCAGGTGTATCTGGCACGCCCGGACTCCGGCGTCGACCGACCGGTCCGCTGGCTCGCCGGGTTCACCACCGTCGAGGCGGCACCGGGCGAAGCCGTGCCAGTCACGGTGACGCTGCCCGCCCGTGCTTTCGCGGACTGGCAACCCGGCGGCTGGCACTACGAACCGGGCGGGTTCACTGTCCTGGTGGGCACGTCGGTCGAGGATCTGCCGCTGCGGGCGGACATCGAGCTCAAGTAGCGCTCACGCCGGACAGCGCGCCGAGTGTTTTCTCCAGTTCGTACACCGCGGCCGGGTCGAGGTCCGGATGCATGGCCGCGACGTCGACGACGGTGAGGTGCACCAGCATCGTCCGCCCGGTCGGGGTGTCGAGCCGCGGCAGCACCGGCAGGATCGCTTCGCGCGCTCGGGGAATCCGGAACAGCTCGCGGATCGGGACCGTGGCGACGATCGCGTCGGGGGAGAGGTCGGCGCGCCGGACGGGCGGGCGCGCGGCGGCGTCGACGAGGTCGCGTTGCGCGTCGGCCAGCAGGTGCGCCTCGGTGACGGGGCCGGTCGCGGGCAGCCCGAGCCGCTCGTACTGCTCCGGTGGCGCCTCGTTCTCGCGCATGAGCTTCACCAGCAGTTCGATCATGCGCAGTTCCAGCGCGGGGTCGCTCAACGGTGACTGCTGCCGCGGATCGGTTTCGAGGTCGAACAGCATGGTGCCGAACGGATACGGATTCCCGAACGTCCACCCGGGAACCTTCAGCACCGGCACGCCCTTCGTGAAGCCGAATCCTTCCACGAGTTCGGCTTCACGCAGCTCGGCCGGCGAGAACGGCGCGTGCATGTGGGTCGGCATGAGCGTGTAATCGAACAAGGGCTGGTTGTCGGGGTTCACGGTGTTGCGCAGGTACGCGTACCGGCCGTCGGTGACGTTGACGTGCCCGCCGGCCGAGCCGAACAACGCGCCCTCCCGGATCGGGCGATCTTCGGTCAGCACGGACGCCAGCGGCTTGCCCTGCATGTCCGCCGTCGGCTCCAGGCCGAAGAACTCCAGCAGCGTCGGGGCGAGGTCGATGGTCTGGACCAGGCTCGTCCGGCTTTCGCCGGCGGCGGGATGCCGCGGATCCCAGACGAACAGCGGAGTGTGGATGTTCTCGTCGTACCACGGTTGCACGCTCTTGCCCCACCAGCCGTGTTCGCCGAGCAGGAAACCGTGGTCGGTGCAGACCACGAGCATCGTGTCCCGCCACATCTCGTGCTCGTCGAAGAAGTCGAGCACGCGGCCGAGGGAGTGGTCGCACATCGCCAGCAGCGCCAGGTAGCCGTTGCGCAGGTGCTCGGCTTCCGCGTCGCTCTCGACGACCTTCTTGTAGGCGGGCCAATCGAAGTGCCGGCCCTCGTAACCCGCTTCGAACAGCTCGAGGTACTTGTCGTAGGTGAAGAAGGGCTCGTGCGGGTCGAAGCACTCGATCTGCAGCAGCCAGTCGTCCTCGGTGTGGTTGCGGCCCAGGAACTCGAGCCCGGCGTCGACCGTGAGCGTCTGCGAGTGCCGGTCCTCGGTCTGCTGGTACTCCCGGCTGATCCAGTTCCGGCGCGTGCGCGGGTTCTTCGCGTTGATCGTGTCCGGCGTGACCGGGTCGGCGACGTGGCCCTTCCAGCCGTCGCCTTCCTGGCCGCGGAAGAACTCGTAGGAGTCGAAGCGGTTGTGGTAGGTCAGGCCGCCGTCTTCCCAGTAGTGGTAGTGGTCGGTGACCAGGTGCGTGTACACGCCGGCGCCGCGCAGCAGCTGCGGCGCCGAGTCGTCGAACGGCTCCAGCGGTCCCCACGAGCGGTGCAGGAAGTTGTAGCGCCCGGTGTGCAGCTCCCGGCGCGCGGGCATGCACGGCATGCTGCCGGCGTAGCAGTTCGTGAAGCGCGTGGTGTGCTGCGCGAGCCGCGTGAAGTTCGGCGTCCGGCTCTCCGCGGAGCCGTAGGGCTCGAGGTGCCGCCGGTTCAAGGTGTCGAACATCAGGACAATCGCGCGCACGCTGCCTCTTCCCGTCCCGGTCGCGGCGAGACCACGCAGCGCGACCTCCGGTGGTAGATCGATCTCGCAAGGCTGACATGGGCAAAGAGTGGCCGTCAAGGCGTCGCGTGGCACTGGTTGTCTCGTCGTTGGTCACAGTGCGGAGTGCTTGTCGGCGGCGCTGGGTGGAGCTATGGTAGATCGATCTAGCGAAGGTAGATCGATCTACCACGGTTGGCGCGAAGGAGTTTGGGTGCCTGAGCAGAAGGCGGACTCGCCGGACGTCGTCCTCGTCCACGGCCACGACCTCGGGCGGTGGCTCTCGGTGTACGGCATGCCGCACGTGCCGAGCCCGAACCTGGCCGCGTTCGCGGAGGACGCCGTGGTGTTCGACAACGCCCACGCGGCCGCCCCGCTCTGCTCACCGGCTCGCGCGGCTCTGTTCACGGGGCTCTCGCCGCACCGCAACGGCGTCGAAGGCCTGGCGCACCACGGCTGGCGCTACCGCCACGACATCGTGACCGCGCCCGAACGGCTGCGCCCGCTCGGGTACCACTCGGTGCTCATCGGGCTGCAGCACGAACACCCCGACCCGACCGTGCTGGGCTTCGACGAGGTCGGCGGTCTCGGGTTCCTGCCGCGCGCGCACCAGGTCGCCGACGCGGCCGCCGGCTGGCTGCGCGCGTGCCCGGACCGCGGCGACCGCAAGCCGCTGTTCCTGACCGTCGGCGTGTGGGAGGTCCACCGGCCCTGGCCGGCGGAGGATTACACGCCCGCCGACCCGGGACGCGTCGACGTGCCGGACTTCCTGCCCGACAACGAGCACACCCGCGAGGACATCGCCGCGTTCCACGGCTCGATCCGGCAGCTCGACGACGCGATGGGCGCCCTGCTGCGCACGATCGACGAGACGCTCGACCCCGAGACGACGATGGTCATCTTCACGACCGACCACGGCGCGGCGTTCCCGCGCGCGAAGAGCACGCTCTACGACGCCGGCACCGGGGTGTCCCTGCTGGTCCGGCCGCCGCGCTCGTGGGCCGCCGCGCCGCGCCGCGTCACCGACCTCGTTTCGCACCTCGACCTCGTGCCGACCCTGCTCCACGTCGCGGGTGGCGCACCGGCGGCGGAACTGGAAGGCACGAGCCTGGTTCCGTTGCTGCGCGGGGGAACCGGTGATCCGGACCGCGTGCTCTACCCGGGCAAGAGCTACCACGACAGCTACGATCCGATGCGCGCCGTGCGCTCGCGCGAGTTCACCTACATCCGGAACTTCCGGTCCGGGCCGCTGCTCACGCTGTCGCTCGACCTCGAGAACAGCGCGACCCGGCGGGGGATGGGCGACGCGCACCTCGCGCCCCGTCCGGCCGAAGAACTCTACGACCGCCGGAAAGACCCCGACGAGCTCACGAACGTCGTCGAAGACCCGGCGTACGCCGAAGTGCTGGCCGAGTACGCGCGCCTGCTGGACGAGCGCCTCGTCGCGACCGACGACCCGGTCCTGGCCGGCGGCTCACCGCCGCCGGGACCGCGCAGCCGCGAAGTCGACGCGCTGCCACCACTGGCGCCGCTGGCGTCCCGCACCCCCGAAGACCCCTCGTGAATCCCCGGTCCCCGCGAGAGCATGAGAGACAAGGACGTACTCACATGACCGAAACCGCCGTCGGATCCCCGGCCCGAGCGCCGTGGGGGATCTACCTCATCGGTGCCTTCGCCGAGCTCCTCTTCGGTTACGACACCGGCATCATCGGCACCGCGATGCTGTCGATCAAGAAGGAGTTCCCGCTCACCCCGGCGACGCAGGGGCTCGTGGTGAGCTCGCTCCTGCTCGGCGCGGCGATCGGCGTCGGCTTCGCCGGCCGGCTGGCCGACCGCCACGGCCGCCGCCCGACCCTGCTGCTCGTCGGCGCGATCTTCGGCCTCGGCGGCCTGGTCGCGGCGGTGGCGCCGTCCGTGGCGATCCTCGTGCTGGGGCGCTTGGTCATGGGCCTCGGCGTGGGTTCGTCCGCCGTGGTGGTTTCGGTGTACCTCATCGAGATCGCGCCGACGCGCCACCGCGGCAAGATCGGCGCGCTGGGCCAGATGATGGTCGTGCTCGGGATCATGCTCGCCTACCTCGTCGGCTATTCGCTCAACGCGTCCGGTCAGTGGCGGCTCATGCTCGGGTTCACGCTGATCCCCTCGGTCCTGATCGTGTGCGCGCTGTTCTTCGCGCCGGAAAGCCCGCGCTGGCTCGTGCAGCAGGGCCGCGACGGCGACGCGCGGAGCGCTCTGGCCCGGCTGGGCCGGGCCGCCACCGCGGACGAAGAGCTGCACGAGCTGCACCGGGTCGTGACGACCGCGAACAGCAACCGCCGCAGCACCGCGGACGTGCTGCGGGAGATGTTCTCGCCCGCGCTGCGGCGCAGCACGGCCGCCGGGGTCGTCCTCGCGGTGCTCGCGCAGACCGTCGGGACGAACTCGATCGTCTACTACGCCCCGACGACCCTGGCGCACGCCGGCTTCGGGCAAGCCGCGGCCGTCACCGCGAACATCAGCATCGGCGTGGCCAACGTGGTGTTCACGATCCTCGGCATCGCGCTGGTGGACCGGATCCCGCGGCGGCGGCTGTTGCTGTTCGGCGCCATCGGGATGACGGTGGCGCAGCTGTTCCTCGCGATCTACACGCTGCTGCAGTCCGGTCCGTCGGTGGCCGGCGCCTACGCGACGCTGATCGGGATGATCGTGTTCCTGTCGTCGTTCGCCTTCGCGTGGGGCGTGCTGGTGCGGGTGGTCGTGTCTGAGCTGTTCCCGTCCGCGATCCGCGGCAGCGCGTCGGGTCTCGTGCTGGTGTTGCAGTGGTTCGCGAACTTCGTGGTCAACCAGTTCTTCCCCGAGATCCTCGCGACGAGCGCGGCGCTGAGCTTCGGCATCTTCGCCGTGGTCGGGATCATCGCGGTGGTGTTCGTCGCGAAGCTGCTGCCCGAAACGGGCGCGGGCAAGAGCCTGGAGGACGTCGAACAGGCGGCGGTTCAGCTCGCGCGCTGACGCGGTGTGGTGTCCGTCGAGCGGCGCACGACCAGCTCCGGTTCGATCAGCACGACCTCCGGGGCGGCGGAGCGCTCGGTCAGCTGCCGCGTGAGGAGCTCCGCCGCCTGCCGGCCGAGCTCCCGCGGGTGGGCCGAGACGCTGGTGAGCGGTGGCTCCCACAGCTCGCCTTCGGCGACGCCGTCGAAGCCGACCACCAGCGGCTCCCGCGCGCCGCGGTCGCGCAGTTCGCGGTAGACGCCGAACGCGACGACGTCGCTGTGGCAGATGACGCCGTCGGGCACCTCGGTCAGCTGCCGCGCGACCTCCCGGCCGCCGCGGCCGCTGGTCTCGCCGGGCAGGTCGAGTACCTCGGCCTTCCCCTCGGCGGCAGCGCGCACCCCGCGCACGCGGTCGCGGCGGGCGACCGCGCGGGCCGGGCCGCCGAGGTAGGCTAGCGTCCGGCAGCCGCGTTCGATCAGGTGCGCGGCGGCCAGCTCGCCGCCGTGGACGTCGTCGGGCCCGACGTAGTGCGTGGTGCGGTCTTCGAGGTAGCGGGTGGCCAGCACGTAGGTGACACCCCACGCCTCGAGCTTGTCGATCAGGCCCGCGTCGGTGCCTTGCGTGGGCACCACGACCAGGCCCGCGACCTGGTGCTCGCGCAGGGCGGTGAGCAGGTGGTCCTGGCGGCGTGGGTCGTCGAGCGTGTTGGTCAGCAGCGACACGAACCCCCGCGTGTCCAGTTCGGCCTCGAGCCCGAGCGTCATCTCCGCGAAGAACGGGTTGGAGATGTCCGTGACCAGGACACCGACGACGTCCGTCCGCTGGCTGCGCAGGGCCGCGGCGCCGCGGTGGTACACGTACCCGAGCTCGTCCATGGTGTCGAACACGCGCTTGCGCGTCGCCTCCGAGACCCGGCCAGCGCCTCGCACCACGAGCGACGCCGTGGCCCGCGAAACCCCGGCTCGCGCCGCGACGTCCTTGAGCGTGATCCGTGAACCCACGCACTCAGCGTAGCGGGCCACCGCGCGTGCACGGCCCTGTTGGCGCGTCAACGCGTGAGTGAGCAGAGGCAACGCCCAGTTTCTCCACTCGCGACACTAAGTCCCGGCCGTGTGTAATATGTCGCCGTGCGCTCCGTGACCAGCAGTTCGAACCCGCTTCCCGGCTCGGCGCCCGTCGTGGAGGGGAAGTACGGGGGCCTCGTCCTGCGGCTGCTGCGGACGCAACCCGGGCTGTCGCGCAGCCGGCTCTCGGAGATCACCGGGCTCTCGCCGACCACCGTCACGAAGGCGGTGACGCCGCTGATCGCGAGCGGATACGTCGAAGAGACCGGCAGCGGGGCCGAGTCGCGGATCGGGCGCCCGGCCATCGGACTGCGGCTGGTGCCCGACGCCGTCGCGGTGTGCGGCGTTCAGATCGGCGTCGGCACCGTGCAGGCCGCGTTGGTCGACGCCGTCGGCGCCACCCAGCGGACGATCCAGTTCACCTTTCCCGAAGACCGCGACGCCGGGCAGGTCATGACCGACGTCGCCGAGCGCGTGCGCGCGGAGCTGCTCGAGACGGCGGCGACCGAGGTCATCGCGCTCGGCGTCGGCGCGCCCGGGCCGGTGGACGCCGAGCGGCGCGTGAACCTCATGGCCGTGAACCTGGGCTGGCGCGACGTGCCGATGGCCCGGATCCTCGAACGCGTGTGCGGCCGCCCCGCGACCGTCGAGCACAACGTGCAGAGCATGGCGCTCGCGGAGAACCGCTTCGGGCAGACCGGCCGCGACATCGCGTTCGTGCACGCCCGGACCGGCGTCGGCCTGGGGCTCGTGCTGCGGGGCCAGTTGTTCGCCGGCGGGCGTCACGGCGTGAGCGAGCTCGGCCACCTGCAGCTGGTCGGTGACGGTGAGCTGTGCGCGTGCGGGGCGCACGGGTGCCTCGAAACCGTCGCTTCCGAACCGGCTCTCGCCCGGCGGCTGGCCGCGGTCGGGCACGAACGGCCCGGTCACGCGCCGCTGTCCGCGATCGATCGGGCGGCGATCGCGGACCCGGCGCTCGACGGCGTGCGTACGCAGTACCTAGGTGACCTCGCGACCGGGCTCGCCAGCGTCGTGAACCTCTTCAACCCCGAACTGATCGTCGTCGGCGGCATGCTCGCGAACGCGTCCGACGTGTTCCTGGGCGACCTCGCGACAGCGACGCGCGAACGCGTTTTCCCTTTGCTGCGGGAATCCTTCCAGGTGCGGCGGACCAGTTTCGGTGACAACGCGGGCACGGTCGGCGCGGCGGCCACCGCGCTGGAGCAGTTCTTCTACACCGCGCCCGCCGACCGCGAGTTCTCGCCGCTCGACGCGCTTTCCGGGGCCAGGTAAGAGCTTTCCAGCGGATCACCGGTCGCGGCCAGCCACCCGGCGACGTGCCGGCGGCACCTGCCCAGCTCGTCCGCGAACGCGGGGTCCGCGGCCAGGTTGTGCAGGCAGCCGGGATCGGCGACGAGGTCGTACAGCTCCTCGGGCGCGCGGGTGGTGTAGAATGCGAAGCGCTCGGCGACCGCCGGATCGTCCTGCGCCGCGGCGACCATCGCCGGCCAGGTGAGGCCCTCCATGTTCTCGGCGCGGTAGGCGCGCCCGTCCGACCACGCGTTCCAGAGGTAGCCGAACCGGGCGTCCTGCGTGCAGCGCATTTCGAAGCGCTGCTTGGCCGACGTCTCGTGGAACACCGTGAACACGCGCTCGCGCCCGGCGTCCGGTTCGCCGCGCAGCAGCGCCAGCAGTGACCGGCCGTCGAGATCGGCGGGCACGGCGACGCCCGCCGCCTCGCAGAAGGTCGGGAACAGGTCGAGCATGCTCACGAACGCGTCGTCGCCGGCGCTGCCGGGTTCGGTGACGCCGGGCCACCGCACGACGAACGGCGTCAGCGTGCTGCGCAGGTAGCAGTTGGCCTTGGCGAAGGGGAACGCCATGCCGTTGTCGGACAGGAACACCACGAGCGTGTCGGCCGCGGCGCCCGAACGCTCGAGCGCGTCGAGCACGGCGCCCACCACGTCGTCGCAGCGGCGGGCCGAGCTCAGGTACTCGGCGCATTCGGTACGCACGTCGGGCAGGTCCGGCAGGAACTCCGGGACCTCGGCTTCGCTCGCGTCGAACGTGCGGGACGGCGCGGGGTAGGTCGCGCGTTCTTCGGCCGTCCACTTGCCCGCTTCGGCGCGGCTGCCGTGGAACGGCCGGTGCGGGTCGTGCGCGTTGGCCATGAGGAACCACGGCCGTCCACCCGCGGCGGCTTGGGCGAGGAATTCCTCCGTGGCCCGGCCGTACGCCGCGGGGTCGCGCCCCAGCCCGAGCTCGCGCATACCGCGGGCCACGTCCCAGCCGAAGCGTTCGACGGGCTGGAGGTGGTCGACCTTGCCGAGGATGCCGGTGACGTAGCCGGCTTCGCGCAGCAGATCGGTGAACACGCCGACGCCGTCGCGGATCGGCTCGAAGCCCTCGGCGCCGTTGCGGTGCGGCCACCGGCCCGTGAGGATCGCCGACCGGCTCGGCTGGCACACGGCCGCCGCGACGTGGGCGCGGCGGAACACCATCCCCTCCGCTGCCAGCGCGTCGAGCCGCGGCGTCGCGGCGGCAGGTCCGCCGAACGCGCCCGGCGTGCGGCCGTCCATGTCGTCCGCGGTGATCAGAAGGATGTTCGTCATGCCGCTCGCTTCCGGGCCGCCGGGGGTGGGCTCTTGTCAGGAGCAGCCCACCCTGTTAATTTCTCCGCTCGATAAAAAAACTTTCCCCGGGACAGAGCATAGGCGATGTCCGTCCTCCAACGAAGGTGGGTTCCGGTATGAGTCAGCTCGCCGCCCGGCTCTCGGCTGAGGTGCGCCCGCGGGGCGTCCGGCCGGGGCTCGTGTACTTCTTCGGTGCGCTCGGTGCCGTGATCTGGGGTTACGACAACGGCGTGATCGCCGGCGCCCTGCTCTACATCACCAAGGAGTTCCACCTGACCCCGGCGGCGCAGGGTCTGGTGTCCTCGTCGCTGTCGGTCGGCTCGGCGGTCGGTGCGATCGTCAGCGGTGTGCTCGCGAACCCGTTGGGCCGCAAGCGGTTGATCTTCCTCGCCGGGCTCGTCTTCGGCGTCGGTATCGCCGTGTGCTCGCTGGCCGTGTCGGTGCCGATGCTGATGGCCGGCCGCGCGGTGATCGGCGTCGGCATCGGGATCGTCGCGGTGTCGGTGCCCATCTACCTCGCCGAGATCTCGCCCGCCCGCATCCGCGGCCGCGTCGGCGCCTTGACCCAGCTGATGATCGCGTGCGGCATCCTGCTCGCCTACCTGGTGAACTACGCGCTGTCCTCGACGCACGCGTGGCGCTGGATGATCGCCGTCGCGCTCGTGCCGGCGCTGGTGCTCGTCGTCGGGATCTGGGTGCTGCCCGAGAGCCCGCGGTGGCTGCTGACCCGCGGCCGCGTCGACGAAGCGCGTGAAGGCCTGGCCCGGCAGGTGGACGAGCACGAGGTCGAGCGGGCGCTCACCGAAATGCGCGAAAGTCTCGCGCGGACCAAGCCGTCGTGGCGCGCCGCGCTGAAGCCGGGCTTCCGGCGCGTGGTGCTGGTGGCCGTGGGCGTCTCGATCCTCACTCAGCTGCTGGGCATCAACACGGTCGTCTACTACGCGCCGACGATCCTCAAGAAGATCGGCTTCAGCGACGAGGCCTCGCTGCTCAACACCATCGGCTTCGGCATCGTGTCGATCATCTTCACGGTCATCGCCACGCGCGTGATCGACCGCTGGGGCCGCCGGCCGCTGCTGATCACGGGCGGGCTCGTGATGGGTGCGAGCATGGCCGCGATGGCGGTGCTTTCCTGGACCACCGGGCTCACGGTCGGCGTCAGCGGATTCCTCGCGATCGCCTGCCTCACGGTTTTCAAGGCGACCTACTCGCTGTCGTGGGGCACGGCGACGCGCATCGTCGCGTCGGAGATCCTCCCGCTGAGCGTGCGCGGTTCGGCGCTGGGCTTCGCGGAGATCTTCAACTTCGCCTCGGTGTTCACGCTGTCTCTGGTGTTCCCGATCCTGCTGGCCGCCGGCAGCGGTACGGCGTTCGCCGTCTTCGCGGTGATGGGCGTGGTCTCGTGCCTGTTCGTGCTGGCCTGGGTGCCGGAGACGAAGGGCCGCACGCTCGAGGAGATCGAAGCGGGCGTCCGAAGTGGACAGCAGGCAGCGCGATGACCAACGTCGTCCTGATCCTCGCCGACGACCTCGGCTTCTCCGACCTCGGCTGCTACGGCGGCGAGATCGACACCCCGCACCTCGACCGGCTCGGCCGCGGCGGCGTCCGGATGTCGGCGTTCTACAACACGGCGCGCTGTTCGCCTTCGCGGGCGAGCCTGCTCACCGGCCGCCACCCGCACGAAACCGGCGTGGGCATCCTGAACGACGACCAGCGGCCGTGGGGGTACGCGGGCTCGCTCGACCCGGCGGTGCCGACTGTCGCGGAGCTGTTCCGCGAGGCCGGGTACGCGACCTGTCTGTCGGGCAAGTGGCACCTGTCGGCGCAGACCGACGTGCCCGACGAGACCTGGCCGACGCGCCGCGGGTTCGACGAGTTCCACGGCATCCTCGGCGGCGCGGGGGACTACTTCCACCCGCGCGCGCTCTACTCCGGCGAGCAACGGCAGCCGATCCCCGGTGCCGGCTACTACTTCACCGACGCCGTCGGCCGGCACGCGGCGGACTTCGTCGCGCGCCAAGCCGGCGCGGGCAAGCCGTTCTTCCTCTACCTCGCCTTCACCGCGCCCCACTGGCCGCTGCACGCACCCGAAGAGGACGTCCGCGGTTACGAAGGCCGCTACGACGAGGGCTGGGACACCTTGCGGCAGCGGCGGTTCAAGCGGCTGGCCGCCGAAGGACTCGTCGGCGACGACGCGGTCCTGAGCCCGCGCGACGCCCGCGAACCGGCGTGGGCGGACGCCGCGCACCGGGAGTGGCAGGCCCGCCGGATGAGCGTGTACGCCGCGCAGGTGACGGCGATGGACCGGGCCATCGGCCACGTACTGTCCACTGTGGAGGAAGCCGGCGTCGCGGACGACACGCTGGTGGTGTTCCTGTCGGACAACGGTGCCAGCGCGGAGGACCTGCCGCCCTTCGACGCCCCGAAGTTCCGCGAACGCCAGCCTTCGCACACCGTCGACGGCGCGCCGATGCGGATCGGCAACGAGCCGGCCATCGCGCCCGGCGGCGCCGACACGTTCGCCAGCTACGGCCGCGCGTGGGCGAACCTGTCCAACACGCCGTTCCGGCTCTACAAGCGGTGGGTGCACGAGGGTGGCATCGCGACGCCGCTCCTCGTCTCCTGGCCCGCCGGTGGCCTGGCGAACGGCACCGTCGCCCACGCGCCCCACCAGCTGACCGACGTGCTGCCGACCCTGCTCGACGCCGCCGGGCTCGAGGTGCCGGCGGGGCCGGGGACGTCGATGCTGCCGGAGTGGCGCGGTGAACCCGCCGACGACGGGCACACCCTGTTCTGGGAGCACATCGGCAACGCCGCCGCACGCCGCGGCCGCTGGAAGATCGTGCGCGAGGCCGGTGGGCCGTGGGAGCTCTACGACCTCGCCGAGGACCGGGCCGAGCTGCACGACCTCGCGGCCGGCTGGCCCGCGCTCGTCGCGGAGCTCGCCGCGGCCTGGCAGCGGTGGGCCGAAGAGGTCGGCGTGATCCCGTGGGAGACCATCCGCGCCCACTGAAGTGGATCACTCGTGTTAGTTTTGAAAGTGGAGAAAATATGGGAGGGAGCCCCATGGGCAGCGCGACGTGCGACCGTCGGCCCAACATCGTGATGATCCTGACCGATGATCACGCCTCGCACTCGATCGGCGCGTACGGCTCGGTCGTCAACCGCACGCCGCGCATCGACGAGATCGCCGAGCACGGCTGGCGCTTCGACAACTGCTTCGCCACCAACGCGTTGTGCTCGCCCAGCCGCGCGTCGATCCTCACCGGCACCTACAGCCACGTGAACGGCGTGACCACGCTCGTCACCCCGATCGACGCGAGCCAGCCGACGTTCATCAGCCAGCTGCGCGAAGCGGGCTACCGCACCGCGATGATCGGCAAGTGGCACATGGGCGACGGAGCCGGCCACGACCCGCAGAACTTCGACTACTGGGACGTCGTGATCGAGCAGGGGGAGTACTGGAACCCGCGCTTCCTCTCCGCCGACGGCCTGCGCACGGTCGAGGGCTACGCGACCGACATCATCACCGACCTCGCCACGGACTGGGTCGACGGGCTCGACGGCGACGACCCGTGGTGCGTGCTGATCTACCACAAGGCCCCGCACCGGCCCTGGGAACCGGACGAAAAGCACCAAGGGATGTACACCGACCCGGTGCCGCTGCCCGCGACGTTCGACGACGACTACGCCACCCGCTCGTCCTCGGCCCGGCGCGCCGCCGTGCGGCTCGCGGAGAACCTCAACGAGGAGGACCTCAAGGTCACCCCGCCCGAGGGGCTGAGCTACGAGGAGCTGGCGATCTGGAAGTACCAGCGGTTCATGGAGGACTACCTGGCGTGCGTGGCCAGCGTCGACGACAACGTCGGCCGCGTGATCGACTGGTTGCGCGCCCGCGGGGACTTCGCCGACACGCTGCTGATGTACGCCTCCGACCAGGGCTTCTTCCTCGGCGACCACGGCTGGTTCGACAAGCGCTTCATGTACGAGGAGTCGTTGCGGATGCCGTTCGTGCTGAGCTACCCGCGCCGGCTGGCCGCCGGCGAGGTGTTCACCGACCTGGTCACCAACGTCGACTTCGCCCAGACGATTCTCGACGCCGCGGGTGTGGCCCACCACCCGCGCATGCAGGGCCGCAGCTTCTGGCCCGACCTCGCCGGCGAACCGGCGCAGCCCCCGGCGGCGGGGATCTACTACCGCTACTGGGAGCACGACGACAAGTTCCACCGCGCGCCCGCGCACTACGGCTACCGCGGCGAGCGGTACAAGCTGATCTACTTCTACAACGACGGGCTCGGCCTGCCCGGCACCGGGCCGTTCACCTACCCGCCGGAGTGGGAGCTCTACGACCTGGTGACCGATCCCCAGGAACTGCGCAACGTCTACGGCGATCCGGCGTACGCCCAGATCCGTGAGGAGCTCAAGACCTCGATGTGGCGGGAACAGGCCCGGCTGGGCGACAAACCGCACCCGAGCCAGCCGCGGCCGGCGGGGGTCTGAGTGAGCCCGCGCTGGTACACCGAGTGCGAGGAACCGGACTACCGCTTCACGCTGGCCAACGAGCGCACCTTCCTGGCGTGGCTGCGCACGTCGCTGGCGCTGGTCGCCGGGGCCGTCGCGCTGACCCAGATGGTGCCGCCGTTCGCGATCGCCGGGGTGCGCACGGGGCTGGCGGTGTTGCTCGCGGTGGCCGGGACCGTGCTGGCCGGGCTGGCCTACCGGCGGTGGGCGAGCGTGCAGCGCGCGATGCGGCACCGCCGGCCGTTGCCGATGGATTGGCTGCCCGCGGTGGTCGGCGTGGTCGCGGCGCTGACGGGCCTGGTGGTGGTGTTCGTCGTGGTGGTGCGGTGAGCGATCGCGGGTTGCAGCCCGAACGCACCGCGCTGGCGTGGCAGCGCACGGGCCTGTCGGCGGCGGTCGTGGCCGCGTTGCTGCTGCGCACCGGGTTTGTGGCCGGTTCCGTGCTGGATCTGGCGGCCGGTGTGGGCGCGGTCGTGGTGGTCGTCGTCGCGTGGCTGACCGGGCGGCGCCCGGGCGCTCGGCGGTGGCCCCTTCAGGTTTCGGCCGGTGCGGCGTGCGTCACGGCGCTGCTGGTGACCCTGCGGTTAGTGTGCGAGTAGGAGGTGCTCGTGTCCCACTGTTGTCCACCGTCCCGGTCGTCCGGGTCCTCGGGTGAGGTTGCGCTCGGTCCGGCGACCAATGCCGATGGTCTGCTCGTGTTGCCGGGTGGCACGTTCCGAATGGGCACCGACGACGCGGACGGGTTTCCCGATGACCGTGAGGGTCCGGTGCGCGAGGTTACCGTGGCGTCGTTCGCGATCGACGCGTTCGCGGTGACGAACGCGAAGTTCGCGGAGTTCGTGGAAGCGACCGGGTATCGCACGGAGGCCGAGGAGTTCGGCTGGACGTATGTGTTCGCGAAGTTCGTGCCGGCGGCGTTGCGCAAGGGTGCGCCGCGGCCGCAGCAGACCCCGTGGTGGATCGGTGTCACCGGCGCGTCATGGCGGGCGCCGGAGGGCCCGGGCAGCGACGTCGACGCCCGGCTGGACCACCCCGTGGTGCACGTGTCCTGGAACGACGCCGTGGCCTACTGCCGGTGGGCCGGGCGGCGGCTGCCCAGCGAAGCCGAATGGGAGTACGCCGCGCGTGGTGGTTTGGATCAGGCGCGGTATCCGTGGGGTGATGAGCTGACCCCGGGTGGGGAGCACCGGTGCAACATCTGGCAGGGCCGCTTTCCCGTGCGCAACACGGAAGAGGACGGCTACGTCGGTACGGCGCCGGTGGATGCGTTTCAGCCCAACGGGTTCGGTTTGTACAACGTGTCGGGCAACGTGTGGGAGTGGTGCGCGGACTCGTTCGACCCCGGGAACCGGTCGATGCGGGGCGGTTCGTACCTGTGCCACGAGTCCTACTGCAACCGCTACCGGGTGGCCGCCCGCACGGGCAACACCCCGGACAGCTCCAGCGGCAACACGGGCTTCCGCACCGTCGCCGACGTTTAGCGACCACACCCGGGGCACGGGGTGCTCCAGGTGGGTTCGATCAACCGCGGTGGCACAGCGGTTCGAAGAAGAGCGAACCGTGGCTTGCGGCGGCGGAGGCGATGGCCTCCGCCACGTCGAGGACCACCTTGTCGGCCCGGTCGGACGGCCACGCCAGGACAAGGTGGTTCTCGGGCTGCTCGGCCAGCGGCACGTAGCTCACCCCGGCTGCCGGATAAAGCCGCGCGACGCTGGTGGGAAGCACCGCGACCGCACCTTCCCACGCTACGCACTGGATGTACTCGGAGAGCGAGCGGACCACCGGCCCGATCCGGTGTTCACCCCCGTGGCCCGACGAGCCGGGGTTGCCGAGCCAGTATTCGCGCCACAGCGGATCGGTGTCAGGCGGGAGCTGGCACCACGAGTGCGTGCGGAGCTCACCGGATGCGACCTCCGCGCGCTCTGCCAGCCGATCGTCCGACCGGAGCACCGCGACCAGCGGTTCGTCGCCCAACGAGCAGGTGGCGATGCCTCGGGTGTCGAACGGCAGCCGGGTGATGGCGATGTCCGACTGTCCCGTCGGCAACCCCGCAGCCGGAGTGGTGATTCCCTGCACCCGGACGCGAAGGGACAATTCGGGGTACCGCGCACCCAGCACGTCTCGGAGCTGAGAACTGAGACCGGCGACGAATCCGGCGACCGCTTCCGATACGACGCCGATCGTCAGTGTTCGGCTCCGTCCCGCCGAACGGGTACGCACTTGGGCTCGTTCCACCCGGTTCAGGATATCTCGAGCCTCGTCCAACAGAATGCGTCCGGAATCCGTGAGCTGAATCGGGCGCACCGATCGGTCCAGCAGCGAGCAGCCGAGTTCCCGTTCGAGCTCTTGGATCCGCTGGCTGAGGGGAGGCTGCGACATCTGCAGTCGTGCGGCGGCGCGCGAGAAACTGAGCTCTTCCCCGACCGCGACGAAGTAGCGCAGCTGCCTCAGGTCCATGACCAGTCATTATATCAAGTACCCGGCCTCGTCGGGCGAATTGGTCTTTGACCGGGAGAGGTCGCAGGGGATTCCCTTGAGGCATGCAGTATCACGACTCCTCAGACATGAAATACCTGGCGGCGCTGAAGAAATCCGCGCCCGCCGAGTACAAGAAGTTCATGGATTACCAGGACGTGGTTTCGCGAGAGGATGGCGAAATTCCTCGTCGGTACCGCGAGCTGATCGCGATCGCCGTCGCTCTGACCACGCAATGCGCCTACTGCATCGACGTGCACACGTCGGCGGCGCGTGAGCAAGGCACGACCTCCGGGGAACTCGCGGAGGCCGTGCTGATCGCCGGCGCCGTTCGGGGCGGCGGCGCAGTCGCTCACGGGCTCCTGGCCATGAAGCTGTACAACGACCCGGACGCGGGCCACGGTCATGCGCTCGACCCGGCATGACCGGGACGAGTGCCGTGGTGGACCCGGTCGCGCTGACACCGGTCGAGGAAATCCGCATCACCACGCTCGTGGACAACGTCTACGACGGCCTGCTGGAAGACGGCCCCTTCACCACCCGCGAAACGTTCGGGCGGGCCAGCCGGCCCAGCCCGCAGTTCGAAGGCGGCCGCACCGAGGTCGGTTTGCTGGGCGAGCACGGGTTTTCTTCGCTGGTCACCGTACGACGCGGCGCTCGGGAGACCACCCTGCTGTTCGACACGGGGCTCTCTCCCTCGGCGATGGTCACCAACGCCGACCGGCTCGGCGTCGACCTGGACACGGTTGAGGGCGTGGTGCTCAGCCACGGCCACTTCGACCACACGGGAGGCCTGGCCGGGCTCATCGATCGCCTCCGCCGTGATCGGCTGCCCGTTTTGGCACACCCCGGGGTCTGGACCAAGCGCCGGATGGCTGTCCCGGGACGGGACGTCTTCGAACTGCCGACGTTGAGCAAGGAAGCGCTGGCCGAGCGGGGTTTCGACGTGATCGAGCGACGCGAGCCGTCGCTGCTGGCCGACGGCTGCGTGCTGATCACGGGCGAGGTTGTCCGGTCGACGGAGTTCGAGAAGGGGATGCCACCGTCCCACCAGGCGTGGCTCGACGGCGAATGGCGACACGATCCGTTGGTGGTCGATGATCAGGCCCTCGTCGTCAACCTGCGGGGCAAGGGCCTGGTCGTTCTGACGGGCTGCGGCCACGCCGGAGTGGTCAACATCGTGAAGCAGGCTCAACGCCTCACCGAAGTCGACCGATTGCACGCGCTGGTCGGTGGCCTGCACCTGGGCGGCCGCGCGTTCGAGCCGATCATCGACCCGACTGTGGCTGCCCTGGCCGAACTGTCGCCGACGTTGCTCGCGCCCGGCCACTGCACCGGCTGGCGCGCGCAGCAGGCCTTGGCTGCGGCCCTTCCCGCCGCGTGGGTGCCGAGCAGCAGCGGCTCGGTTCACCGCCTGCTCGCGCGCTGAGTCGCCGACGTGCTCCGCGCCTCGAGACCCGCACCGTGACCGTGCGAGCCCGGACCTCGACGGCGGAGGGCGTCGTGGGGTGAAGCCGTGACGTTTTCGAGGCGGCCTCTATTCCTTGGGGGAGAGGGCGACCACGATCTTGCCGACCTGGTCGTTGCGCTCCAGGTGGCGGTGCGCCTCGGCGAAATCCTCCAGCGGGAACACCTTGTCGATGACGGGAATGAGGTCGCCGGCGGCAACGCCCGTTCGGACGAAGTCGACCGCCGCCGTCAAACGCCGGCTGTCCGCCGCGAGTTCCGCAACGCCGAACCCGCGGATGGTGAGCCGCTTGAGCAGCAGCTCCATCACGTTCACGGTTGCCGGGGTGAAGTCGAGTACGCCGTAGACGACGAGCGTCGCGCCCGGGGCAGCGGCCTCGATCAAGGTGGCGAGGGTGGCGCCGCCGACCGGGTCGAAGATGACCCTCGCGCCTCGCTCGTCGGTCAGCTCGCGAATGCGGGCGACGACGTCTTCCTCGGTGGTGGCGATCACCGCGCCGGCGCCGGCGTCCAGAAGTTGTCGCCGCTTTGCGCTCGTACGCGTGAGTGCCACGGCTTTCGCGCCGACTCGGCCGGCGATCTGAACGGCCGCAAGGCCGACGCTGCTGGACGCGGCCGAGATCACCACGGTGTCCCCGGGTTGCGTGTTCGCGATGTCCACGAGCCCGCCGTAGGCGGTGATGTATTGCATCCACGTCGCGGCCGCCTGCTCGAAGGAAAGCTGATCGGGATGGGCCACGACGGCGTGCGCGGGCGCCAGAACCGCTTCGCCGTGCATCGGGTACGCGAGCAGGTCGAAGCCCGGCACCACGCTGACGGCTTGGCCGACGTGGAATTCGCTGACGCCGTCGCCGACCGCCGCGACGAGCCCGGCAACCTCGAACCCCAGCCCGGAGGGGAGGACCGGGGCAACACCGTACTGTCCTTGGCGAAACAGGGAGTCCGCTCGGTTGAGCCCCCAGGCACGGGCGTGGATCAGGACCTCACCGGCAGCCGGCGCCGGCTCGGGAACGTCCTCGAGCTTCAGGACTTCGGGACCACCGATCTCGTGGAAGCGGACGTTACGGCTCATGGTGAGACTCCTCGGGAAAAGGGGACTACTCGGATTGGGCGAGGCGGGTGCGGCGCGACGGGACCTTCCGTCGGCTGTCGCGCCCGTGATCGCTCGGATCGGCGCCCACCGATTATTTCGCTCGACATACCACGCTGCGCGACCCTATATGTCGTTCGTCATACATGCAACGGCGGTACACTCAGCCCATGGCTCGACGTTCAGACACCAAGAAGCGCATGGTCGGGGCCGCCCGCCAGCTCATCCGCGAACACGGGTACCACTCCATGGCGCTGTCCGACGTGGTCGAGCGCAGCGCCTCGCCCCGCGGGTCGGTCTACTACCACTTCCCGCAGGGCAAGGTTCAGATGGCCGCCGAAGCGGCTGAGGTGCACACCCGCGAGCAGGTCGACCTGATCACCCAGCTCGCCGGAGAGGCTGCCTCGCCCGAGGGCTTGGTCCGGGCCTACGTCGAGCGAGCCCGTGAAGGCATGCTGGCCAGCGACTACGGACGTGGTTGCACCATCGCGCCGCTGGTCCTCGAGGTCGGCGGGGCTTCCGAGGAACTCGGCGCCGCCAGCCGGCGCGCGTTCGTCCTGATGGTCGAGACCCTGGCGCTCCAATTCGTGGTGCTCGGCGCCGACACCGCCGACGCCCGCGAGCTCGCGCACGCGACGGTGGCGGGTGTCGAGGGAGCGATGGTGACCTCGCGCGCCCTGCGCAGCCCCGAGCCGTTCGACGCGGTCCGCGACACCCTGGTCGGGCGCGCTCAGGCCTTCGCTGCGGTCCGCGACTGACACGCGAGTCAGGTGAATCACTCCAACTATGGCCGAAAATTATGTCGCTCGACATAGATAGATGTTAGTCTCGGTCACGGCGGGCGGGCCACGTCGCCGTCCGTTGCGGGGGTTGGCCGCCAGTCCGCATTGGACTCACGCACCTCGTGCGAGGACCTTGGCCGGACGGTCATCGTCTCGCCGCGACGTGTCCTCACTCGTTCCCGGCAACTCGGCAGGCAGGAGATTTCAAAGATGGCTTCAATCCTCATCACCGGCGCCTCGCAGGGCATCGGCCGGACCATGGCGCTGGAGCTCGCCCGGCGCGGGCACCGGGTCATCGGCACCGCCCGCAATCCGGACAGCCTGGCCGACCTGCCCGTCGCCGAGCGGCTGCGGCTGGACGTCACCGATCAGTCCAGTGTGGACGCCGCGGTCGCCGCTGCCGGCGAGATCGACGTCGTGATCAACAACGCCGGCGAGACCATGCGCGCTCCCCTGGAGAGCGTTCCCGTCTCCGAGGTCGGCCGCTTGTTCGACCTGAACACGCTGGGCGCGCTGCGGGTCGTCCAGGCCGCCCTGCCCGGCATGCGCGAACGCGGGTCCGGCCACCTGGTGTTCGTGTCCAGCATCCAGGGCCGAATGGTGTTGCCGATCATCGGCCCGTACGGGATGAGCAAATGGGCGGTGGAAGCCATGGCCGAAGTGCTCGCCATCGAAACCGGGCACTTCGGTGTGAAGGTCAGCGTCATCGAACCGGGCGTGGTGGCCACGAACGGTGGCGCGAAGGCAAAGGTGTACCGCGCGGACGACGACCCGTACGGCCCGCTGTTCGACGAGTTGGTCAAAACCCGCGGCGAGGTCGTGACACCGGAAGAAGTTGCGACGGTCGTAGCCGTTACGATCGAGCAGCAGAACCCGCCGCTGCGCGTGCCGGCCGGTGCGACCGCGGTCAAGATCCTGGCCGCCCGCAAGGCCGCACCCGAGGACGAGGTCTTTTTCCCCTTCGACATCAACTGGTGACCCGCCGGCCCGACCTCTCCGTGCCGTCCGCGCGTCACGGGCCGCTTCGGTGAGCGCCGCGTTCGAGAATCAACACCGGGCAACGATGAAAGGCCATTCTCGGATGAACGATATTCGACAACGGGGTCCTGCTCCGGCGAAGGCACTGGTCTTGGGTGGCGGGGGACCCGTCGGCGCGTCGTGGGAAGCGATGGTGCTTCTCGAACTCGGCACGGCTGGGCTCTCGGCTGCCGACTGTGATGTCGTGGTGGGCACGTCGGCGGGAGCGATCGTCGGCGCTTGGCTGACGATGCGTCCGCACGGCCTCGCTGCGCTGCCCGACCGGATGCGCGAACGGGCGGCCTGGCACGCCGATCGCGCCACGAACGGCCGCAGCGACCGCGACAAGCTTACGCGCCTGCTGGCCAAGAAGTCCGAGGCCGGCGCGCCTTCGATGGTGGCGATCGCCCAGGCCGCGGTCGAAGCGGAGCCGCCACTGTCGACCGCGGAAGCCGAAGCACTGTGGAAACTCGGATCACCCGAGGGCTCGTGGCCGCGCAACCTGGCGATGGCGAGCGTGAACGTCAAAACCGGCGAAGCACACACCTGGTCGGCCGACGACGAAATCCCGGTAGCCGTCGGCATCGCGTGCTCCACCGCGGCTCCGGGCGTCGCGCCGGCCGTCGACGCCGCCGGCGCCGTCTGGGTCGACGGCGGAGTCCGCTCCGCCACCAACGCCGACCTGATCCTCAACGCAGCCAACGGACACGGTGACCTGCTCCCCAGCGGGGGCAAGGTCCTGATCGTGGCCTGCCGGCCCGCGGACGACATCGCACGCGAGAACTCCATCCTCACCCAGCACGGCTACGACGTGCGGGTCCTCGTCTCCGACCCCTACTACCAGAAGCCCGCCGATTTGCTCGACTCACGTTTCATCGACGCAGCAACGGAAGCAGGCAGACAGCAGGGGCGCAAAGCCGCCGGAGACCTCAAGGCGTGGTGGAACGAACAGTAGCTGCACGAGGTGTCGACGTCGATGGCGCGGCTGTGGAGCAGTGGCGGGTGGTGTCGATGGGCGAGTACTTCTCGTTCCGCCTACCCGGAAGGTCCTGAATGGACCGTCCGGATTGTCCGCGCGTACCAACTGCGCACCCCACGGGTGATTTCGGGTGGGAACCCTTCTGGCTTGTGTTTTAAAAGTCAGCTGAGCTACGCTGGGACAGGTGCTGCCTGTGATGCCGCACGTGGGATTCCGGGAGGTTTCAGCTATGGCTCGACTCTTGGTCGTCGGCGCGGGGGCGACGGGTGCCTACTTCGGTGCGCGACTCTTGCAGGCAGGCAACGACGTGGCGTTTCTGGTTCGGCCACGACGTCGTGAGGTGCTGCGTGAGCGCGGCCTGCGCATCGTGAGCGCGGAGCGTACGGAGGTGCTGCACCCCGAGCTCCTCGTCGCGGGGGAGCTCTCCGGCGCGTACGACGCGATCTTGCTGTCGGTCAAGGCAGCCGCGCTGCCCGCCGCGATCGAGGATTTCGCCCCGGCCGTGGGACCGGAACCGGGAATCATCCCCTTCCTGAACGGCATGGCCCACCTCGATGTCCTCAACGACCGATTCGGCTCCGGTGCGGTGCTGGGCGGGGTGGTCAAGGTCGTCACGTTCGTCGACGAGAACGGCGACATCCGCCAGCTCGCGCCGCTCGCGGACATGGTCATCGGTGAGCAATCCGGCCAGCAGACGCCCCGGCTGGCCGCGCTCGCGCGCGACTTCGGGTCCGCCGGCTTCCCGTTCGCGACGTCCGACCGGATCGTCACGGAGATGTGGCACAAGTGGGTGTTCATCGCCTCGGCCGGTGCGATTACCACCCTGCTGCACGGCAATATCGGCGAAATCGCCGCCGTCCCCGGGGGAGCGGACTTCGCGACGGAGGTCGTGTCGGAAGCGGCGGCCGTGTCCGCCGCGGCCGGCCACCCGATGACCGGCCAGGAGTTCGCGACCACCAGGGGCCTGCTCACCGCGCACGACTCGGCCTTCGCTCCCTCCTTCTACCGGGACCTCTCCCGCGGCCTGCCCACCGAGGTCGAACACGTCTTCGCCGACCTCGTGCTGCGCGGCGAGAAGCTCGGCGTCGAAACCCCGCTGCTGAAGCTCGCGACCATCAACCTGCGGGTGCACCAGAATCGGGTCCTGGCCGCCTGACCGGCCCAAGGCGACGGAGCTGCAGCGCGACGCGCATCAACGAACCACAGTGGACGCTGGAGCTGAGCTGCACGGGATGTGGGTCGGCCCGGGCGCCCCGAGGGTCCCCTCGGGGCACCCGGCGCGTCAGAGGGCGGGGTGCAGGCCGCGGACCGGGCTCAGCGTTTCCAGCAGCGAGGCGAGGTGCAGGATCGTCGACTCGGCGTGCCAGCCGGCCGCCAGCTGCACACCGATCGGCAGGCCGTCGCCGGACGTGCCGAACCGCAGGGACAGGGCCGGGAGCCCGGTGAGGTTGAACGGCACGGTCGTCGACATCACGTGGAAGATGCTGAGCGTCTTGCCGTCCAAGGTGAGTTTCGTGGTCCCGTGCTTGTGCGCGGGAACCGTGGTCACCGGGAGCAGCAGCGCGTCGTACTGCTGGAAGTACGCCGCGAAGCCGTCCCGCAGCCGCTCGACACCCTGCTCGGCCAGCACGTAGTCCTCAATGGACGTCCCGGGTGCGTCGCGCATGAACTTGGACGCGGTGTACATCTGGTCGGTGTGGCCCGCGGTGGCCTCCGCGTAGGACGGCTTCACCTCCATGACGTGCTGCAGGGTGAACAACTCGAGCGGGGTGTCCCGCTCGAGAGCCGGGATGCTCACGGCCTCGACGTGCACCCCCGCACCGCGCAGCGCTTCGGCCGCCGCCGCCACGGTTGCCGCGACCTCCGGGTCGACCGGGCCGAGTCCGGAGTTGACCAGCCAGCCGACGCGAACGGTCCGCTCCGGCGAGAAGCCCGAACCGGCGTCGAACGCCGCCGGAACGGTCGAGGAGAAGCCGTCGGCACCGTCGGGACCGGACAGGAACGAGTACGCCAGCGCGAGGTCGCGGATGGTGCGGGCCATGGGGCCGGCGTGCCAGTCACGGCGCGGCTCGCGCGGCCAGATCCCCGTCATCGGAATGCGCCCGTGCGTCGGCTTCAGGGCCACGATCCCGGTGTTGGCGGCCGGCCCGCGCACCGAGATGGCCAGGTCGCTGCCGAGACCGATCGGCGACATGCCCGCCGCGATCGCGCCGGACTCGCCGCCGCTCGAACCGCCGGCCGTGCGGCTGAGATCCCACGGGTTGTTCGTCTCGCCCGTCAGGGCGTTGTCGGAATCGACCGCGTACGAGAACTCCGGGAGGTTGGTCTTCGCGAGGAGGACCCCGCCGGCGCGCTTCATGCGCGCCACCGCCGTGGCGTCCGTGTCCGGGACGCGGCCCGCGAAGATCGGCGAACCGCGCTGGGTGAGCACGCCGGCGGTGTCGAACGAATCCTTGACGGTGAAGGGCACCCCGTGCAGCGGCCCCACCTCCACGCCCGACGCCAGCTCTTCGTCCGCCGCTTTCGCCGCCTCCAAGGCGCCTTCGGCGACCGAGACGATGGCGTTCACCTTCGGGTTGACGGCCTCGATGCGGTCGAGGTGCGCCTGCACCACCTCGACGGAGGACACCTTCTTGGTGCGGATCAGCTCCGCGAGTTCGGTCGCGTCGGAGCGGATGAGGTCGGTGGACATGGCTGTTCCTCTCTTAGACCGGTCTACTAGTAACGGGCAGCACTGCGGGACCCGGTACCCCGCAGGCAGAGTCTGGTCGGTCAGACGTGAAGGACCTGGCGCGTGACCGCCATGGCGCGGTCGAGCTGGCCCGGGTTGCCGTGGATCTTCGCGATCATGCTGGCCCCGAGCCACAGGTCGTACAGGCTCTCGGCCGTCGCGCGGGGGGTGTCGTCGATGGACACCGACCCGTCCGCGACGCCATCGGCGATCATCCGCTCCAGCCGGTCGACGATCGCCGCGGTCCCCGACTTCGTCGTGACCCGCATCGCTTCCGACAGGTCGGCGATCTCCGCACCCAGCTTGACGACCAGGCACCCACCCTGGCAGTCGTCCGCGGCTTGCGTGTCGTAGAAGTACTGCCAGTACTGCATCAAGTGCTCGGCCGAGCTCTTCTCCGCACGGGCGACGATGCCGTCCATGGTTGCGAAGTAGTCGTCGAAGTAGCTCTTCATCATGGCCTCGCCGAAGGCGTCCTTCGACTCGAACCAGTGGTAGAACGACCCCTTCGGCACGCCGGCAGCGGTCAGCACCTCGTTGATGCCGACCGCGGCGTAACCCTTGGCCAGGACGATCCGCCGTGCGGCGTCGAGGATGCTTTGGCGCGTTTCCACCTTGGGGGCTGGCATGGTGTCACCGTAGCAGGCGATTAGACCGGTCGTCTAGAGATCTGTGGCCGACTCTCTGCGCGCGGGCCCGATCGGGCTGGAGGTCAGGGCCTCGCTTGCACCGTGATGGTGACTGCGGGCCTGGGGTGTTCTGCGACTTCGCAGATGCTGCTCGGCTCGATCGTCGCGACGATCTTCTCGGCCGTCGCCTGGCCGACCGACGCGTCGCCGTCGTCGAAGCGCGAGGTCGCGTTCTTGACCACGGTCGCGTGGTCCTTGCCCTGAGCGAGGTCCTCGCACAGGTTCTCCACACCGTCGATCGCGCGATCCAGGTGCGCGATCAGCCTGGGGTCGATCTGATGCAGCAGCGCCGCGACGAGGGTCCGCTCCGCCGATTCCACGAAGACGTTCCGCGGCGGCGCCGAAGCCGCGGGCGCTACCGGCGCCGACTGCCGGCTGCCGCAGCCGGCGAGGAGGACCAGAGCGCTCAAGATCACGAGAAGTTTGCGCACAGTGCTACAGCGCGATTTCGCCCAGTTTCGTTACGGAGTCGAGGTTCGAGCGCCGGCCTGGTCATCCGCCTAGGGGGCGAGGTCGTCCTCACCGGGCGGGTGCTCGTCACCGGTCAGCCGGCCCACCACTTCGAACAGCTCCGGCAGGTGCGCCTCGTAGACACCACGAGGTGTGGTGCCGTGTTTGGTGCAGAGGAAGGCGGCGGCCGCGGTGGCGATCGCGTGCCGGCCGCCGTTGGCCATGAACTTGGTCGAGCCGCCCGCGACGTGGGTGACGCTGATGTGCTTGCCCGCCATCATCAGGTTGGACACGTCGGCGGAGTACAGGCACCGGAACGGGACTCGGTAGGGCAGCCCGTCGCGGGTGTCCCAGGTCCAGTTCTTGAGCCGGAAATCGTACTTGCGGTGACCCGCGTGGTGCAGGCAGAACGCGCCCGAGTTCAGCGCGACGCCGTCGTCGAAGGGCGTGTGGTCGCGGATGTCGTTTTCGGTGAGGAGGTAGTCGCCGAGGTAGCGGCGGTATTCGCCCTTGGCGGTGACGTGGGCGACCCAGTCGAATTCCAGGTTGGCGTAGGTCACCGGCTCTCGGCGCTTGATGTTGGCGAGCGTGCCGTACAGGGCGCGGAGCAGGTGATCGCGGACGTGCTCGCCGCTGGTGTAGAGATCGAGCGACTGGCCGTACTCCCAGAAGTGGGTACCGGGGAACCGGCCCATCGTCAGCCGCGCGCGAAGCCGTTCCGGGAGCTTGCGCATGAGCTTGCCGACGGTTTTCCGGTACGGCGCACCCTTTTCGGCTGTCCTGGCGAACTGCGCTTTGACGCCGTTTCCGGCGATGGGGCCGGGGACGTTGTCGACTCCGGGCTTCGCGACCTGTCCCGTGAGCTTGGCGAAGTCCTTCGCGACGTGGCGCGCCCACGGCACATCGGGGAAGTCGACCGGGGCGCCGGCCAGGTGGGTGCGGAAGAACAGCGTGTTGCCGTGGTGGGACTCGACCCGCTTCCGCGGAGCGAGCGGCTCGCCGAATTCGCTGCGGGCCTCCTGGCCGAAGAGGGTTCGGGCTCCGGTCAGGAGGCCGAGGATCGCGGTGCCGGTGCAGTCGATGAACACCGGTGCCCGGTAACGGAACTCGGCGCCGGTTCGTGCTTCCCGCGCGTCGACCGAGGCGATGCGTGATCCGTCGGAGCTCGCGTCGAACACCCGGTGCTCCAGGAACAGCGAGACGTTCGGCTCGGCCTCGAACACTTTGGCGGCGTGCAGGTCGCCGTCGTCGGAGCGCTCGACGAGTTCGGCGATCAACGGTGCCGACTTGCCCTGCGGAGTGAGGCCGATTTCCTTGCTGGCGTTGCCGCCCAGCAGAGGCCGGTCCTGGAGGAGTGCGACCCGGCAGCCCAGCCGTGCGGCCGCGAGCGCCGCGGCGCACCCCGTGACTCCGCCGCCGACCACGACGACGTCGAACTCACCGCCGTCACCCGGTTCCGGCGGGAGCCCGAGGAGCTGCTTGCGCCACGGGCGAGGAGCCTCGTCGGGTGGTGGTTCGCTGGTCAGGCTCAGGAAGATCGCGTCGCAGCGCCCGTCGAAGCCGGTCAGGTCGTGCAGCGCCAGCCGCACCTCGCCACGGCTGAGCGGGACGGTGCCGCCGGGCTGCCAGGACCAGTCCCGGCCGTGCGTCCCGAATTCGGCGGCCAGCCGGGTTCCGTGCACGGTGAGGGAGAAGCGCCCCGGGTGGTGCTCGGGCACCCAGTCCTTCGTGCGGACCCACACGTGGTACCGGCCGGTCTCGGGAACGGTGATGGTCGTCGTCGCGTCGGCAACCGGGCGGCCGAGACCGTGGGCGAGCAGGTACGGAGAACCCATCTCGGACTCGAACTGGGAATCCATCGTCCAGCCGCCGTGGTCGGCGAAACCTTCGGCTTCCACGAGGATCCCCGAACGGCTCCCGTGGGGGCGTGCGTCGGTCATCGGCGTCGGGCTCCCTTCGCGAATCGACGGGCTCGCAGCGATTCGACCAGTTTAGTTGCTCAACAGGACTGACTGTCAATCGTGGCGTTTTCCGCAGTCGGAACGGCAGGTAGAGTCGGTCGGAACGACGCGGCCACCACGAGGAACCGACTTGCCGGGAGGTGCCGGGATGCACGCGGTGCACCAGGGCGGGGCCCTCGGCGGCTCACTCGAGGCGTGGCGCCACAGCCACTTGGCAGAGCTGCCCGACGAGGTCCGCACGGCGATGCTCGCCGAGGCCTTCGTCGTCACGGTCCCGGCCGGGAACCTCATCGGGGAGACCGGCCGGCCCACGCTCGCGTTGATCCACTCCGGACTCACCCGCGTGGTGCTCGAGGGGCCGGACGGGCGGACCGCCACCGTCCGGTACGCGGGCACGGGGCAAGTGCTCGGGCTGACGTCGGCGATCGCCAACGGCTCACCGTGGCTGGGCTACGCGATCACCGACTGCCGGATCACCTTCCTCAACCCGGAAACGCTGCGCCGCTTCGGACAGACGGACCCCCGGGTGGCGTGGTCGCTGGCCCGGCAGCTGGCCCGGGTGTGTTACGAGGTGATCGACACCCTGGGTGCCAACGTGTTCGGCACGATCGACCAGCGCGTGAGCCGGCACCTGCTGGAGCTGGCCGTCCGGCAGCCGGAGGGCCTCGTGGTGGTGGCCGACCAGCACGAGCTGGCGCGGTCGGTGGGGTCGGTTCGCGAAGTGGTCGCGCGCTCGTTGCGCTCGTTGCGCGAGCGTGGGGTGTTGCGCCGGTTGCCGAAGGGCGGATTGCTGATCGTCCGGCCCGAGGTCCTCGAAGGCATGGCGGACACCTCGCGCGAGTGACTGCTGACCGGGTCAGTCCTGGTCCAGCTTGACCAGCACCTTGCCGTTGTTGGTGCCGGTGAGCAGCAGCCGGATCCCGTCGGGGGCGGCCTTCAGCCCGTCGATGACGTGCTCCTGGCAGCGGAGTTCGCCGCGCCGCACCCGGGGCAGCAGGTCGGCTTCGGCCACGTCGAAGCGGTCCTGGTGGTCCAGGTAGATGAAGCCCTCCATCCGGACCCGGTTCGGCAGCAAGTGGAACCAGTTGCGCAGCGGCACCGGGCCGCTGCCGGCGTAGCGGGACACGGCGCCGCACAGCACCACCCGAGCGTTCACCGCCAGCTGGGGCAGCAGCGCGTCGAGGATCGCCCCGCCGACGTTGTCGAAGACCACGTCCACCCGGTCCGGGGCCAGTTCCGCAATCGTCGCCTCGACGTCCTGCTCGCGGTAGTTCACGCAGTCGGCCGCGCCGAGTTCGCGCACCTGCGCGCATTTTCCGGCGGTGCCCGCGACACCGATCACGCGGGCACCCGCGGCCACGGCGAGCTGCACCGCGATCGAGCCGACGGCGCCGGCCGCCGCGGTCACGACGACGGTCTCACCCGCGTGGGGACGCCCGATGTCGTGCAGGCCGAACCAGGCCGTCTGACCGGAGATTCCGAGCACGTGGAGGGCGGCTTGCGGCGGCACACCGTCCGGGATCTTGCGCAGCGCCGAGCCGTCGACCACGGCGTCCTCCTGCCAGCCCAGCAGCCCGGACACGCGGTCGCCGGCGGTGAAGCCCGGGTGCTGCGAGTCGGTGACGACGCCCGCGCCGAGCGCGCGCATCGCCTCCCCGAGTGGCGCCGGCGGCAAGTAGTTGCGCACGTCGTTCATCCAGCCGCGGGTCGCGACGTCCAGCGAGAGCCACCCGACCTTCACCAGAACCTGACCGTCGTGGAGCGCGGCCACGGGGGCATCGTCCTCGAAGCGCAGCACCCCGTCCTCGAGCGGCCCGGTCGTGGTGGCGGGCCGAGCGGCGAGAACGTAGCGCCGGGTGTGCGTCGGATTCGTCGACATGTGGCTTCTTTCCTTGCGTTCTTCGCGGGGCTGGGGGGACTCGCACGACATCTTGTTCCGCCGCGGGTTCCCGGGCAGTGACTTCGGTCCTGCGGCGGTCGCACCGGGGTTGTGTGCCTCCAGTTACAACCCGGCCGGAGCCAGGTCGCCGACAGCTCGGCGGCCCGCGACGACCATGGCGACGACACCCGTTCCGGGCTCGGCTCCGACGAGTCCGGAACGGGCCCGCGGATGAGGAGGAGACCGACGTGGCTGTGACCGAGAGCCGATTCGTCACCGTCGACGGCATGCGCACCCACTACCTCGAGGCCGGGCCGGTGGCCGGTCCCGCGGTGGTCCTGCTGCACTCGGGGGAGTACGGCTCGTGCGCCGAAGCCTCGTGGTCGGAGACCATTCCCGGGCTGGCGGACGCCGGCTACCACGTCTTCGCCCCCGACTGGCTGGGCTACGGCAAGACCGACAAGGTGATCGACTTCGCGGACCCCAAGGGCCGGCGCGTGCGGCACCTCGCGGCCGCGGTGCGTGCGCTGGGCATCGAATCCGCGGCCTTCGTGGGGAACTCGATGGGCGGGACGTACCTCGCCGAAGACCTCGCCGGCGAGGAGCCGCTCTTCCCGGCGGCCGTCGCGGTGCTGGCCAGCGGTGGCGGGTTCATCCCGTTCAACGAAGCCCGCTCCGCGATCCAGGAGTACGACCTCACCGAGGCCGGGATGGCGAAACTCCTGCGGACGGCCACGTACTCGAGCCGGCTGACCGACGACCCCGAATTCGTGGCCTGGCGCCACAAACTGAGCCTCGAGCCCGGCGCGTGGCAGTGCGCGGCGTCCGCGCGGCTGCGCCCGCCGGCGACCGGCGCGGCGCCCGCCCCGCCCGACCACGGCGGCGAGCACTTCGGCCGGAAGGATCCGATCGCCTACGAACGGTTCCGCGTCCCGGCCCTGGTGATCGCCGGCGCACAGGACCCGCTGCGTGAGCCCGGGTACGCCGACGAGATCGCCGGCCGGCTCCCGGACGCCGAACTGCACGTGTACGACGAGTGCGGCCACCTGCCCAACCTCGAACACCCGCGGCGGTTCGTCCGGGACGTGCTCTCGTTCCTGGAGCGCCGCTACCGCACGGCCGAATGATCGGGGCCCACCCGCTGGACTGACGTGTTGCGGCGGCCCGCCGAACTGGAGGGCAGCCGCAGAGATCGCCTGCAGGTCTACGGTGACGACGAGGAACAGGCGGGGAAGCGGGCGAACCGGCACCCGGGCATTCGTTGGCTCGAGCGGTGGGCTTCCCGGCCTGTGCACCACGAATTCGACTGAGGAGCACGCATGTCGCAGCCGCACGACGGAGGACCGGTCTACGCGCTCAACCTCTTCGACATCGCCGACCGGGAGGAGTACTTGGCTTACTCCCGGCGATCCCCGAGGGAGGTCGCCGCGCACGGTGGTCGCGTTGTCGCGCTGGGCCGGTTCCAGGAGTCGATCACCGGGGACGTCGAGCCCCGCAAGGTCATGATCGTCGTCGAGTGGGAGTCGCGCGCGGCGTTCGACAGCTACCGCACCGACCCGGCCCTGGCCGACCTGCACCCGCACCGGGAGAACGGCTCGTCCTCGTACGTCTGGCACCTGTTCGACCGCCTGGACGACCTGCGCCCCCTGCTGCGGCCGGAGTCGTAGCGCGCCGAGTGCCCCGGCCTGCCGGGGATGGAGGGCGAGCGCCGACCCCGCTCAGGCAGGGAAAGTCCACTCCGGACACCCCGGCTGCTCGAACTCGGCCGGGTGAAGACCCGCGACCGGCCACCGGGCCCGACGATCCGCACCGCGGTCGTCGGGCCCGTCGGTGCGCCGAATCCGTGCTGCGCCACCGCGGTCGGACGGTCGCGTGACCTGAGTTACGCGCTGCTTTGCCCCGGTGCGGCCACCGTGATTCGCTCCATGGCGACGTGCTGCTCTTGTCTTGTTCAAGGAGGAACGCGATGAGTGTCTACATGCTCGCCGGAACCGACGTCCACGACCCTGAGGCACACCAGGCCTACATCCAGGCCGCGATCGCCAGCCTCGAAGGGTTCGATGCGTCGATCAAGGCGTTGTGCGACGAGAACAAGACGGTCGAGGGACGAAAGTCCCCGGGGCGGCTCATCATCGTCGAATTCGGCAGCCGGGCGGAGTTCGACCGCTGGTACGAGTCCGAGACTTACGTGAACGCGCGACCGCTGCGCCATTCGACGGCCGCGACCGACCACCTGTGGGTCACGGCCGACGCGTGATGATCGCAGCACAGCGTCGAGGAGTTCCCGTGACCGCGCAAAGAGAACGCAGCCTCCGCGCCTGGCAGGCGAGTCCGCTGGCTCCGCTACCGGTGTCCGTTCGCGACTCGTTGCTGGGGTCGTCGGTGGTGGTGCACATCCCGGCCGGGCAGAGCATCGGTGAGGCCTACGCCGGTCCCACGTTCGCTCTGGTCCACAGCGGACACACCCGGGTGCAGCTCGTGACCGCGGACGGCCGGACGGCGACCATCCGCTACGCCGGCGAAGGCCAGTTGCTCGGGCTGCCGTCGGCGATCGCGGGCACGACCCCGTGGACGGCCTACGCCGTCACCGACTGCGAGCTCACGATGATGAGCGGCGCTCTGCTGCGGGAACTGGCTGCCGCGGACGCCGGCGTCGCCTGGCACCTCGCCGGCCAGATGGCGCAGATCTCGTACGAGGTCATCGACGTGCTGGGCGGCAACATCTTCGAGCCGGTGCTGCAACGGGTTTGCCGGCACCTCCTCGAACTCGCCGAGCGGACCGACGCCGGGCTCGTGGTCGTCACGGATCAGCACGAGCTGGCGCAGTCGATCGGGTCGGTGCGCGAAGTCATCGCCCGCGCGCTGCGGACCCTGCGCGAGCAGGGGCTGGTCGAGCGGACGAGCGCCGGGTTGCGGCTGCTCGATCCGGCTCGTCTTCACGAACTGGCCGCAGGCCAGGTGGACCACCCCCAAGGCTGACGAGCGCGGGACGGGCACCGGCTGCCCCCGCGCTCGTCCACCACGAAATCGGGAAGGAATCCCCATGACCGACAAGACCGTTTTCGGGGACGTCGAAGTCAACCGGGTCGACGAGTGGCGCGATCGCTTGTTCACCCGGCCGGAACTCCTGCCGGACTCCGACCGGCTGGAGTGGGAGGCCCAAAAGGACTGGCTCGAACCGGTTTTCTGGTCGGCGGAGTCGGAGGACGCGTGGTTGTGCGCGCAGAGTTTCCTCGTGCGCAGCGGCGGCCGGACCATCCTCGTCGACACCGGGATCGGCAACGGGAAACCGCGACCGGGGGTGCCCCCGTTCGCCGACCTCGACACCGGGTACCTCGGCAACCTCGCCGCGCTCGGGGTGCGACCGGAGGACGTCGACCTGGTGGTGTGCACGCACCTGCATCCCGACCACATCGGCTGGAACACCACACTCGAGAACGGGGAGTGGCGTCCGACGTTCCCGAACGCGACCCACCTGCTGCCCAAACCCGACTTCGAGCTGCTGTCGGAAATGGCGAAGAGCGGCGACGCCCCGGACCCGCTCGGGTTCGTGTCCGCCTTCCTCGACAGCGTCGCGCCCGTCGCGGAACACGCGAAAACGCAGCTGTGGGAAGGCGAAGAGCAAGTCATCGACGACGCCGTCCGGCTCGTCGCCGCGCCGGGTCACTCGCCGGGCGCCGCCGCCGTCACGATCTCCTCGGGCGGTGAGCACGCGCTGCTCGCGGGCGACCTGGTGCACCACCCCATGCAGATCCTCGACCCCGGGCAACGCAACGTGCTCGACGCCGACCCCGCTGCGGCCGCCGAGTCCCGGATCCGGCTGCTCGGCTGGGCGGCGGAGCACTCCGCGCCCGTTTTCGGCGGCCACTTCCCCGGCGGCCGGGGTGCGCGGATCAGTGCTGCCGGCAGCGGGTTCCGCATCGACTCCTGGACGAACGTCTGAGATCCGTTCTCGTCCGGAACCCGTTCCGGCCGGCTCGCCTCGGCGAGCCGCCCGCCTCAGCTCACGCGGAAGGAGCCGAACACCCGAGTACGGCGCCGTTGCCGGCGCACCGGTACGGCAAAGGGGGGATGCACCTGGACCGCCGGATTCCGACTTCACGAGGAGTATCACTTTGCCTGCACCAACGAAGTTGCACGGCTGGCACCTGATCACGGCCGTTGCCGCGTTGACCATTTTCGCCGAGGGCTACGACATCGTCGTCTTCGGCGCCGTCCTGCCCGGCCTCCTGGTCGAACCGAGCTGGGACCTGTCCAAAGCCGAGGCCGGCCTGATCGGGAGCGCCACCTACCTCGGAATGCTGATCGGCTCGGTGGTGAGCGGCCGCTTCGTCGATCGGTTCGGCCCTCGCCGAATCCTGCTGACGATGACGGTGTTCCTCGCCCTCGGCGTTTCGGCTTGCGCCGTTGCCGGTTCGCCGGTCCAGCTCGGCGTGTTCCGCTTCGTCCTGGGCCTCGCCGTCGGCGGGAACATCCCCGCCGCGATCGTCGCGGCCAGATCCGCTGCCCCGGCCCAGCGGATGAACCTCGCCCTGACGTGGATCAGCTCCGGCATCCTCATCGGCGGGGCCGCGGCGTCGCTGATCGCGATCCCGGTGCTGCCGACGCTCGGCTGGCGAGCGCTGTTCTGGATCGGCGCCGGCATCTCGCTGGTCGCGCTGGCCGCGACCGCGCTCGTCCTGCCGGCCCGGCCGGTGCGAGCGCCGGGAAACCGGCCCGGGAAGGTCCGGCTTTCGCAGGTCTTGCGACCCCGGCACCGGCGGCTGCTGACCGCCTGCATCCTCGCGACGACGGCGAACATGCTGGTGTGGAACGGTATGTCGACCTGGCTCACGACGTCGATGAAGGACTTGGGCTACACGCTGACCTCTTCGTTGCAGTTCAGCCTGCTGCTGACGGTCTCCGCCCTCCTGGGTTCGCTGTCGCTCGGTGTTTTCGCCGACCGGAGCAGCGCGCGCACCGCCGGCCTCCTCTCGACCGGGATCGGCCTCGTCGGCTTGGCGGGGTGCGTCTTCGCGGCGCACACGCCGGGGTTCGCGTGGGTGTCGATCGCGCTCCTGGGCGCCGGAGCCGGGTCGACCACCACGATGATCGGCAACGTCGTGGCCATCGGGGTGCCCGCCGAAGTGCGCGGGACGGCCTTCGGCCTCAACAACGGCCTCGGCCGGGTCGGCGCCATCTTCGGCCCGCTCGCCGGCGGGTGGATCATCGGCGCGACCGTCGGGCCGACGTGGTTCTTCGTCTTCTGCGCGGCGGTGCTGGTGCTGTGCGCGGTCGCGCTTTCGCTGGTGCCACGAGTCGGCGTCCCCGTCGGTGATGACGAACCCATGGCCCGGCAGCAGGGCGGCACGGCGGAAGACGTTCCGGCGGCCTCGTAGGCGGCTGTGCTTCCCGGGCCGGTTCAGGCGTGCGACGAGGACGTGTCTGTCACTCGTCGCACGCCCTTGCCGGCCTCGTCAAGGTCCCGGAATCACCGCGCACGGTGGTGCTCGAGCGTGTGGCGCGACAGGTATTCGCGGTTACCGCGGCTGCCGCTGTCGCGTCGTTCTCGTGCCCGCGACAGTGGTCCTGAATCGACTGTCCATCGTGGACCCGCGGCCTCGGCCTTCCGCTGACCTGGCCGGCGTACACAGGCGTTCCCGAGCTGGTCCGGGCCCACGCGGCCAGCCGGATCAGTCCCTCGGCGTTGCGCGCGACGTGGGCACGCGTTCAGCCGGGCCGGCAGGAGGGTTCGCGCAGCTCGTCGTCGCTGATGCGGTCGAGGGCGGCGATGAACCGCGTGGCGTCCTCCTCGACCCAGGGGACCGTGGTGTCAGGTCGTGCCGGCCGGTCACCTGGACGCTTCCGGCTCGCCGGCCGCCAGTCGGTCGGCGATGTCCGCGCGCAGGGCCTTCTTGTCGATCTTCCCGACCTTCGTGCTGACCAGCCGGTCGACGAGCACGAGGTGTTCGGGGACCTTGAACCGGGCGATCCCGGCGGCCGTCATCGAAGCGCGGATCTCCTCGAGCGTGATCGTCGCGCCCGGCTGGGCGACCACGTAGACGCAGACGCGCTCGCCCAGGGCGGGATCCGGCATGGCCACGGCGGCCACCTGCCTGACGCCCGGCAGGCGGTAGACGAGGTTCTCCACTTCTTCCGCGGAGATCTTCTCGCCGCCCCGGTTGATCATGTCCTTGTCGCGGCCTTCGACGATGAGGTAACCCCCCGGTGTCCGGCGGCAGATGTCGCCGCTGCGGTACCAGCCGTCGGCGGTGAACGAGCGCTCGTTGTGCTCGGCGGCCCGGTAGTAGCCGCGCGGGGTGTAGGGGCCGCGGGTGAGCAGCGAGCCCGGCTGTCCTTCGGGCACGTCCCGGTCGGCCTCGTCGACCAGCCGCACCTCGTCGGCGGGGGAGAGCGGCCGGCCCTGCGTGCCGCAGACGACGTCCTCGGGGTCGTCGAGGCGGGTGTAGTTGAGCAGGCCCTCGGCCATGCCGAAGACCTGCTGCAGCGTGGTGCCGAGCACCGGGCCGATGCGGCGGGCCAGTTCGTCGGCCAGCCGCGCGCCGCCGACCTGCAGCACGCGCAGCGACGCCAGCTGCTCCGACCCGTGCTCGGCGGCGTGCTCGAGCCACCGGCTCGCGACCGCGGGCACGACCGCGGTGTGCGTGATCCGCTCGGCCGCGATCGTCGCGAACGCCCGGTCCGGCTCGGGTGAGGGCAGCAGCACCACCCGTCCGCCGGCGAGCAGCGCGCCGAGGATTCCCGGACAGGCCAACGGGAAGTTGTGCCCGGCCGGCAGGCTGACGAGATAGCCCGACCCGGCGTCGACGCCGGCCACGACGGAGCTGGCGCGGGCGTTGTACGCGTAGTCGTCGTGGGTTCGGGCGATCAGCTTGGGCAGGCCGGTGGTGCCGCCCGAGAGCAGGAGCACGGCCACGTCGCGACTGTCCGGGGCGAGCGCGTCCAGCCGGGCCCGATCGGCGGCCGGATCGGCCGCCGGTCCGCACAGCGCGCGGAGGTCCACGCTGCCGTCGGCGACCTGGGCACCGGAGACCAGCACGTGCCACGGGCCGCCGGTGGCGGAGGTGACGTCGGCCGCCAGTTCGTGGCCCAGCGCCTGGTGGTCGAAGTCCCGGAGCCGGTCCGGCACCGCGATCGCGGAGGCCTCGCCGTGCACGGCGAGGTAGGCCAGTTCGCTGCGGCGGTGGGCGGGCAGCGCCATCACCGGCACCAGCCCAGCACGCAGGCACGCCAGCAGCAGCACCACGAACACCCATTCGTTGCCCAGCTGCACGACGATCCGGTCGCCCGGCTCGAGGCCCAGGTCGAGCAGCCGCGCGGCCGCGGCGTCGGCACGCTCCGCGAGCTCGCCGTGGCTGAGCCGGACGTCGTTCCCCGGGTCGATGAGAGCAGGTGCGGCCCCCGCGCCCGCGGCCTGAATCAGCGTGCCGAGGGGTTGCCCGGCCCAGTAGCCGGCGGCCACGAAGCGCGCGACTTCGGCCTCGGGCCAAGCAACGGTGTACTCACGTGTCGGAGTGGGCATCGTCGGCCTCTCGCGTGATGATGACGGCGTCCAGAGCGATCAGGCCGTCGGGGGTGAGCCGGAGCGGGTTGATCTCGATCTCGGTGAGACGGGGTTCGGAGACCAGGAGGTCGCCGAGCGCGGTGATGACGCGCGCGGCCTGAGCGGGGTCCAGCACCGGGCCCCCGCGCCAGCCGTCGAGCACGGCGTGGCCGGCGAGTTCCGCGCTCATCCCGGCTGCTTCGTGTTCGGGCAACGGCGCCAGGCGGATGGCCACGTCGGCGAGCGCCTCTGCCGTCGTCCCGCCGAGCCCGAGGAGGACCACCGGGCCGAACACCGGATCCCGGCGAGCGCCGACGACCAGGTCCACACCGGACGGTGCCATCCGCTCGACGAGGTAGCGCCGCGCACCGATCGCGTCGAGCGCGGCGTCGAGCTCTGCCGGGGTGCGCACCCCGAGGTGCACGCCGCCGACTTCGGTCTTGTGCAAAGTGGCGGCGTCGAGCAGCTTGACCGCCACCGGCCCGCCGAGCTCGGCCAGCGCCGCGTGGGCGGCGGCGCGATCGGCGCACGCGCGCCGCGGCGGGGTGGCGATCCCCAGCCGGCCCAGCACGTCCTTGGCCGCGTCTTCGTCGAACGCCGCGGCGGTCAGCGCGGGAACGACCGCCGTTTCCCGGTGTGCCGGAACCGAAACGCGGTGCCGGGCCCGGGCGTCGGCGAGCAACGCGGCGGTCGCGGTGGCCACGCCGCGCGGGTCCGGCGCCACCGCGACACCGGTGGCGAGCAGGTCGCGGCGGGCCGCGAGCACCGCTTCGCCCGCGCCGCCGACACCGAACACCACCGGCACCGCGTTCGGTCCCGAGCCCGCGATCGCGGCGACGAGATCGACTGCGTCCGGTTCGTGCAACGCGTATCCGGCGACGACGTCGCTGGCCGGGTCCGCGGTCACCGCCGCCAGGATCGCGCCGAGCTCAGGGCCCGGCCGTCCGGTGTCCACGGGGTTGCGCTGGAACGTGAGCGGCGGCAGGAGCTCGGCCAGTTTCCCTTGCGTGGCCGCGGAGAACTCGCGCACGGGGGCACCCCGGCCGCGCAGTTCGTCGAGCAGCAGCAGGCCCGGACCGGCCTGCGCGGTCAGCACCCCGGCGCCCGGCTCGGCCAGCGGCGGCAGCCGGTGCACAGCCAGCGCGCCGACGGCGTCCACGAGTTCCCGTTCGTCGTCCACCAGCACCGCGCCCGCCTGGGCCAGCGCGGCCCTGGTCGTGCGCCACGACGTCGCCAAGGCCCCGGTGTGCGAGGCCGCGAAAGCGCTTACGTCGTGCCGCCCGACCACGAGCGCCACGACCGGTTTCGCGGCGGCTGCCCGGCGCACGGCCGCGACCAGCCGACGGCCGTCGGCCACCGATTCGACGTGCAGGGCGATCGCTTTGGTCGCGCGGTCGTCGGCGAGGTGGTCGAGCACGTCGGCGGCGGTCACGTCAACGCTGTTGCCCAAGCCGACGCCGAGGCTCACGCCGTGCCCGGCTTCGGTGAGCAGGAAGGCCAGCGCGTGGTTGACCCCGCCGCTCGCCGCGACCACGCCGACCCCACCGGCCGGCACCGAGACGGCGCCGGGCACGAAGCTGGCGGTGAGCCCGGTGCCGGGGGAGAAGAAGCCGCTCGTGTTGGGCCCGAGCAGCCGGATCCCGCCCGCGGCGACCGTTTCGGCCAGCCGGTCCTGCAACAGCACACCCCGGCCACCGGCCTCGGCGAACCCGCCGCCGCAGATGACCGCGGCGCGCACCCCGGCGGTGGCGGCCTCGGCCAGCACCTGCGGACAGGCCGGGGCGGGCACGCAGATCACGGCCAGATCGACCGGCTCGTCCGCCGCGGCGGCGCCGATCGAGCCGTACATGGCTTCGTCCCGGCCGTTCACGAGTGCCACGCTGCGGGTGCCGTCGCTGAAGCCGGCCAGCGAGCGGGCCAGCGCGGCGCCCAGTTTGCCGGGACTGCGAGAGGCGCCGACCACGGCGATCCGGGTGGGCCGGAACAGCGGCGCCAGCGGGCCGGTCATGCCGGCACTCCCCACTCCCGGAGCACCGCGACCGGCACCCCGACGAGGTCGGCGCGGCCGGACAGCACAGCGGTGGCGGCTTGGTCGGCGTCGAGAGCGGGGTCGACCAGCAACGCGGGCAGCCTGTGCCGCAGTCGCGCTCGCTCGCACAGCAGCGAGCGCGTGAGGCTGGTGCCGCCGTGCACCGCAGCCACGGCGGGGTGGTGGTCCGCCAGCTCGGCCAGCAGCCGATGGGCCCCGGCCAGCCCCTGCTCGGTCTCGGGTGCGGCCACCCGCGCGCCCCAGGGTTCGCCGTCGGCGCGGTCGGGTGCGCGCTCGGTCAAGGCCAGCGGCCGGCCGCCGGTCAGGACGGTGGCCGGGACTTCGTGCTGCGTCACGACAGCGACCGCGCGGGTGGGACTGGTCCAGCCGCGGTGCTCGAACGGCGTGTCGAGCGGCTCGGCACCGTGCCGGGTTACCCATTCGCGGTGCGAGGCGCCCGCCAACTCCGGCGCACGACGGGCGAGCCGCGCGTCGCTGATGCTGCGGGTGAAGAAGTGGTACGCGAACTGCCACGGTTCGAAGTGCTCGTAGTAGCTCCCGAAGTGCTCCCACCACGCCAGGCTCGGCCGGGCCGAGTCCTGGATCCGGCGCACCGACGGCTGGGCCGCCGCCTCGTAGGCCGTCAGGGCCGCTTCGAGGTCACCGGGGTGCGCGGCGAGCGCAGCGGACAGCGCCACCGCGTCCTCCATGGCCATCTTCGTGCCCGACCCCACGGAGAAGTGCGCGGTGTGCACGGCGTCGCCGAGCAGCGCCACGGGCCGGGGATCGAGGCTGTGCCAGGTACGGCTGCGCCGGGTGCGGAAGTTGCCCCAGCGGGAGTTGTTGACCAGCAGGCGGTGCCCGTCGAGGTGCTCTGCGAACAGCGTCTGCAGGTAGTCGCGGGACGCCAGGTCGCTGACACCCGGCGGCCGGCTCACGTCGAATTCGTCGAGGCCGGCGCGCTGCCAGGACTCCTCGTCGGTCTCCACGATGAACGTGGACACGTCCTCGCTGATCGGGTACGCGTGCACCGCGAACACGCCGTGGGGTCCGCGTTCGTGCAGGAACGTGAGGCTGTCGAAGACGTGGTCGGTGCCGAACCAGATGAACTTCGCCGTGGCGGTGTCGACCTCGACGCCCAGGTCCGCGGTCAGGCCTTCGCGGATCAGCGAGCCGGTGCCGTCCGCGGCGACGACGAGGTCGTAGCCGTCCAGATCGGACAGCCGGACCTCGGTGGCGAACCTGAGGTCGGCGCCGACCTCCCCCGCGCGTTGCTGCATCAGGGACAGCAGGGTTTTGCGCACGATCGCCGCCATGCCGTTGCCGCCGCAGCGCAGGCGTTCGCCCTTGAGCCGGACTTCGATGTCGTCCCAGTGCGTGCCGTGCTCGGCCAGTGCCTTGCGCAGCACGGGATCCGCTTCGTGGATCCCGGCGAGCGTGCGATCGGAGAACACGACCCCGAAGCCGAACGTGTCGTCCGGCTTGTTGCGCTCGAACACGGTGACTTCGGTGGCCGGGTCGGCCCGCCGGAGCAGGGTGGCGAAGAACAGCCCGCCCGGCCCGCCGCCGACGACTGCGATGCGCACGGCTCAGCCTCCCGCGACGCAGGTGGTGCGGAGCTCGCCGGTGAGCGCCGAGTTCCCGGTGGGGTACCCTGGGGGCTCGGCACCGCCCGGCGTGCTCCGCTCGAACGTCTTGCCCTGCGGCGGCAACCCTTCGTGCGGTGTCCACAGTGGATTCTGATGCGCGGCCGCGAAATCCGCGTACAGCCGGTCGGGCTCGGCCTGCTCTTGCGGAGCGGTCTCCGGCAGCGGGTCCGTGGTCGTCATGGTGCCGTCCTTCCTCACGGGAACCGGGGCCCAATGTACAACACATCGAAGACGGTCGTCTGCAAAGTGACACCAATCAAGGTGTCTTGGCCGACCCGTTCACCAGGTCGGTCACGGCGGCCTCGGCCGGGGCGCGCAGGAGCCCGTGCGCTTCGAGGAACAGCTCGTGGGCCCGGCGGCCCCGCCAGCCTTCGGGCAGCAGCTCGGGCGGCAGGTCCGGGTCGTGGAACGGGAAGCGCCGGTAGTCGTGGATCAGCCGCATGCGCTCCACCAGCGCGTCCGCCCCCTCGGGTGGATCTCGGCGATAGGTGGACAGCCTCGGCCGGTAGTCGTCCAGGAAGCCGGCGTAGTCGGCGTCGAGCGTGGCCAGGTCCCAGCACCGGGCCGCGATCGCCCGGTCGGAGGCGATGTCCTCGGATCGCGAGTGGAACACGTCGAGCTGCACCGCCGGGTCCTCCGCGAACGCTTGGCGCACCTGGCCGGTCCGGTCGTGCGGGCTGACCCACACCGACGAGGACAGCGGTCCGAAGCCGACCCAGGCCAGCTGCTTGCGCAGGCGCTCGCGAAGGGCCCGTTCGGTCTCCGGCACCTGGTAGATCACCATGTGCCACTGCCCGTCCCACGGCCCGGTGCTGCGCCGGAAGATGCGCTCGCGGCCCTCGTCGAGCATCTGCCAGGCCGTGTCGGTGAGCGCGAACACGGTCTCCCGGCCCTGCTTGGTGGCCGACAGCCAGCCCTCTTTGCGCAGCCGGGTCACGGCCACGCGAGCGGTGGCTTCGGGGATGCCGAAGCAGGCGAGCAGGGAGATCAGGCCGCGCAACCGGGCTTCTCCGCCCCGGTAGCGCAGGTAGTCCCCGAACAGGTCGAACACCAGCGAGCGCGCCTTCACCGCCTGCTCCTGGTGGTCTTCGTACCTGGTTTTCGTGATGCATTTTTCCGACGTTCGTCCACGTTGCGGATCATAATCGATCTGGCGGCCCCTCGGCCCCGAGCTCGGGTGCGCACCGCCGGCACAACGCAGTCACCGCTCCCACCGACGCAAGTCACAGACCGGCGCCCAGGTCGCGGCGCACCATCGCCTGCACAACGACGTTGGGAGGCGGTGATGACCGATCGGGGAACGCGAGTGGCGGCCGCCCTCGCCGCACTCCGGGCCGGAGAGCTCGTGGTCCTCGTCGGCGAGGTCCTCGACGAGGCCGGGGAGCCGGCGCGCCTGCCGTACCTGGCCGAGTTAGCCGGGCGCCTCGACCTCCCGGTGCTCGAAGTGGCCGACGTGCTCGACGACCGCGCGCACCGAGGCGTGACGCGCGTCGTGGAGACGGTGCTGCCTCTGCCGCAGGCGCGGTTCCGCGCCATCGGCTACCGCGACGCGCTGGGCGGCGAGCACCTCGCCCTCGTGCTGGGCGAGCCTGCGAACCGCCAGGACGTGCCGGTCGCCGTGCAGGTGGAGTGCGTGCTCGGGGACGCGCTCGGCTCGCACGTGTGCGGCTGCTCCGACCGCCTTTCCGCAGCCTTGCGCCGCGTCGCCGATGCCGGCTGTGGCGCGGTGCTCTACCTGCGCCCGGGCGCGGCCGTCGGGCCGGCCCGGCGGCTGCGCGCGCACCAGTCCGGCCCGGACGCCCACCAGACGCTCGACCCGAACGACCAGTGGATCAGCACCGGGATCGCCCGCGATCTCGGTCTGCAAGCCCCGGTTCCGACCGAAGCGGCGAAAGGAAGTCACGCATGCTGACACTCACCGACGAGACCACCGGGACCGCCGTGTCCGACGGGGTGGTCCTCGACGTCTCCACCACCGGCTCCGGGCCGGCCACGCTGTTGCTGCACGGGGTCGAGGGCGTGCGCGACGACCGCGAGTTCATCGGCCGGCTCGCCGAAACCGCCACGGTGCTCGCCCCCAGCCACCCCGGGTTCGACCTGTCCCCGCGGCCGGACTGGCTGGACAGCGTCGAAGACCTCGCCTACGTCTACCTCGACTGGCTGGACCGGATCGACGCGCACGACGTCACGCTCGTCGGCTGCCAGTTCGGTGGCTGGGTCGCCGCGGAGATCGCGATCCGTTCCACGGCGCGGCTGACGAGACTGGTCCTGGTCGACCCCGTGGGCATCAAGACGGGTGGCCCGACGGACCGCGAGATCGCCGACGTGTTCCACCTGACCCGGGAAGAGCTCGACGCGCGCACGTTCCACGATCCCGCCCACGGCCCGGGCGACCTGACCCGCGCCGAACGCGAGACGGTGTTGCGCATCGCCCGCAACGAAGAAGCTCTGGCCTGCTACGGCTGGGAGCCCTACCTGCACAACCCCCGCCTGCGCCGGTGGCTGCGCCGCATCGACGTGCCGGCCCTCGTGGTCTGGGGCGAGTCGGACCGCATCGTCAGCCCCGGCTACGGCCGGTCGTTCGCCGAAGCCATCCCGGGCGCGCGGTTCGAAGTGCTGGCCGGGGCCGGGCACCGGCCCCAGGTCGAACGGCCCGCGGAACTGGCCGGCCTGATCCGCGAATTCTCGCGCTGACCCGCATCGACTTTCGGAGGCGACCCATGGAGTTCTGGCACTTCAGCGAAACCGCGTACCCGTACCTGCCGCCCGAGGACACGTACGAGTCCGTCCGGGTCCAGTTGCCCAACGGGGTGATCGACCCGGAGAAGGCGGCCGCGCTGTGGGACCGCTACCTCAAGGAGTGGGAGGTGGCGGACCAGGCGGGGCTGAACGTGATGATCAACGAGCACCACCAGACGGCGACCTGCCTCGACCCGGCGGCGCCGGTGATCGCGGGTGTGCTGGCCCGCAGCACCGAACACGCCCGCATCCTGATCCTGGGCAACCCGATCGCCAACCGCAAGGACCCGGTGCGCGTGGCCGAGGAGATGGCGCTGGTCGACGTGCTCAGCCGCGGCCGGCTGGAGGTCGGGTTCGTCCGCGGCGTGCCGTACGAGGTGTCCGCGGTGAACAGCAAACCGGTCATGATGAGCGAGCGGATGTGGGAGGCGCACGACCTCATCCTCAAGGCGTGGACGACCCACGACGGTCCGTTCAACTGGGAGGGCCGGTTCTTCCAGCAGCGGCACGTGAACATCTGGCCGCGGCCCTACCGGCAGCCGGCCCCGCCGGTGTGGATCACCGCCATGACCGCCCCCAGCGCCGGCCGGATCGCCGAGCACGGCCACGTGATCGCGACGTTCCTGACCGGCTTCGACGGCACCCGCGAGGTCTTCGACGCCTATCGCGCCAAGTGCGCGCAGCTCGGCCGGCCGGTGCCGGGTGACGACCGGTTCGCCTACGCCGCACTCGTCCACACCGGACGGACCGACGAAGAAGGCTTGGCCGGCGCCGAGAAGCTGATGTGGTACGTCACAGCGAACAAGGTGCCCTTCCACCACGTGCAGCCGCCGGGCTACACGCCGTACTTCGTCCGCGCCGCCGGTCTGGCGGGGCAGCGATCGGCGTACGACTTCAACTCCATGAGCCTGCAGGACATGATCGACGGCGGGATCGTCTTCGCCGGCAGCCCCGAAACCGTGCGAGGGCAGATCGAGCGCTTCTACGAACGAGTCGGCGGGTTCGGCCACCTGCTTCTCATGGGCCAGGCCGGTTTCCTCGAGCACGACGAAACGGTGCGGGGGATCGAGACGTTCGCGAGTGAGGTCAAGCCCAAGCTCACCGGGCTCTCGGCGACGGCCGCCCCGGGTGGCGCGGAGCCGGGCCGTGGTTAGCCGGCCGGGCACTCGCGTCGGGGCGGAGGAGCTGCGCAGGACCTGCGGTGCCTGGCCGACCGGGGTCGCGGTCGTGACGAGCGTCGGCGCGGACGGTGCGCCCGTGGGCCTGGCGGTGAACTCGTTCACGTCCTTGTCGCTCGACCCGCCGCTCGTGTTGTTCTGCGCCGCGCTCTCTTCGACGACGTGGCCGCACATCCGGGCCACCGGCCGGTTCCTCGTGCAGATGCTCGCCGCCGATCAGCGCACCGCGGCCCAGGTGTTCGCCCGCTCCGGTGGTGACAAGTTCGCCGGGCTGGCGTGGCACTGGCTGGACGGGCTGCCCGCCCTCGACGGGACGTCGGCGGTGCTGAAATGCTCCCTGGAGGGCGTGCAACCCGGCGGCGACCACGAGATCGCCGTGGGCCGCGTCGAGGCGGCGGAGGCGTTCGGCCGGAGACCACTCGTGTTCCACGACGGCGGTTTGCACGTGCTGCCGAGTCCGGAAGCGGCGGCGTGATGAGGAACGCGATCAGGTTCTGCGTCCTGCCGGTGTCCGAAGTGGCCGGCTCGGCGGCGTTCTACCGCGCCCTCGGCTGCGTCGAGCGCGGAGCCGACGGCGACCGGTGGGCCGGTCTGGCGTCCGAGCACGTCGCGCTTTCGCTGTGCGGGCCCGCTGACCCGAAACGCCCGTCGCGGCCCGCGTTCGCCGTGCTGGTCGACGACGTCGAAGCCGCACTCGCGCAAGCACTCGCCGCAGGCGGCCGCGCGCTGCCGGAGGGCGAAGCGGGCGGCGTCCAGCTGACCGATCCGGACGGGAACCACATCATGCTGATCCAGCGCTCCCACGCGGGGTGACGGCGCCCTTCCACCGTCCACTGTGTCCCGCGCGTGCGGCGAACACCAGCCACGAACAAGGAGAACCACGATGTCGTCCGTCCTCATCACCGGTGCGTCCCGGGGCATCGGCCGAGCCATCGCGATCGAACTGGCCGGTCGCGGCCACCGCGTGATCGCCACCGCGCGCCGGCCCGAGACGCTCGCCGAGCTGCCGGTGGACCGGCGCTTGCGCCTCGACGTCACCGATCAGGACAGCGTCGACGCGGCGATCCGCGACGCCGGCGAAGTCGACGTCCTGGTCAGCAACGCCGGCGAAAGCGTGCGCGCGCCGCTGGAGAGCGTCCCCCTCGACGAGGTGGAGCGGCTCTTCCGGCTCAACACCCTGGGCGCGCTGCGCGTGGCGCAAGGCGTGCTGCCGGCCATGCGGGCGAGGGGAGCGGGGCGGCTCGTGTTCGTCTCGAGCATCCAAGGCCGCATGGTGCTGCCGTTGATCGGCCCGTACGGCGCGACCAAGTGGGCGCTGGAGGCGATCGCCGAAACGCTGGCCATCGAGACCCGGCGGTTCGGCATCCAGGTGAGCCTCGTGCAGCCCGGGGCGGTCTCGTCGGGTGGCGGCGAGCGCGCCAAGGTGCATTTCGACGAGGCCGATCCGTACGCGCCCCTGCTCGACGCACTCGCCGTTCTCCGCGGTGAGGTCGTCACCCCGGAGGCCGTGGCGGCCACGGTCGCCGACACGATCGAACAGGCCGAGCCACCGCTGCGCGTGCCGGGCGGCGCGCCGGCCAAGAGCGTTCTGGAAGCGCGCAAGGCGGCGCCGGAGGACCGGCCCTTCCTGATGACCGAGATCGACTGGTGACCGGCTGTCCGAACGGTGCGCGCGGGGCATGGACCTGATCTCGGGCTAGTTCGCTCAATGAACTGGGCCGTGCTAGAGTCGCTCTAGTTCATTCACTGAACTGTCAGGGCGTCCCGATCCGCGGCACCGGCTGAGTACCGCACTTCTCCCGGACCACGATTTTCGGCTCTACGAAAGGCGTTTCCATGTCCGACGACAGGCTGTTCCTGATCACCGGTGCGACCGGTAAGACCGGGGGTGGTGCGATCAGGTTGCTCCTCGAACGCGGGTATCGTGCGCGTGCGCTGGTGCATCGTGAGGACGAGCGTTCGCGTGCGCTGGCCGAGGCCGGTGCCGAGGTCGTGGTGGCCGATTTGCACGACCTCGACGGGGTGACCGAAGCGGTGCGGGGTGTGTCGGGGGCGTATTTCTGCCACCCGATTCTGCCGGGCCTGGTGGACGCGACCGTCATCTTCGCTCAGGCCGCGGCCGAAGCCGGGGTGCGTTCGGTGGTGAACATGTCGCAGATTTCGGCGCGCCGTGAGGCGGGCAGCAATGCCGCGCGTCAGCACTGGCTGGGTGAGCGCGTGCTGGACCGGACTGATCTGCTGACCACGCACCTGCGTCCGACGTTCTTCGCCGAGTGGCTTCCGGTGTCGTGGGAGAAGCGTGACGGCGAGGGGTACCTGCGGCTGCCGTTCGGTGAGGGCCGGCACGCGCCGATCGCGGCGGTCGACCAGTCCCGGGTGATCGCCGCGGTCTTGGTCGAACCCGAGCCGCACCACCGCGCGATCTACCCGTTGCACGGGCCGGTCGAGCTGGACCACTACGAGATCGCGGGCGCTCTCGCCGGGGTGCTTGGGCACCCGGTGCACTACGAGCCGATCGGCGTCGAGGAGTTTTCCGCGTCGATGCTCGCGCGCGGCTATGACCCGCACCTCGTGCAGCACCTGGGCAACGTCGCGATCGACTACCGCAACGGCGTGTTCGCCGGCACCAACGACGTCGTCGAGAAAGTGGGCGGGCGGCCGGCACTCTCCGTCGAAGAATTCGCCCGGGAGAAGCGGGCCGACTTCGAGACCAGCGGACCACGCTTCGTCCCCGCTTCCTGACCCGGCCCGGTCCGACCGAGGAGTTTCCCTTGTCCTACGTGGTGGATCCGGAGCTCGCGCCCTGGCTGGCCATGATCCCGGACATCGACGTCGGTGATCCCCGGAAGGCTCGCGAGACCGAGCGTTCCCTGCTGGCGCAGCGTCCGGAACCGGACTTGTCCGGACTGACCGTCGAAGATCGCGAAGTGCCCGGCCGGCACGGCGCGCCTTCGGTGCCGGTCCGCGTGTACCGGCCCAGGCGGGAGAACGGGCCCCTGCCGGCGGTCCTGCAGCTGCACTCCGGTGGCTTCGTCACCGGCGGCCTGGACACCGAACACGCCGGTGCGGCGGCGCTCGCCGAGGCGGTGGGCGCGGTGGTCGTCTCCGTCGGCTACCGGCTCGCGCCCGAGCACCCGCATCCCGCCGCGGTGGTCGACTGCTACGCGGCATTGCTGTGGCTGGCGGAAGCGGTCGAAGACCTCGGCGTGGACGCGGAGCGGATCGCGGTGTCCGGGCAGAGCGCCGGCGGTGGACTGGCGGCCGCCGTGGCACTGCTCGCCCGCGACTGCGGCGGCCCGGCACTGGCGTTCCAGGTGCTCGGCATCCCGCAGCTCGACGACCGGCTCGGCACCGAGTCGATGCGGACCTTTGTGGACACTCCGGTCTGGCACCGCCGCAACGCCGAGCACAGCTGGGCCGCGTACCTGGGCGACGAGGCCGGCGGTCCGCGCGTGTCGTCGTACGCCGCGCCCGCGCGCGCCACCGACCTGACCCGGTTGCCGCCGGCGTACGTCACGGCGAGCCAGTTCGACCCGTTGCGCGACGAGGCGTTGGAGTACGCGCGCCGGCTCGCGCAGGCGAACGTGCCCGTGGAACTGCACCTGTACCCGGGCACGTTCCACGGCTCCACGTTCGTCGCCGGCGCCGCGGTGTCCCGCCGGATGACGGCCGACTCGGCCGACGCACTGCGGCGAGCGTTGGGCGGGTGAAGATGTCGGTGGACAGCGCTTTCACTCCCCGGCCGATCAACCCCTCGGGGCTGTGGGCCGACGACCTCTTTGCGGGGATGGAGTTCCGGTCCTCGACCTGCACGGTGACCGAAGCGGCGATCGTGGCGTTCGCGGAATCGTTCGATCCGCAGCTGTACCACCTCGACGCCGCAGCCGCCCGCGGAACGTTCTTCGACGGCCTGGTCGCGAGCGGGTGGCACACCGCCGCGATCACCATGCGGTTGCTCGTGACCTCCGGGGTACCGCTCGCGACGGGGATCGTCGGCGCGGCCATCGATCTGTCGTGGCCCTCGGCCGCTCGCGCGGGTGACGTGCTCCACGTCGAGGGCCGGGTCGACGAGATCGCCTTCTCCCGCTCGCGGCCGTCCCGTGCGACGGTGGTGCTGTCCTACAAGACGGAGAACCAGGCGGGCGAGGTGCGGCAGAACACCCAGGCTCGCGTCGTGGCTTTCCGCAGGCCGCAGTCGCCGGATGGGCGCTGAGCGGGACTCGGGAAACACCGGAACCGCACCAGGTCTTGCCCCTCAGTGTCCACATGCGACCCGGGCCTGCCGCCGGCGGCCGACGTCCGGTGGACCGGGGCACGAGCAGCGGGCGAGATGCTCGCCGGATGGACCCGCCTTGACACCGTCGCTCCCGACGGGCATCTTACGAGTAGACATTATGTCGGTTGTCATACAGATCGAAGCGAGGGGAGTGACGTCGTGGGACAGGGCTCGGATACCAGGGAGCGGATGATCGGAGCTGCTCGGGAAATCATCCGGGAGCGGGGTTACCACGCGATGTCGCTCGCCGAGGTGGTGGAACGCAGTGCCGCACCGCGGGGCTCGCTGTACTACCACTTTCCCCAGGGCAAGCAGCAGATCGCTGCCGAGACGGCCGGCATCCACGCCGGCGAGCAGCTTGCGGAAATCCGCCGGCTGGCCGACGCCGCGACCTCGCCCGCGGACCTGATCAGCGGCTACGTGAACCGGGCGCGCGACGGCATGGTCGCCAGCGGCTACGGGCGCGGCTGCGCCATCGCACCACTGGTGGCCGAGACTTCCGCCGAGCTCAGCGAGGCGAGCCGCCTGGGCTTCACCAGGATCATCGAGACCATCGCGTTCCAGCTCATCGTCCTCGGCCTGGGCAACGCGGCCGCACTGGAGCTCGCGCACGCCGTGATCGCGGGCGTCCAGGGTGCCGAGGTCACCTCGCGGGCGCTGCGCGGCCCGGAGCCGTTCGAGGCCGTTCGCGGCGTGCTGGTCGCGCGCGCCCAGGTCCACCCCGAGGGCCCCTGAGCGTCCCTGGCCGGTTCGGTGAACCGCGTTCACGGCGCGGCCCAGTAAATATGACGAGCGACATATTTTCCGTACGGAGGTAGGACGATCGTGAACGTCGAGCGGCACACAGCGGTCGCGGCGGTACCCCGCGAACGACCCGGAACCGAGGGGCCGACGGTCGCCTTGGCCTGCGTCGCCACCGCGCTGGCGATGGTGATGTTCACGGTGCCCATGAGCACGTTGGTCACCCTGGCGAACACCATGGGTGCGAGCGTCATGGGGCGCACGTGGATGCTCAGCGCCGCCAGCGTCGGGCTCGGCGCCGGCCTGCTCGTCAGCGGTGCGCTGGCCGACAAACTGGGCCGCCGCACCGTCTTCGTCACCGGAGCCGCGGTACAAGCACTTTTCCTGTTCGGCGGAGCCATCGTGCCGAACGCTCTCGTGTTCTCCGTCGCTCGGGTCGGCCAAGGACTCGGCGCCGCGGCGATGGTGGCGACGAGCCTGGGGTTGATCGCCCAAGTCACCGAGCCCGGGCACCGGCGCACACGCGCCACCGGCCTCTGGGGAGCGAGCCTCGGTGTCGGCATTCTGATCGGGCCCCTGCTCTCGGCGCTCCTGGACCCCGTGGCCGGCTGGCGCAGCCCCTACCTCCTCACCGGCCTGCTGAGCGTGGGCTTGATCGTCTTCTTCCGGGCCCTGCCGGCCAACCCCGTCCACCCCGCCGCGTCCAGCGGACGGATCGACTACTTCGGCGCCGCGGCACTGATCGCGGGCCCGAGCGCTGTGCTGGCCGGACTGGTTCTCGGCCGAACCGGCTGGGTCCAGCCGGCGGTCATCGCGTTCCTCGGCGCGGGTGTGCTCATCGTGGCCGCCTTCGTCCACCACGAACGGCGCACGGAATTCCCGTTGGTGGACCTGAGTTTGTTCACCAATTGGCAGTTCGTCACGGTCACCGTCGCCGCCTTCACCGCGGGGTTCGGCGTGATCTCACTGACCTCCTACACCCCGACCCTGGTGGAGCAAGGCCTCCACGGCTCCTCGTTGGCCGGCGCCGTGCCGATCGTGGTCTGGTCCGGCGTGAGCGTGCTCGTCTCACTGGTCGCGCGGCACCTTCGCGGGCGCATCACGCCGGAAACCCAACTCGCCGTAGGCTTGATCATCACCGGCGCCGGACTGGCCACCCTCGCCCCCTTGCACGACGGCGCCACGCTGCTGCGCCTCGCTCCGGGCTTCGCGATCGCCGGCATCGGCACCGGCCTGCTCAACGCCTCGCTCGGCGCCCAAGCGGTCGCCACCGTCCCCGCGCACCACGCGAGCATGGGCAGCGGCGTCAACAACACCGCCCGCTACCTCGGCTCCGGCCTCGGCGTCGCAGTCGTGACGTCGACCGTCGCCCCCTCGTCCCCGCAAGCACTCCTGCACTCGTGGGCGATCCCCGTCGCGATCAGTGCCGCCATCTCCGTGGTGATCGGGGTGGTGATCCTGGTCTACGCGCGGGTTTCACGCCGGAATGTCGAGCCGGCCCAGGAAAACACCGCGTAGTCCGGTGAGGGACACGTGATCGTTCTTGCTCGCGTTGCCCAGCCGGCCGGTCCGGTCACCGTGAGCGGCCCCGTACCGCCGGTTCGAGCAGCGACAAACTCCGCTGCTGCGCATCGAGGGCGACGCGGATGCAGACCGGCATCAGCAGATTCGGGCCGGCATGTCCGAAGTCGACAGTGCCGCAGCACCTGCAGATAGCTCCACACGTACGACACCTGGCCGCCCATCTTCTCCCAGAACAGCACCGCACCGTCGAACCACGCGAGTGGCACCGCGTAACACGTCGACTGCGCCAGCACGATGCGATTGATCACGCCGCCGATCAGCCGGCCGTCGGCACGACCGGGACGCCAGCACCGATCGGGCAGGTGCTCCACCGGAGTGCCGGGGCGGCGTTCGCCCGTGGGGAGCCGACCTTGGCTCTGCTCGGGGATTCGACGACGAAGGGTTGGGCATTCGCTCCGGGCCGGCCCCCAGGCTGCGATGGAGACCAGCGCCTTGACGTCGGGGTTGCCGGCCGCCGAGCCGGCCCCGGGATACCGACATCAGGCCATCAGTTCGGCGAGCGTCCGCAGCGTGGCCGGATCAGCCATGTTCGCGCTGAGGACGTCGACGACGGTCGTCTCCCAGGCCTGGAGGTCGTGGCGGATCTTGGGCGCGGGGCCGATCAACGCGACTTCCTCGACCATCCGGGTGCTGACCGCGGCGATCGCCTCCGTCCGATGGCCGTCCAGGTACAGCCGGGTGATCTTCTCGCACTCGGCCTCGTAGCCCAGCCGCGTGAACACGTTGCGGTGGAAGTTCACCTCGGCCGCGCCCATGCCGCCGATGTAGAGCGCCAGCAGCGGACGCAGGCCGTCCGCCGCGCGCTCCACGTCGTCGTCGACGCGGACGTTGACGTTGGCGACCACGGTGAACGATTCGGCGGTGTGCTGCGCGCCCGGACGGCTGAACCCCTCAGCGAGCGCCGCGCGGTAATACCCGTCGAGCTTGGGGCCGAAGAACATCGAGAGCCAGCCGTCCGCGATCTCGGCGGCGAGGGCGACGTTCTTGGGGCCCTGGGCACCGAGGAAGATCGGGATCTCGGGCCGCCGCGGCCGGATGTTGGCCCGCAGCGGCTTCCCGAAACCGGTGCCGCCGGCGGCGGGAATCGTGAAGTGCTCCCCGTGGAACTCGACCGGGCCTTCCCGCGCGATCACCTTCCGCACGATTTCGACGTACTCCCTCGTCCGCTGCAGCGGACGGCGGTACTCCTGCCCGTACCAGCCCTCGACCACCTGCGGCCCGCTCGACCCGAGCCCGAGGACGAACCGGCCGTCGGACAGGTGATCCATGGTCATCGCGGCCATCGCGACCGCGGTGGGCGTGCGCGCGGCCATTTGCGCGCACGCGGTACCCAGCGCCGGTCCGGTCGTTCGCGAACCCACCCACGCCAGCGGCGTCAGGGAGTCCGAGCCGTAGGACTCGGCGGCCCAGATCGAATGCAGGCCCAGGCGTTCGGCTTCCCTGGTGCTCTCGTCGAGGAACGGATGCGGTGACGAACTCCAATAACCCATGTCCCAACCCAGACACACGCGATCCTCCTCGACAGTGGCTGATCATTTTCGAGCCATTCAGGCGAAACCCCTCGCCAAGGCCTCAAAGAGTTGCTTGATGAAACCACAACGTTGTCACTGTGGGAAGCCGTGAACTGCAAGATCGCTGGGAAAACGCCGCTCGATGACGCTTGCTCCGGCGCGCGACGGGAGGATAGAGTTCTATCTTGAAACTCGCTTCAGTCTCCTGCGCGAGCCCATTCCCCTCGCGCCGGCGGGCTCCCGCCCACACCGGAAGGAACGTGAATGAAGCTCGGAACTTCCCTACGCTTCATCTTCGCCGCGTCCGAGGAATCCCTGCGGAAGTATCACGAGATCGTCGTCGCCCGTGGGGAGTTCAGCGACATCCCGCTGGGTGTCACCGACGTCAGGCTCCAGGCCCGGCAACTGCTCGAGATCGCGAAGACCGCCGCCGAGGGGAACTACGCCTTCCTGATGGTTGGCGACAGTCACGCCTCGTCGTACGCGAACGCTTTCGCGCCCACCCCGACGCTCGCGCGCATGCTCGCCGTCACCGGCGACATGCCTGTCGGACTGCTCTACCTCGCGCCCTTCCACCACCCCGTGCTCGCCGCGGAGCAGGTGGGCACGCTCGCGGCGTTCGCGCCGGAACCGCTGACGCTGATCGTCGGCAACGGCGACGTGAGCGAGCAGTTCCAGGCGTTCAAGATCGCCAAGGGGTCCCGCGGCCGGCGCAGTGAAGAGTTCATCACCGTCGTGCGCCGGCTCCTCGCGGGGGAGCGGTTCAGCCACGACGGCGAGTTCTTCCAGTTCGAGAACCTCCAGATCAACCCGGTCCCGGGCACACCGGCCGAGATCTGGGTCGCCGCCATGGCGGGCAAGGCCGTCGAACGGGCGGGGCGGCTCGGCGACGCCTGGGAAACGGCCCCCGGCACGCCGCCGGAGGAACTGGAGAGGCAGCTCGAGCTCTACCGCCGGATCTGCTCGGAACACGGCCGCGTGCCCAAGCCGGTCCTGCGCCGCGACATCTACGTCGCGGAAACGGACGAGAAGGCGTGGGAGGCGGTCGAACCCGTTGTGGCAGCCGGCTATCGCGGATTCGGCCGCGAACGGGACACCTCGCTCGTCGGGTCGGCGGAAACCGTGGTGAAACGGCTGGGGTTCTACCGCAAGATCGGATTCGAAACGGTGTTGGTGCGCCACATCGTCGGCGAGCACCGGCTGATCCTCGATTCCATGCGCCGGATCGGCGACAGCGTCATCCCCGCGATCGCAGACCTGTGATCCGGGTTCAGAATCGACAGGAGGATCGGGTGCAAGAAGAGCGCATCGCCATCATCGGTGGCACCGGAGCGCAGGGCAAGGGACTTGCCTACCGGCTGGCCCGGGCGGGTCGCCGGGTGGTGATCGGTTCGCGTGACGTGGAGCGGGCCGAGCAGGGCGCCCGGGCGGTCAACGAGCGGCTCGCCGACGCGGAACCCGTTGCCTGGGCGGAAAACCGGGAAGCGGCAGCGGGTTCGCCGGTCATCATCCTCGCCGTTCCCTACCGCGGCCACGCCGACCTGGTGCGGTCTCTCGCCGATACCTTGGCCGGCAAGGTCATCGTGAGCTGCTGCAACCCGCTCGGGTTCGACCGGCGCGGCCCCTTCGGGCTGGACGTACCGGACGGCAGCGCCGCGGAGGAACTGCAGCTCCTCGTGCCGGCCGCCCGCGTGGTGGGCGCGTTCCACCACCTGTCCGCGGTGACCCTGTGGAGCGCCAAGGAAGACCTCTCGGACGAGCACGTGCTGATGGTCGGCGACGACGAGTACGCGCTCGACGTCGCGTCCGAACTGTGCGCCGACGTCACGGGGAAGCCCGGCGTCGTGGCCGGCCCGCTGCGGCTGGCCCGCCAGCTCGAACCGCTCACCGCCACGTTGATCAGCGTCAACAAGCGTTACCGCACCCAGGCCGGGGTACGGCTCGTCGGCGTCAACCTCCCCGAGATCGACCAGGACGTGGACATCGCCTGAGCCGGAAGCGCCGGCACACCAGGACAATTCGGCTGTGTCACGAGTGGCACCGCCGAGGCTCAACCTCACACGACGAAGTGGAGGTGGTCGGGCCATGAGCGAGCTCATGAGCACGATGCAGGATTTCCCGCTGACCATGGCGGCCATGCTGCGTCACGGCTACGACGTACACCCCGACAGCCCGGTCGTCAGCGGCTCCGGAGGGCGGGTGGTCCGGGAAGCGGACTTCAGCACCGTCGCCGAGAACGCGGCCCGGCTGGCAACCGCCCTGCGCACCCTCGGCGTTCGGCCCGGCGACCGGGTCGGGACCTTCTGCTGCAACCACCAGGCTCATCTCGAAGCTTTCTACGGCGTACCGGCGATGGGCGCCGTGTTGCACCTGATCAACTCACGCCTTTCGGACGAGCAACTCGGCTACGTGATCGGTGACGCCGAGGACGGCGTGATCATCGTGGACGACGACCTGCTTCCTCGTCTCACCTCGCTGCTCCCGCGGCTGCCTTCGGTGCACACGCTGGTCGTGGTCGGCGAGGATCGGGGAGAACACCCGGGTTACGGTGAACTGCTCGCGAGCGTCACCGCGCGGGACAGCTGGCCCGATCTGGACGAGCGAGCGCCGGCCGCGGTCTGCTACACGACCGGGACGACGGGATTGCCGAAGGGTGTCGTCTACAGCCACCGCTCGATCTGGCTGCACGCGCTCGCGATCAGCTCCGGAGCCGCGTTCGCACTCTCCGACCGGGACCGGATCCTGCAGATCACCCCGATGTTCCACGTCAACGGCTGGGGCCTGCCGCACGCAGCTCTGCTCACCGGCGCCGGGATCGTGCTCCCCGGCCGGGACGTGAGCCCCGCAGCGATCACGGCGCTGACCGCCGCGGCGAGGCCGACGCTGGCGGTTTCGATTCCGCTCATCTGGGCGCAGGTCAAGGTCTACGCGGAAGCGCACCCCGTGGACCTGTCCTCGTTGGACTCCATCGTGTGCGCCGGCTCGCCGGTGGCACCCTCTCTCATCGACTACTACGACCGGGTCCACGGCGCGAATCTCGTCCAGGGCTGGGGCATGACCGAGGTCAGCCCGTGGGGCGGCGTTTCGCTCCCCGCGGCGGAAGACGGGGCCGATCCGGCGAAGCCTTGGCGCGGCTGGTCCGGCCGGCTGCTGCCCGGCGTCGAGATGCGCGCCGTGGACGAGTTCGGCGACGTCCTCCCGCGCGACGGGGAGTCGGTCGGCGAACTGCAGCTGCGCGGGCCGTGGGTCACCGGTTCGTACGTCGGCGGCACGAGTGAGGACCGCTTCAGCCCCGACGGCTGGCTCTGCACCGGTGATCTGGGTGTGCTCGATCGCCGCGGCTACTTCCGGATCACCGACCGGTCGAAGGACGTCATCAAGTCCGGAGGAGAGTGGATTTCCTCGGTGGCGCTGGAGAACCACCTCGACGCGCACCCGGATGTGGTCGAGTCCGCGGTGATCGGCGTGCCCGACCCGCGCTGGGAGGAACGTCCGCTGGCGGTGGTCGTCCTGCGCGAGACGGCCACTGCGTCGACGGCCGACCTGCGCGGCCACCTGTCGGCCGCCGTCCCCCGCTGGTGGCTGCCCGAACGGTGGGCGCGCGCGGAAACGCTGCCCCGCACCAGCGTCGGCAAAATCGACAAGAAGAGGCTTCGCGTCGTCGCGGCTTCGGGGGAGCTGCGGATCGAGCACGTGCCGGGCCCCGGCCCCAGCCGGGGCCGCCGGAGCGACGGCCCCGGCGCCCGCCGCTCTCCCGGCGCCGTTCCGAGACACCGAACCGATCGCGACCGCACGTCAACGAGGAACCGGAGACCTGTCATGAACCCGAACAACGCGCGCTTCCCCACCGGGCCCCCGCCGGACGAGCCGGTGATCAGCTCGGCCGAGCTGAGACGAGTGCGGATCGCGACACTGCTCGGCCAATCGACCGAGTGGTACGACTTCTTCCTGTACACCACCGCAGCGGCGCTCGTCTTCCCGCGGGTCTTCTTCAGCGCCTCGTTCAGCCCGCTCGCGGCGACGCTGTCCTCGTTCGCGACGATCGCGGTCGGGTTCGTGGCGCGCCCGGTCGGCGGCGCGCTGTTCGGCCACCTGGGCGACCGGTACGGCCGCAAGAAGGCACTGGTCATCGCGCTGGCGCTGATGGCGGTGGCGACCTTCGCCATCGGCTTGCTCCCCGGGTTCGCGGCGATCGGTCTCGCCGCGCCGGCGGTCCTGCTCGTCATGCGGATCACGCAGGGTCTGGCACTCGGCGGCCAATGGGGTGGTGCGGTCCTGCTCGCCACCGAGTACGCACCACGCGGGAAGCGCGGCGCCTACGGGGCGTGGGCCCAGCTCGGGCTGCCGCTGGGGCTGATCGTGTCCAGCGCCGCGTTCTTCGTGGCGGCTGGCGCCACCAGCGCGGACGCCTTCTTCGCCTGGGGGTGGCGGATCCCGTTCCTCCTCGGCGGCGTGCTCGTCGCCGTGGCGCTGCTGGTGCAGATGAGGATCGACGACACGCCCGCCTTCCGCCGTGCGGCGAAGCGACGCGGTCCAGTGCACCGATCGCCGGTGCTGCAGGTGGTCAGGGAGCACCCCCGGCGCATCGCCGTGACCATCGGCGGTTTCCTGGTCGTGGGCGGGTCGTTCTACGTCTACACGACCGGCACGCTGGCCTACGCCACCCAGGCCCTGAAGATCTCCCGGAACACGATGCTGGTGTCGATCATGATCGGCGCCGCCGCGATGGCCGTGTCGATCGTGATCGCGTCGAGGCTGAGCGACCGCGTGGGCCGGCGCCGGGTGTTCCTCTTCGGTGCGGCCGGGACGATCCTCTGGGCTTTCCCGTACTTCTTCCTGCTGGACTCCGCCGCACCGCCGGTCGTGGCTGTCGCGATCGCGGTCGCGATGTTCATCAACGGCGTGATGTACGGACCGACCGCGGCGCTGTTCTCGGAGCTGTTCCCGGTGGCGGTGCGCTACAGCGGTGCTTCGCTCGGGTACCAGCTGTCGAACGTCGTCGGCGGCGGGTTCGCACCGCTCGTCATGACCTCGCTACTGGCGTCCACCGGGACCTCGGCTTCGGTGGCCGGCTACGTGATACTGATGGGCCTCATCACGATCGGGGCGTTGCTCGCCCTGCGGCCTTCGTGGTCCGGGCAGGGTGATGCCGCTGTGGGAGCGGGTGACCCGGGCCGGGAGGTCACGGCACCGTCGGCGGGCTACGGTGCGGGCTGATCGCGATGCACTGCTGAAGGCTCGAGATCGACAGTTCTTTTACGGAACCCGCTATCGGGAGACCTCGTAGGTCGCCGATAACGGAAGTGCTGGCAGCACACGGGTTCGTTTCGAGAGGACGGTGATTTTGACACACTTCAATCCGGGTCTCGTCCGAGGTATAGTTGCATCATGCGCAGGAAAAGCTTTGCTGATTTCGACTGCTCGATCGCCCAGACGCTCGAGGTCGTCGGCGAGTGGTGGACCTTGCTCATCGTCCGCGACCTGTTCGGGTTCAAGGGGCACAACCGGTTCGAGGAGCTGCAGGAAGATCTGGGCATCTCCCGGAACATCCTCACCGAGCGCCTCGAAGGACTGATCCGCAACGGCGTGGTCGAGAAGCGGGCGTACCAGGAGAACCCGCCGCGGTACGAGTACCACCTCACCCGCAAGGGCAAGGACCTGTTCCCGATCATGATGGCGCTGCTGAACTGGGGCGACAAGTGGGCCACCGGCCCCGATGGACCCCCGGTGCTGCTGCACCACACCACGTGCGACCACGACGCGCACGCGGTTGCGACGTGCTCGCACTGCGGTGAGCCGTTCACCGGGCGGACCGTCGAAGGGCGCGATGCCCCGCACGTCCGGCAGAAGGGGAAGCGGTTCGCTTCCTGATCCCGGATTCACGGCGAACCCGATTCGGGCCCGCCATCGCGGAGACGCGGTGGCGGGCCTTTTTGGGGCGCGGATCGTTGCGAGCAAAGAGAAATTCCCGATGTGGCGACGAGTCTTGCGCCATTGTGGACACCCCCATTAAGTTCTATAATAGAACTTACAAATTCGATCAAGGAGCGGCTCCGATGATGTATGCTGATCTCCCGACCGCCCGCGCCACCGTTGACGTCAACGCCACCCCTGAGGTGGTCTGGTCTCTCGTCAGTGACATCCACCTGATGGTGAAGCTCAGCGACGAACTGCTGGAAGTGACCTGGCTCGACGGCGCGGGCGAACCCGGTGTCGGCAAGAAGTTCCGCGGGCGCAGCTTCCACGACGCGCTGGGCGAGTGGGAATCGACTTCGACGGTGATCGAGTTCAAGCCGAACTCCGCGTTCACGTGGGAGGTCAACGCCGGCCAGGATGTGCGGTCGTCGTCGGTGTGGGGTTTCTCCCTCGAACCGCGCCCGGCGGGAACCGAGCTGAGCCAGTGGGGGCAGATGGGCCCGGGCCGCTCCGGCCTCAACCACGCGATCGACCGCCTCCCGCACAAGGAGGAGAAGATCGTCGCCAACCGGCTCCGGGAGTTCCAGGCCGGGTTGGAGTCGAACCTGCGCCTCATCAAGGAGCTGGCCGAGGGAGCGCGCTGATGCGCACGGCGACGACGATCGAAGCACTGGTCGGTTCGTGGCAGGACAACGTCACGCTGGCCGTGGAGGCGGAAAAGCTCGGCCTCGACGTCTGCTGGATCTCGGAGGCCTGGGGTTCGGACGCGCCCTCACCGCTCGGGTACTTGGCCGCGCGGACCGACCGCATGCTCCTCGGCAGCGGCACGATCCAGCTGGCGACGCGGACTCCGACGCTGATCGCGACCACGGCGATGACCCTCGCGGACCTGTCCGGCGGCCGGTTCGTGCTCGGCCTCGGGAGTTCGGGCCCCCAGGTCGTGGAGGGCATGCACGGCGTGCCGTTCGACCGGCCGTTGCGCCGGATGCGGGAAACGATCGACATCGTCCGGCAGGTGTTCGCCGGCGCCAAGATCGAGCACGGCGGAGAGGTCTTCTCCGTGCCGCGCGCCGGCGGCGAGGGCGTACCGATGCGCACCTCGCTGCCGGCGAACCCGGACATCCCGATCTACATCGCCGCGTTGATGCCGAAGATGCTCGAGCTGGCCGGTGAGATCGCGGATGGCTGGCTGGGCAGCAGTTTCGTGCCCGAGGGTGCTTCCGCCTACCTGGACGCGCTGAACGCCGGAGCCGAGCGTGGCGGGCGAACCCTCACCGAAATCGATCTCTGCCAGGGCGCGGAGGTGAACTTCGTCGAGGACGAAGGACAGCTCGCGGCAGTCGCCGCGACGCGCAAGAGAGATCTGGCCTTCAGCCTCGGTGGCATGGGCTCGGCCACCACGAACTTCTACAACAGCGCCTACAGCCGCCAGGGTTGGTCGGAAATCGCAGCCGAAGTCCGGGCGCTCTGGCAGGCGGGACGACACGCGGACGCCACGGCTCTGATCACCGACGACATGATCTTCGCGACCACGCTGATCGGCACCGAGCGCATGGTGCGAGAGCGGCTCACCGCCTGGCGTGACCGCGGCATCACGACTGTGCGGTTCTACCCGGCGGGGGCGACCGTCGCGGAGAAGCTGGACAACCTCGGCCGGGCCATCGACCTCGCGCACAACCTCTCGTGACGCCGGGCTCACCGGCCGGCCTCCTCGACCTGCTTGGCCGGGCGCGGATGACCGTCGGCACGACCGCGTCCCTGACGGGCGACACGCTGAGAAGTTCCGGTGTGGCGGTTTGGTCGGGGGAGGCGAGCGTCACGCTCGCGCCGACCGACCAGGCCGATGCCGATGGGGCGTTCCTGTCCGGGTGCCGCGCGGCCGACGGCAGCGTGACGGGCACGTTCTTCGAAGCGGGAGGGCTCCTCGTCGACCTCCAGAACACGGGCGACGTCGTCGGCGCACTCGGCTCCCACAGCGGCTTCACCGCGTTCGGCGCGCTCTTCGGTGAGCCGGACGGTTCCGGGTGCGGCGGGCTCGCCGAAGTGCTCGACGGTTCGATCACCGCGGCCGGCAGCCACGTCGTCCTGATCGGACACGTGGTGCTCGCACCGGCGTGGCGCGGCTCCGGCGGCGTCGGCCGACTCCTCACGAGCCGGCTGCTGCAGTGGCTCTGTGCCGAACCCCGTCTGATCGCCGTCGCGCCGTTCGTGAGCACTCCCGGCGCGGCGCCCCACCGCGCCCGCAGAACGTGGGCCTCCCTCGGCTTCCGCCCCTACGACAACGGCATCTGGATCCTCGACCCGGCGACGTCCGACCACGACGACGCGCTCTTCGGCCTCGAGGCCCGATTATTGGGCCGGGCAGGCTTCGGCCGAGGTCCGTTGTGGACGGACGAGGAGCTCAGCGAGCCCACCGGCGGATCGCGGTCCGGTTCGGAGGCTCGAGGGCTTTCGCCGGCTGTGGTGCGGTCAGTCCGCTCACCGCGTTGAGGTGACGGTTGCCGCCGTGGTTGGGTCGGAAGTGTGGTGGGTTGCCGGCCTGCCGGAAGGGGCAGACGGGACGTTACCGGCCCCGTCTCGAAGTCTGGTGACCTCGTCGTACGTTGTGGGCCAGTCGGGGTAATTCGACCGGATTGACCGATGTTGACCGGCGCTGCTGGTTTACTGCTCGGCGATGTCTTGACCGCGATAGTGAGCGAAGGCTGCCTCCCGCAGCCCAGCTGATCGGCAACTGGGGCAACAGTCACTGAGGGGAAATCATGAATCGTTTAATCGCAAAGATGTTGGCTGCCTTCGTCGTGCTGCTCGGAGTGGTGGTCGCCGGCGCTGGTACGGCAGGTGCGGCCGGGTATCCGACCACGAACACGCCTCGGATCGAATTCCCCGGAAGCGCTACGGAATCAACGATCACGTGGTATGCGAGGTCCGTCAACATCCAGGGTTACGTCGTCGACAGCAAGGTGCAAGCGGGCTCCACGACTGTCAAGTTCTGGTTCTACCAAGCCAACACCTACGTCGCGAGCCAGAGCCGAACGGCGAGCGCGGGGACGGTGAGCTTCAACTTCACCCAGGACGGTCCGGTCGGGGGCATCACGAAGATCCTCATCCAACTGTGCAACCCCGCCGGCTGCGCCAGCCCCGGGTCGTACTTCTACCGTCCCTGACCCGGTGCGACGCCTTGTGAACCACCCGGCCCGGTGCGCGAGCACCGGGCCGGTCGTGCCCTAGGTGACGGCGAGTGTCCGGCAGGATTTCCCGGCTGTCCCGGAATTCTCCCGGTGCACGGCGTCTGACGTCGTGCCGGCACCGGGTGCGAAGCTCTGCGGACCATGCCTGATCCCCGGGATTCAAAGTTCGGCGCGGGTTTCCGTTCGGATGTTCTTCGAACGCCGTTCCCCGGCAGACGGGCTCAGTGCTGCGCGGCCAGCGACCCCAAGGAACCGAGAAGCGCGAGCCGCTCCGCCGTCGGGGTGCCCGCCGCGGGCGAGAACAGGGCGAGGATCTGCGTGCGTTCCTCGTCGAGGAGCAGCTGGCAGTCGAGTTCCAGCAGGCCTACCTCGGGGTGCTGGATCCGTTTGCGCCTGCTGCGCAGCACTCCCACCGAATGCAGCCGCCACAGGGCTTCGAATTCGGGACTCGTCCGGAGCAGTCGGTTGACCAGGTCCTTGGACTGTGCGTCGTCGCGGCGGGCGGCGGCGGCGCGCAAGTCGGCGACGAGGGCGCGGGACTCCGTCGCGTGGTCCTGGACCGGATAGCCGGCCCGGGTGCCGGGGTCGGTGAACCACCGGTACACCACCGTGCCCGTGGCGCCGCGCAGCCGGGTGAGGTCGCCGAAAACGGCGCGGGCCAGGTCGTTCTGGACCAGGGTGGCGCCGAGGTCGGTCATCACCTGAGCGGGGACATCGGAAAGGCGGTCCAGCACACCGAGCAGGCTCGGCGCGCCGTGTTCGTCGGACCGCCTGCGGTCCGGCGGCCGGTGCCCGGCCAGCCGGAAGAGGTGGTCGCGTTCGTCCAGGGTCAGGCGCAGTGCCCGGGTGATGGCCCGCAGCACGCCCGGCGACGGTTGCGGCGCGCGGTCCTGCTCCAGCCGGGTGTAGTAGTCCGTGGAGATGTCGGCCAGGCGCGAGACCTCCTCGCGGCGCAGTCCGGGAGTGCGCCGGCGCCCCGTGCCCGGGAGGCCGACGTCCCCGGGGTTGAGCGCCTCCCTGCGCACCCGCAGGAAATCCGCCAGCTGCTTGGTGTCCACGCTTCGAGTCTGCGTCGCCGCCAGACCCGCAGCAAGAGATCGCCGGTCCCTGGGTAAGCCGACTCTGCCTGACGGCTCCGATCGGCGAAACGCTGGTCGGCGGACCGGGAGCCGCCCGGTCGGCTGACGATGGAGGAGATCCTCATGAGCAAGGCAACGACTTCCCGGACCTGGTTTCTCACCGGCGCGTCCCGCGGGCTGGGCGCACTCTGGGCCGAGGCGATCCTCGCCCGCGGTGACCGGCTCGCGGCGACGGCCCGTGACGAGGCGGCGCTGGTGCCGCTGTCCGAGCGCTACGGCGACCGCTTCCTGCCCCTGCAGCTCGACGTCCGCGACTCCACGGCCGTTCGCGACGCCGTGCGGAGCGCCGAGGCGACGCTGGGCGGAATCGACGTGCTGGTCAACAACGCAGGTCACATGCTGGTCGGCGCCGTCGAAGAGGTCGAGGAGGAACAGGCCCGCGCCCAGATGGACGTGAACTACTTCGGTGCGCTGTGGGCCACTCGGGCCGTGCTGCCCGGGATGCGAGAGCGCCGTGCGGGCCGGATCCTGCAGGTGTCCTCACTCGGGGGCCTGGTCGCCTACCCGGCGCTCGGCATCTACCAGGCGTCCAAGTGGGCGCTGGAGGCGATGAGCGAGTCCCTGGCGGCCGAAGTGGCCGCGTACGGCATCCACGTCACGGTGATCGAGCCGGTCATGTTCCCGACCGGTCTGGCGACCGCGTCCCCGCAGACCCGGCAGGACCCGGCGTACGCCCACGCCCGGCAGGCGCTGTACGCGGGGGCAGGAGCCAGCGGCCTCACCCCCGGCGACCCCGCGGCGACGGCCGAGGCCCTCCTCGCACTCGTGGACGCACCCGAGCCGCCCCTGCGGGTCCTGTTCGGAACCGGCGGCCTGGCGGCCCTGCGCACCGAGTACTCCGGCCGCCTCGCCGGGCTGGAGCAGTGGGACCACCTCGCGCGCCTCGCGCAGGGGAAGCCGAGCGGATCATGAGCCGGCGTGGTTCTGGACGAGCACCGGCGCCGCCTGCCCGTGGCGGGTCGGGCGGCGCCGGACGCTACGGGGGTCAGGAGCGGAAGAACTCCAGCAGGTCCGCGTTGATCGTCTCCGCCTTCGTGGTCGGCATGCCGTGGGGGAAGCCCGGATAGATCTTGAGCGTGCCGTTTTTCAGGAGTTTCGCCGACAGCGGGCCGGCGTCGGCGTAGGGGACGATCTGGTCGTCGTCGCCGTGGCCGACGAAGACGGGGACGGTGATCTTCTTGAGGTCTTCGGTGAAGTCGGTCTGGGAGAAGGCGACGATGCCGTCGTAGTGGGCCTTCGCGCCGCCGGTCATGCCCTGGCGCCACCAGTTCTCGATGATCGCCTCGTCGGGTTCGGCGCCGGGGCGGTTGAAGCCGTAGAACGGGCCCGACGCGAGGTTGCGGTAGAACACCGAGCGGTTGGCGGCGAGCTGCGCCTGCAGGTCGTCGAAGACGCTCTTCGGGAGCCCACCCGGGTTGTCCGGTGTTTGCACCATCAACGGGGGGACAGCGCTGAGGATGGCCGCCTTGGCGACGCGCGACTCGCCGTGGCGCGCGAGGTAGCGGACCACCTCACCACCGCCGGTGGAGTGCCCGACGTGGATCGCGTCGTGCAGGTCGAGGTGCGCGGTGACGGCGGCGAGGTCGTCGGCGTAGTGGTCCATGTCGTGCCCGTCGCCGACTTGCGAGGATCTCCCGTGGCCACGGCGGTCGTGCGCGACGACGCGGTAACCGTGCTGCAGGAAGAACAGCAGCTGGGTGTCCCAGTCGTCGGACGAGAGCGGCCAGCCGTGGCTGAACACGATCGGCTGGCCGGTGCCCCAGTCCTTGTAGAAGATCTCGACACCGTCGTCGGTGGTCACCATGGGCATGGGAGGGGTCTCCGTTCGTTCGAGGGTTGCCGGCGGCCGAACTGTGCCGCAGCAAGGAAAATTGTCCACGACAGGCACCGGCGACCAGCGGGTATCGTGGGCACGCCTCGTGCCACGACCGCTCGGAGCGCAGGTTTCACTCGCCAGCCATCGTCACGGCAGATCACCCGGAGGAAGTAGACGTGAGCGGATCACTTTCCGTCGAGATCGGCTCATGGACAGCCTGAGCCGGCTGATCCGGCTCGCGCACCTCGAAGGCGGCCTGGACATGCGCTGCCTCATGGCCGGACAGTTCACTTTGGACCGTGAAGCCGCCGGGCGGGGTGAGGCGCCGTTCTACCTCGTGCTCGAGGGGCGGTGCACCGTGCTCGCCGGCCCGGCCACGGTCGAACTCGGGCCCGGCGATCTGCTCCTGCTCCCCAGGGGCGAGGCGCACCAGGTGCGCGTCACGTCCGGTGTGCCGCTCCGGTACGACGACGAGCCGGGGCCGACGTTCGTGACGCACCGGACCGTCGGCGCCGAACCGGAACTGGACTTGTTCTGCGGGCACTACTTCTTCGGGTCGGCGGCGGGCACGGTGCTGTTCCGCCTCCTGCCGGCCCGGGTCCACGTCACGCTGGACGCCCCGGCGCTCACCCTGGCGAACCTGCTGCGCGGCGAGGCCCAGTTCGACGGCCCGGCCACGGCCGCGATCGTGTGCTCACTGACCGACGCCCTGCTCGGCATGGCCCTGCGCAGCCGCCCCGAACAGCGGCTCGACACCCCCGCACTGTGGACCGCCATGGGCGACGACGCGCTGGGCCGCGTGATCGCCGGGATCGTCGAGCGCCCCGGCGAACCGTGGACGATCGACCGCATGGCCGCCGCCGCCTCGATGTCGCGGGCGACGTTCGTGCGCCGCTTCTCCGCTCGCACCGGCACCACCGTGGCGACCCTGCTGACGTCGATCCGCCTGATGGTTGCCGCCGACCTGCTCCTCCACACCGACCACCCCGTGGCCCGGATCGCGGCCGACGTGGGGTACCACTCCGAATCCGCCTTCATCCTGGCCTTCCGGACGACAGTGGGCACGCCGCCCGCGCAGTTCCGCAAGAACAGCGTTCGGGATTGACGTCGTCACAGCTGGGCGCGGTGCCGCTCGGCGAGCAGCTTCAGGTTGAGCAACTGCCGCCGAGCCATGACCAGATCCCCGACGCACACCCCGAGCGCCACCCACCGGTTCGTTCGCATGACCAGCTTGAACAGCAGACGGGTCGAGTCGTGATCCTCGGCCACGAGGACGTACGACATGACGGCGCCCAGGATGGAGCCGGTCAGCTGGTTCCCCGGGTCGACCGAAACGATCCGCCCCAGCCTGCGCCCACCGGCAGTCGTGAACTTCTCACCGACGCGCGGCTCGGGAAGATCCACCAGCTCACGCGGCGAGCGGCGCCCCAGGTTGTCGATCCAGTCGTAGGAGTAGGGCGCAAGCCTCACCTGGGTGACCCACGGCCACACCGCCTCGGCCGGCGCCCGGACACTCACGCCCCGCCACGCCTCCAGCACGGGCGAAGTGACGAAGTCGTCGCACGGGTAGGAGCGCCCGATCTCGCTGTCACTCACACCCCACCGGTCACCGATCATGCGTCGATGGTCCACCCCACTGGCCCGGCGTTCAACCTTTGCCTGCCGCGGTACCCCCGCCGGGGCGAGTGCGCCACGCCGTCTTCAAGCGCCGGCCCGGTGAGGATCTCGTTCGGTGGTTCTCGCGATGGCGCACGCATCATCCGTCGTCGGACTCCCAGCGCAGCAAGTCGCCCGGCTGGCAGTCGAGGACTTCGCAGAGGGCGGCGAGGGTCGCGAAGCGCACGGCCTTGGCGCGGCCGTTCTTGAGTACCGCCAGGTTGGCCGGTGTGATCCCGACGCGGTCCGCGAGCTCGCCCACGGACATCTTCCGCTTGGCCAGCATCACGTCGATGTCGACGGCGATCGGCATCAGATGACCTCGTCGAGTTCGGCGCGCATCTGCGTTGCTTCGCCGTCGCGGGCGACGGCCTGGGCGAGCAACATTCGCAGCACGAGCACGATGAGCGCGACCCCCAGGATGGCCACGCCGATCCCGCCCATGATGAGGGTGACGCCCGGGTCGTCGCGCTGTCCGGGGGCGTTGATGGCCGTGACCGCGAACCACACGAGGGCGGCCGCGACGATCGCGCCGATCACGCCGTCCACGTACCGGAAGGCGGCGTGGGAGAACACGGTTCCGCGGCGCACCATCGCCACCAGCCGCCACACGCAGACCACGGCGAACTGGACCGACAGCATGCCCACGATCGTGATCGCGCGCAGCGCGGTGAGGGGGAGTGGCCCGTCCGCCGGTTTGGCCGCCAGTGCCCACACCATCCCCACCTGTATGAACACGGTGCCGGCGAGCACGACCACGAGCACGGCCCTCAGCGCATGCACGGTCAGCTTTCCCATGCCTCATCCTTCCATCGAGTTGCGATGGGAATCTATCGAATTTCGATAGATGAGGCAACAGCTGCGACGGGGGATGGTTATGCGGTCCGTAACGCGGGCGACGTCCGACGCCGGCGACTCGAACAGTGCGTCGACGATGCCGGTGGGAGAGCCGAGACCGGGCCGTCAGTCCATTTCGGACTGACGGCCCGGTTTTCGCGCCGGCTCAGCGGTCGTAGTAGTAGTTCTGCGGCGACGGTTCGTGCCACTGCCGTTCCGGCATGCCGGCCCGTGAGGCGTGCTTGTGCTGGTACAGAGCGCGCGCGTTGGTCCCCATGCTGCTCACCACGCTGGCGATCACGAGCCCGATCACGAGGTTGATCGCACCCGTCGCGATCTTGGCGTCCAGCCCGACGGACAGCGTGAGCGGCAGAACGACGCCGAGGAGCGTGATCAGTACCATGATCCAGCCGAAGAGCTGGTTGGGCGACGGCGTCGTCACGCTGAGCAAGTGCATGAGCGCCGTGGCGCCCAGCGCGACCACCGCGGCGAGGACCGCGTAGGTGGTCGAATTGGCGCTACCCCAGATGCCCTCACCTTTCGGCGCGAGCACGGGCACCTCGAAGATTCCGCGTGCGATCAGCAGGTCGACCACGGCGACGAGCGCGGCCACCACCGCGGTGGCGATGCCACCCGCCCAGAGCCGTCCCGCGTCGATGCCCGGCCGGACGTCCTGGTCGTAGGGGTTGTGCGACATCACCGATCCCTCCGTAGCGAAGCTGTTCCGCCTCGATTGTGAGGGCAACGGGGAGGGTTCGCCCGTTCGGGCGTTTCCCATCGACGGCAAACCTGGTAAACGGTCGGCAAATTCGCAAGATCGAAAGTGGGCGGCACCCTTTCGACCAGGAACGGAGCGTCCGAAAAGGACGTCACCAACTCACAGAGGAATGTCGCGGGGTGGAGACCGGACGGCGCCGGATCACCGGTGAAGGCGTCCTGCGCGCCCGTGACTCGGTCGAGTCCACACAGGACTGCGGTGCCGCAACCCGTCGAGAGTGGCTGACACGGTGAGTTGTCGCGCCTGACGGGGTGCGGGACAGCGTGAAGCCCGCGCCGTACCCGAACTTCTCGTCTCCGTGGAAGACGGGGGAGCCGGCTTCCACGGAGACGAGAGGGATCGACCCGGTCGGTGCAGGCCGTCCGCTGTTGAACGGAGGCGTGACGCTTAGCGCGCGAAGATCCCGATCCCGTTGGCGACCGAGCGCTCACCCGCGGCGTCGGTCGGCCGGTTGCGCACCGTGACGGCGGCAGCGCCGGGGTCCCGGGCCACGAGTGTCGTCGAGCCACCGCCGTCGAGGTTCACGGCGTTGGCGGCGCCGGCTTGCTGCAGCAGTTGCGCAACCTCGGGAGTGGTCATGCCGCCGCTGGTGCCCGGGGCCGCCTGTACCGCCACGAGGAACATCTTGTGCCCGTCGGCGCTGAACCCCGCGCCGGTCCGGACCGCGGCGGTCTTGGCGTCCTGGCCGGGCACCACGGCGCCGTTCTCGAGGATCGGGAAGCCGCCGACCGCGAATCGGAACGGGATCCCGGTTCCGGTCGACAGGACGTAGTGCACCGAGACGTGCTGGCCGACCGTGAGCGCCCGCAGCGCGTCCGCACCGGCCTCGCGCCCGACCAGCACGGTCTCGTCCGGCGCGATCGCGCCGGCGCCGACGGTGCCGCCGACCGCGACGACCCGGCCGAGCTTGAGTGTCACCTCGGCGACGTCCGTGCTGCACGCGGCGCCCCTGTTGGTGTCGGTGCCGCAGACCGAGCGCGCGCGGGAGGTCGCACCCCACTCACTGGTGTACGCACCGATGCCGCCGACGGGGATCGCGTACTGGTTCAGCCCGCCCAGCGGGTGCGTGGTCGACTTGATGCGGACGCTGCCCTCGAGGCTCGCCGTGCCCAGCCGGCCCACTCCGTCGGCACCGACGCCGAGCACGGCCTGCGTCGTGACTCCGGGCGGCATCCCGGGCCCGAACCGCTGCCCGTTCGGTACGGCGGCCTTGAGGACGCGTCGGTCGGCGATCTCGGGGCCGTCGGACGAGTCGGTGAACGCGACGCCGGGGTGCTGGGCCTCGGTGTTGTTGAAGAAGTCGCCGTTGACGCCGGCCACCGCTCCCTGCGCGTTCGCCATCTGGGACACCGTCGTGGCCTGCGCCACCGACTGCGGGTGCAGCAGATCCACGGAGACGTGCGGGTTGCGCAGGTCGACGGTCAGCAGCTCGCCCTGGATGGCCGCCGCGCTGGCCGACCTGGTCGTGAAGGACTCGAGCTGAACGCCGGGCGCGACCTGTTCGCTGCCGGCCACGTCGAGGCTCGTGTCCGCGAACGCGGGCGACGCCAGCGTCGTCGGCGCCGCGGCAGCGGCGGCGGTGAGCGTCAGCGCCGCCAACGATCTGCGCAGTCTCATGGAGCGGGTCCTTTCTGAACGGAACGGAACCCGCCCACTCTCCCGGCCGGTAGTGGCTCCGCCGAGGCCGCGCCCGTGCGTCGGCGTGAACCCGACGTGAACAGAAGCGGTGACTCCGTCGAAGCGTCCTCGAACGACTTCGTTCGGTCACCTAGGCTGATTGTCCCTAGTGGACAGACCCGCAGAGCCGGCTCGATTCGACCTGCCCGAGTCTCGGCGACGTCGTCAGGTCATGGCGTGGTTCGCCGACTTGACGCTGAGCACCTTTTCCAGGTAGGCGGCGACCGCGTCGCGGTTGCGGGTGAGGAAGTCGATGCGTTCGGACAGCCGGGCTTGTTCGTGTTGCAGCGTGGTGATCATTTCCGGGGTCACGTCGGGGACGTAGATGGTTTCCGGCTTGTCCAGGCAGGGTAGGAGTTGCTCGATGATGCGGGTGGGCAGTCCGGCGTCGAGGAGTCCTTTGATCTGCAGCACGACGTCCACGTGGGATTCTGCGAATTCGCGGTAGCCGTTGGTGGCGCGGCTGGGCGTGATCAGCCCTTGCTCCTCGTAGTAGCGCAGCAGGCGAGGGGAGACGCCGGTGCGTTGCGCGAGCTCGCCGATTCTCATGTGCGCCAGCCTACCTCGACCTTCACATGGATGTGAAGGTTTGAGAATCGCGGTGCGACTCGGACCGTGAGCGCCGCCCAGCACGAGCGGCGGCGCTCACGGTGGCAGCACCTGGGTGCGGATCACCGGCACCAGGAGGGTGCCCGCGTCACGAAGCACCGTCGACGCGCACGGCGCCGGGGGTTGCCGAGCCGCCGAGCCAGGCGCGGCCCTCGCCGTACAGTGCCTCGACCGCGGGTCCGCGCAGGCCGGGCAGGTCGCGCACCACCCGGTGGCCGTTGTCCTCCTGGAGGTAGCCGAGGTGGCGGTACCCGGGCGGGAAGCTCGCCAGCACGGTCGCGTCGAGTTTGAGCGACGCTGCCGGGTCGACCACGTCCATCCGGTCGGATTCGTAGATCGGCTGGCGGCGCACGATTGCCCAGCGGCCTTCGCGGCGTGCGAGGAAGTCGTAGAAGCGGCCGGTGCAGGTCACGTCGACGAGGGTGCCGTGGACCGGCGCGCGCTGCTTGATCTTCATCTTCGTCTGCGCGATGGCCCGGTCGCCGGCGACTTCGCACGTGAAGCCGCCGAGGAAGTGCAGGATCTGGCCGCCCGCGTCGAACGCCGCGCGGCTGACCTCGATGAAGTCGGCGAAAGGGCCTTGGAACCACGTCGCGGTCATCCAGCCGTCGCTGTGCCAGACCGTCGCGAACTCGTCCCACCGCGCGGAATCGCGGTAGAGGGCCCAGTCCTCGATGACCTTGCGGATCTGCTCGTTGTCGGGGTGAAGAGGCATGCGCCCAGCCTTTCTCGCGGCAGCCCCGGATGTCGAGGCCGCCGTCGGTGTCGTTCTGCAACGGGTGAAGCGCGACCGGGGGCGGGGCGAGCGAGCCCCGCCCCGGTCCTTTGTGGTCAGTCGCCCGAGACGGGCTGTGCCGCGCACGAGCCGGTTCGCACGGAACGGGAAACCCGGGCCAGCGCGAGAACCGCGCCACTGGCCACCAGGAACACCACGCCCATCACCACGAACACGGTCCGGGGAGCCGCCCCGCCGCCGAGGGCGAAGCCGACCAGCAGCGGGCCCAGGATGCCGCCGATGCGGCCGATCCCGAGAGCCCAGCCGACGCCGGTCGGGCGGATCCGCGGCGGGTAGAGCACCGTCGCCAGAGCGACGACGCTCATCTGGCCGCCGGTGACGCAGGTGCCGGCGAGGAACGCCGCGCCCAGCACCAGCCAGCTCTGCCCGGTGACCGCGAACGCGAGCACCGACACGAACACCGCGCCGAGCAGGTAGACCACGCCGAGCGTGCCGAACGGCCCGCGCCGGTCCATCAGGGGCCCGATCACCAGCGCCGCGGCGATCCCGCCGATCGTCGTCAGCGCCGTGGCCAGGACGGCGGTCGAGGGGGCGTGGCCGAGCCGGCCCAGGATCGTGGGCAGCCAGCTCTGCACGGCGTAGAAGACACCCAGGTTGAGCATGAACGCGAGCCACAGCAAGGCGGTGCTGGCCAGCCAATGCCGTCGGAGCAGCTCGACCAGCGGGGACCGCGCCTTCACCGGCGAGCCGGCGCGTTCGGCCGGCAGCACCTGCGTCTGCGGGTCGAGCTGCGGATCGACGCGGCACAGCGTGGCGCGGGCCCGGGCGGCATCACGCGGCAGCAGGTAGCTCGGGGAGTCGGGCAGGAATCCCAGCAGCACCAAGGCGAGCAGCAACGGCAGCACACCGCCGAGCACGAACATCGGCCGCCAGCCCCAGGCCGGGATGACCGCTCCGGAGATCAGGCTCGCGGCGACGAAGCCCAGGGCCAGCCAGCAGTAGATGAACATGACGAACGTCGACCGGCGCCGGGCGGGTGCGAACTCACTGGCCAGCGCGACGGCGCTCGGGATGGCCGCACCGAGCCCGGCGCCGGTGAGCAGCCGCAGCACGATCAGCTGCGTCTCGTTCCCGGCCAGCGCGCAGAGCAGGGTGAACACCCCGAACAACGCCGTGGAGACGATGACGAGCCTGCGGTGCCCGACCCGGTTCGCCAGGGGCGAGAGCACGAGGTAGCCGATCATCAGCCCCACGATCGAGGCGGAGAAGATCGGGCCGAGAGCGGCCACGGGCAGCGACCACTCCCTGGCGACGGCCGGGGCGACGAAGCTGATCGCCTGGGTGTCGAGGCCGTCGAGGAACATGACCAAACCGGTGAGCGCCAGAACGAGGAAGTGGAAGCCGCCGACCGGCCGTCCGTCGATCAGCTCGTCCAGGCGCACGGTGCGGCGCGGTTGTGAAAGTTGAGAAGGCACGGCGAGATCGCCTTTCGTGTGGGATGCACGGCCCCCCGCGAATGTGGGCGTGAACCCGGGAAAGTCCGGGTGGGAACGGGAACCCCTGAGCGCCTCCCCTGGTACTCAGGCCGTTCTCCGTGCCGCCGGTGAAAGAGGCCGGCACAGAAGGGTTTTACGGAGGCTGGCCCGAGGGTCAGCAGGGTTCTTCGCTGTAGAACGTGGTGAAGGTGCTGACCGGTTCGCGCACCGTCCGATGACGACTGAGGCGGTGCTCGGGGTCGGCGTAGCCGAGGGCGAGTCCGCAGACGATGATCTGATCGTCCGGGATCTTCAAGTGTCGTCGCAGGACCGGGTAGAAGTCGATGAACGACGCCTGCGGGCAGGTGTCGAGCCCGGCGTGGCGGGCCGCGAGCATGAGCGCCTGCAGGAACAGCCCGGCGTCGACGAGCGCGCCGGCCAGCGGAGTCCTGCTGACCGTGAGGATCAAACCGACGGGAGCGCCGAAGAAATCGTAGTTCCGCCGGTGGTGCGCCAGGCGGCCTTCGGCGTCGTGCGGGGCGATCCCGAGCGTTTCGCGGTAGAGACCTTCGCCGAAAACGCGACGCCGGGTCCGGAACGGTTCTTCCCAGTCGTCCGGCGCCGGCTGGTACGGGTACTCCCGCTCGGCGACCCGGCCGTCCGCGTCCAGCGCCTGCCAGAGGGCGCCGGTCAGCCGGCGTTTCGGTTCGCCGGTCAGCACGTGGACGTGCCACGGCTGGCTGTTGGAGTTGCTCGCCGAGTGTGCGGCGAGCGCCAGCAGGCACTCCACTTCGGACCGCGAAACCGGCGTGGGTAAGAACGCCCGCACGCTGCGGCGCGTCAGCAGGGCCTCGACGACGGTCGCGGCAGGGGGCGCGACTTTCGTGGTGGTGTCGGTCATCAGCTCGGCGGTCTCGGTCACTGCCCGTCGGCCGCGGACATCCGGTAGCCGTCGGGCACCATGAACTCGTAGTCGTCGGGAACCGTGATGTCGTAGGAAATGCGGCCCGCGGGCAGGTAGAACAGGGCGATCAGCGAGCCGCCCACGACCTCGGGGTAGTGGTGGCTGCCCGGCTCGGGCGACGTCCACCCGGGACCCTGCCAGCCGCGCGGCCCGCGCAGCAGCGCACCTTCGTCCAGCGGGACGACCATGTTGATCTCGCCGTACGGGTGCTGGTGGTACTCGCCGCAGAACAGCGGCACGCTGTTGAGGTAGACGGCCGTGATGCTGAACCAGCTGAGCCGCTCGCTCGGCTCGATGATCCGGCTCCGGCGGTAGTTCGGGCCGTCGACCTCGACGTTCGCGGCCCAGCCGTCGGCCACCCCGTCCTTGATGATGCGGGCGAGATCGTCCCACAGCTCGGAACCGGGACCGCGGTGCTGGTTGAGCCAGGTTTCCAGCTCGACGCCGGCCGTGCGGTTCTTGACCTCGTTGATGAACGGGATGCTGCGTTCGATCAGGTCTTCGGGTGTCGCGCTCATGTTCTGTCTCCTGCTGGCGTCGTTGCCGGAGCGGGAAGCCCCGCACTCGAAGACGGTAAGACAGCGCGAACGTTACAGTCAATAGCTGTAACGTTTGAGAACGGAGGCGGGTGCCGGCCGGACAGCCCGATAATCAAGCCATGACGGACTCACGCAAGGCGGACCCCGAAGCCGGAGAAGCGACAGCCCCGTCGCGCGGTGGCCGGCCGTTGGATCCCGGGCGCGACGAAGCGATCATCACGGCCACGCGCCGGAGGCTGGTCCTCGACGGCTACTCGAGGATGACCATCGCGGACATCGCCACCGACGCCGGCGTGTCCCGGCCGACGGTCTACCGGCGCTGGCCGGGCAAGCTCGAGCTCACCATCGAGGCGATCGACTACGGGTTGCGCGCGCAGCGCGACGCCTACCCCGCCGGGGAGCTCGCGGACCTCCCGGCTCCCGAAGCGCTGACGGAGGCCGTCCGGCGGTTGGATCCGTGCTACTACAACCCGGACGCGATGGTCCTCATGGGTAATTTCATGAGCGAAACGACCCGAACGCCGGAACTGCTGGCGATCGTGCTGGAGCACGCCGTCGAGCCCCGGCTCGCGCACCTCGAAGGCGTCCTCGCCGATCTGCAGGAGTGCGGCGAGGTGCGGCCCGACATCGATCGGCACACGATCGCGACGATGTGCTTCGGCAGCTACTTCGCGGCGTTCCTGCGCGCCGAGCACGACCGCAGCGGTCTCGCCGAGCAGGTTGTTTCCGTGCTGTGGCCGGGAATCGCGGTGCGGCGCTGATGGGCCCGGGGTCAGCGCGTTCCCGGTTTTTTCTCGACCACGGGCCAGAGCACGGAGACGACCGATTCGGCGAGGTCCACTTCGGACTCGCCGCGGTAGAAGGCCGCGAGGTAGCTGCCGAAGCACAGCGTCGCGATGGTGCACTTGTCGATGTCCTCGCGCACGGCGCCGCGGTGCTGCAGCCGGGTCAGCACGCTCTGCACGAGCTCGACCCGCGGTTCGACCGCGTGCTTGCGCAGGACCTCGAGCAGCTCGGGCGTGTGCATCGATTCACCGGCGAAGTTGCCCATCAGCACCATCGCGTCCGGGTTGAAGTACGTGGGGTCGAGCCGCCGGACCACCTCGACGAGCGCCGCCCGCGGCTCGAGCCCGCTCAGGTCCAGTTCGTACATGTCGTGCTGCTTGCGGAACCCGTAGTCGAGCGCGTCGACGACGAGCTCGAACTTGCTGCTCCAGCGCCGGTACAGCGTGGGGCGCCCGACCTTCGCGTCGGCGGCGATGTCGCCGATCGTCAGGCGGGAGTAGCCCCGCTCGACGAGGCGGCGCCGGGTCGCGAGGATGATCGCCTCGTCGAGCGCCGCGTCGCGGGGCCGGCCACTCGGGCGGGGACCCTCGTCGGCGGGTCTGGTGGCGGTCAGTGCGCGTGCTCGAGCCATGGGTGACACCTCGCCGAGAATTCCGACAGCTCTGTTACCTTGATAGTTACATACACTATCTGTAACGTAAACCCTCGAGTGGCCGGAGGAGCGAGATCGTGGACGTCGAGAGCTACCTCCGCAGGATCGGCGCGGTCCGCCCCGCCGTGCCCGATTTCGACGCGCTGCGCGAGCTGCAGCGCCGCCACCTCGAAACGGTGCCGTTCGAAAACCTCGATCGCTACCTGGGCCGGCCGATCGACCTCGCGGAACCCGCGTTGCTCGACAAGATCGTGGGGCAGCGCCGCGGCGGGTTCTGCTACGAACTCAACGGCGCGTTCGGCCTGCTGCTGCACCACCTCGGTTTCGAGGTGCAGCTGCTCGCCGGCCGCGTGCTGCGCCGCGAAGGGGGGTTCGGCCCGCCGTTCGACCACCTGGCGCTGCGCGTCGAGCTGGCCGAGCCGTGGCTGATCGACGTGGGGTTCGGCCGGTCCAGCGTGCGGCCCCTGCGGATCGGCACGAGCGCGGACCAGCTGGATCCGGCGGGCCGGTTCACCACCCGGCCCGCGCCGCACGGCGACGTCGACGTGCTGCACGACGGGGACGTGGTCTACCGGCTGGAGCCGCGTCCCCGTGCCCTCGCCGACTTCCAGGCCATGGCGTGGTTCCACACGAACTCCCCGCAATCGCCCTTCGGCCACGGGCCGACGTGCTCGCTCGTGACCCCCGGCGGGCGCGTGACGATCGCCGGGGGCCGCCTGATCGAAACGACCGGCGCCGAGCGCACCGAGCGCGTGCTCGACGGAGACCGCGCGATCCTCCGGGCCTACGAGGAACGCTTCGGCATCGTCCTCGACCGGGTGCCGACCGGCTGATCGGCCGGGCCCCGGCTCGACGACCCCCGAAGCCCGGTCACTGCACGAATTCGGCCGCGAAGGTCCGCAGGGTGTCGGCGTCGAGCGCGTTCTGGAAGCCGACGATCAGCTCGTCCACCCCGGCGTCGCGGTAGACGTCGAGCCGCTTGCGGATCGTGTCGATCGTCCCGACGAGGCCGTAGCCGCCGAGGTCGCCCGGGAAGACCAGCGGCGCCCACGGCGGCACCGACGCGCGGGCTTCGTCGTCGGTGTCGGCGATGATGCAGTAGGTCGTGGACGTCTTGGTGATCGCCGAGTAGTCGCGGCCCACGGCCTCGCAGTGGCGGGCGAGGATCTCGTACTTGCGGTGGACCTCGTCCGGCGAGTCCTGCACGTTGCACAGGTCGGCGTACAGCGCGACCAGCCGCAGCGTCACCTTCTCCCCGCCGCCGGCGACCATCACCGGCGGGTGCGGCGCCTGGACGCCGGTGGGCAGGTTCACCGCGCCGTCGGTGCTGAAGTAGCGGCCGGCGAAGGTGGCCGGGTTCCCGGTCCACAGTTCGGCGATGATCTGCAACGACTCTTCCAGCCGGCGCAGGCGTTCTCCCGCGCCGGGGAAGTCGTAGCCGAACGCGCGGTACTCGTCCTCGTACCAGCCGGCGCCGATGCCGAAGGTCAACCGGCCGCCGGCGATGACGTCGAGGGTCGAGGCCATCTTGGCCAGCAGGGCGGGGTTGCGGTAGCCGTTGCCGGTGACCAGCTGGCCCAGCCGGGCGGTCCCGGTTTCGCGGGCCAGCGCCGCCAGGGTGGTCCAGGCTTCGAACACGAACGACCCCGACGGGCCGAACGGGATGAAGTGGTCCGGGGCCCAGATCGTGGTGAAGCCGGATTCGTCGGCCACGCGGGCCAGTTCGAGGAGCTTGTCGAACGCGGCGACCGGGCTCGTGTAGCCGGCGAACTCGTGGGTCGTCCCGGTGGGCAGGTAGTAGCTCAGTTCCATGGGAGGTCAGACCGCGGGGGAGCCGCGAAGGAATCGTCGGGGGACCGATTCCTTTTCGCGCCGCGGCTGGTCCAACTCTTCATGACGAGGGAAACTCCGCGGCGTCTGGTGCTCAGCACCCTGGTGTCGCTCAACGGTGTGATCAGCGAACCGCTGAAGTGGGCGGGCCCCTACTTCGGTCCGGGCAGTGCGGCCGCCTCACTGGCGGCGCTGCGCGACTGCTCGGCGATGCTGATGGGCCGGCGCACCTACGAAATCTTCTCCCGGCAATGGCCGGCGACCCCCGGCGAATACGCGGCGCACCTCAACGGCCTGCGCAAGTACGTGTTCTCCTCCACCCTGCGGGACCCGGAGTGGACGAACACCGAGGTGCTCGGCGACGATGTCGTGGAAACGGTCGCCGCGCTCAAACGGGAGGCGGGTGGGGACTTGATCGTCTACGGCCACGGCCGGTTCGGGCGCACCCTGACGGCGGCGGGACTGGTCGACGAGCTGACGATGACCGTCGTGCCGGTGATCGTCCCCGACGGCGAACCCTTCTCCCCCCAAGGCGACGCTGGCAGCTCGTGGGAGCTCATCAGCGCGGCGCCGGGCGCGGACCCCGGGCTGGTGTCGTTGCGCTACCGGCCGGCGCGGGGCTGACCGCGTTGACCGAACTGTGGGATGAGCTGGCGGACTACCGGCCGGAACTGGTGGCCCTGTGCTACCGCATGACGGGCTCCGTGCACGAGGCCGAGGACCTGGCGCAGGAGACCTGCCTGCGGGCCTGGCGAAGCCGCGATGCGTTCGAAGGCCGCTCCTCGGTGCGCACGTGGGTGTACCGGATCGCCATGAACGTGTGCCTCACCGCGCTGAAGGGCAGCGGGCGCCGGGTGCTGCCGGCCGGGCTCGGGGTACCCGGGCAGGACCCCGACGTTCCCCTGGCGGCGGCCGACGTCCTGTGGCTCGACCCGCTGCCCGAGGACCCCGCCCACGTCGCCGAACGGCGCTCGACGCTGCGGCTCGCGCTGGTCGCCAGCCTCCAGTACCTGCCGCCGCGGCAACGGGCCGCGTTCCTGCTGCGGGAAGTGCTGGCCCTGCCCGCGGAGGAGATCGCCGAGGTGCTCGGCACCACCGTGCCCGCGGTGAAGAGCGCCCTCCAGCGCGCCCGGGCCCGGCTCGACGAAGTGACGCCGACACCCGACGCCTTCGTCGAGCCGGACTCGAGTGCGGCGCGCGCCGTCCTGAACACCTACATCGCGGCCTTCGAGACCGCCGACATCCCGGCGTTGACGCGGCTGCTGCGGGACGACGCGACCCTGGAGGTCGTCCCGTCGGGTCTGTCCCTCGCCGGCAAGGCCGTTTGCGTGCCCTTCCTCGCGGCCCACGTGCTCACGGCGCCCGGCCACTACCGGATGTTCCCGACCGTCGCCAATGGACAACCCGCCGCGGTGGCCTACCACCGGGAGCACCTCGACGAGCCGTTCCGGCCGTTCGGGCTCGCGGTGCTGGCCACCGACGCCACGCACCTCGTGGCGATCACGACGTTCCTCGACCCGGCGTTCGTCGCCGCCGCGGGTTTTCCGGACGACCCGGCGCACGTCGGCGTCAGGCGTTGAGCCGGTTCACCGCGGTCACGATCTGCGGGTTGTCGGACTGCATGCGCCCGGCGAACCCGGCGTTTTCGAGGGGGTAGAAGTTCATGAGGATGAGGGTCTCGTCGGTGTTGGCGAGACCCTCGTACGCCTGCCGGATCGCGGAGTGGATCTTGTTCGACAGCGTCCGGCGGGCGTCGACGCTGTGCAGCTCCGGTGCTTCGAGGAAGCACACGGGACGGATCGGCTCGGCTTCGGCGCGGCCGTCCTGGGCGACGTTCTCCGCGGGGTACTCGCGCAGCCAGACGCGGACGTCGGGGATGCGGTACGCCTCGTCGAGGGCGGCGCAGACGTCCCGCATCATCGCCTGCTTGGCCTTAGGCCGGATGCCTTCCGGCGCTTCGATGAAGAACTGCGGCACGGTGGTTCTCCTGTCGTGTTCGTCTCGGGTCGGGCTGGTGCCCTCGGTACGTGTGACGCGGCGCCGGGCGCGGACTCATCGGACGGCCGGCCGATGAATCCGCGGCGCCCGGTGCGTCATACGGGGGTGACCGAGGTGACGAGCCCGGCCGGCCCGCGGTCCGCGGTGCCGGACGACGAGGTGGCGGCGGCGCTGGCGGGTGACCAGCGCGCGTTCGCGGCGCTGGTCCAACGCCATCGCGCGGAGCTGCACCTGCACTGCTACCGGTTCACGGCGTCGACCCAGGACGCGGAGGACCTGGTTCAGGAGACGTTCTTGCGCGCGTGGGCCAAGCGGGCGAGCTTCCAGGGCCGTTCGACCTTCCGCGCGTGGCTCTACGGGATCGCGACGCACGCTTGCCTCGACGCGCTCCGGCGCCGTCCGAGGCGGGTTACGCCGCCGGAAGTCGCCGGGCCGGCGGATCCGCGCGCCGATCCCGGCCCGGGTACGGATCTCGCGTGGCTGGAGCCCTACCCGGACCGGCTCCTCGAGGACGTCGTGGCCGCCGGCGTGGATCCCGAGGCGATGCTGGTCCGGCGGGAGGCGACCGAACTGGCGTTCCTGGCGGCGATCCAGCACCTGCCCCCGCGGCAGCGGGCCGTGCTCATCCTGCGGGACGTGGTCGAGTGGCCGGCCGCGGACACGGCCGCCGCGCTCGGCTCGACGGTGGCGTCGGTGAACAGCGCGCTGCAGCGCGCACGGGAAACGCTCAGGAGGCGCTGGGTGCGCAACGACGCCGATCGCCGGGCGATCGCCCGGCTCAGCGAGGTCGAGCAGGTCCTGCTGGCGCGCATGGTCGACGCGTGGGAGCGCACCGACGTCGACGAGGTCGCCGCGCTGCTCGGCGCGCGGGCCCGGCTCGTCATGCCGCCCACGACGTCCTGGTACGACGGGCGGGACGCGATCACGGAGTTCCTCGCCGCGCACGCGTTCACGCCGGGCATGACCGGCCGCGTCCGGGCGACCGCCACCGCGGCGAACCGGCAGCCCGCCCTGGGGATCTACCTCCGCGACGGGAACGCGCGGTTCCGGCCGTTCGCGTTGCTCGTCCTCACCGTCGAACGTGAGCTGATCACCGAGATGGCGCTGTTCCACTTGCCGCGGCTCTTCCCGCTGTGCGGGCTGCCCGCCGAGTGGTGACCGAGGATTCGTTGCACCGCAACGGTTCGGTAGGGCGCCGACCTCAGCTGTGAGCAGGACCAGCACCGCCTGGACCGACCGCCCATCGCCGAGCCCGACCTGGCAACGAAGGACCGCGCACTGAGCGGAGCGGTCGTCGCGAATTCGAGCCCTGCGCTCTCCGGCGCTTGACGTCTTCGACGCGCCCAGCCTATGGTCCTATCGCATAGCGATGTAGAGATATCGCACAGCGATAATAACGGAGGTGGCGCGCATGACTCGCTCGGATCGAGCCGAGGCGGGGCGAACCGCGGCGTTGCCCGCCACGGCGCGCGCGAGCGTGGCGCTGCCGGACGCGACGGGTGAGCTGCGGTCGTTCGAGGTCGTGCCGCCGGAGGCGGACGAGGGGTGGCTGGAGGTCATCGCGTCGGGGATTTGCGGCACGGACGTCGGGTTGTTCGGTCGTGGTGTCGCGGCGCCGACGGTGCTGGGCCACCACGTGGTCGGGCGAGTGGCGGCGCTGGGCGCGGAGGCGGCGCGACGGCGAGGCCTCGGCATCGGGGACCGGGTGGTGCTCGAGGAGTACCTGCCGTGCGGGCGGTGCGAGACGTGCGCGACCGGGCCGTACCGGCTGTGCCCCGCGACCGATCTGTGGCGAGGCGGCCGCCGGGTCGGCCTGATTCCCGCCGCGGAGCGGCCCGGACTGACGGGCGGCAACGCGGAGTACACGTTCTTGCCCGCCAACGCGGTGACGCACCGGGTGCCGGCCGGGCTGAGCGACGAGCTGGCGGCGTGGGTGCTGCCCTACGCCAACGCGATCGACTGGGTCACCGGCGCCGGCTCGGTGCGCGGCGGGGAGACCGTTGTCGTGCTGGGGCCGGGCTACCACGGCCTCGCGGTCGCGGCGGCGGCCCGCCGGTTCGGCGCCGGCCGGGTCGTGGTCACCGGGCTGCCGCGGGACGCCGAACGGCTCGCGATGGCCGAGGCACTCGGGGCGACACCGCTCGTCGTGAACCCCGCGGACGGCCGGATCGGCGGCCTGGCACCGGGTTCCGCCGATCTGGTGGTCGACACCGTGGGCAGTGATCCGTCGGTCGTGGGTCCCGCGGCCGACGTGCTCGCGCACGGCGGGCGGCTCGTGCTGACGCACCCGAAGCAGCCGGCCCAGGTCTCGTTCGACTCCGCGCTGATGGTCCGGCAAGGCCTGCGCATCGCGGCGGTGCGGGGCCGCTCGCCGGAAGCCGTCGCTGCGGCGATCGAGTCGCTCACGGCCGGGGATTCCGGGCTCGAGGCCGTCCCGACGGTGGAAGTCGGGCTGGCCGACACCGCCGCCGTGCTGGCGCGCCTGGCCGCCGGGACCGGCCCGGAATCACCGCACGTCGTCGTCCGCCCCTCGGGCTGACCCGCGCCTGCAACCCGGCCACACCACCACGGAAGAGGAGTTTCCTTGCTGACCCACGAGCAGAACGAGCGGCTGGTCCACACCAACAAGGGTACCGAGATGGGCACCTTGCTGCGCCGCTACTGGATTCCGGCGCTGCTGGCCGAGGAGATCCCGGCGCCCGACTGCCCGCCGGTGCGGGTGCAGCTGCTGGGGGAGAAGCTCATCGCGTTCCGCGACACCCACGGCCGGATCGGGCTGATCGACGAGTTCTGCAGCCACCGCACCGCGTCGCTGTTCTTCGGCCGCAACGAGGAGTGCGGGCTGCGGTGCGCCTACCACGGCTGGAAGTACGACGTCGAGGGCAACTGCGTCGACATGCCTTCCGAGCCGCCGGAGAGCCGCTTCCGGGAGAAGATCAAGCAGACCGCCTACCCGTGCGTCGAACGCGGCGGCGTGATCTGGACCTACCTGGGGCCGTCCGAGCTGAAGCCCGCGGAGCCGGAGCTGGAGTGGCTGACGCTGCGCCCCGAGCAGCGGTTCGTGTCGAAACGCCTGCAGGAAACCAACTTCATGCAGGCGATGGAAGGTGGCATCGACTCCAGCCACGTATCGTTCGCCCACCGCTTCAACATGGACGACGACCCGATGCACGCCGGGACCGCCGGCCTGGAGTACCTCAAGGCCGACACCCGCCCGAAGTTCGAGGTCATCGAATCCGACGGCGGCCTGCTGATCGGCGCCCGCCGCAACGTCGATGACGAGCAGTACTACTGGCGGATCACGCAGTGGATCATGCCGTGGTACACGATCATCCCGCCGTTCGGCACGCACAACCCGCTCGGCGGGCACGCCTGGGTGCCGATCGACGACGAGACCTGCTGGGCCTGGAGCTGGAACTACCACCCCACCCGGGACCTGCGCGAGGACGAGGTCGCGTCGATGCGCCGCGGTGAAGGGATCCACGCCAAGTACCTCCCCGGCACGTACCGGACGCTGGCGAACAAGGACAACGACTACCTCATCGACCGTGAAGCCCAGCGCGAGAAGCGCAGCTTCAGCGGCGTCGAAGGCATTGCGGCGCAGGACTTTTCGCTGCAGGAGAGCATGGGCGCGATCGTGGATCGCACGAAGGAACGCCTCGGCACGAGCGACGCCGCGATCATCCTCGCCCGCCGGCGCCTGCTCGCCGCCGCTGAAGATGCCACGGAGAACAGCGGCTCGCTGCCGGGGGACCACGTCGAGCACCACCGCGTGCGCTCGGCCTCGGTGCTGCTGCCCAAGTCGGTGCCGTTCAACGAAGGCGCGCGCGACGCGCTCGTCGTCCACCCGGGCGAAGAGTTCGTGTCCATCTGATCCGCACACCGATCCGGAAAGGACGGAGCCAGCCCATGGCCGAGGTTTCCTGGCCACGCCGGTCCTACGAGGCCGGTGTCCTGCTGATCCCGCTCGACGACGACGCCCGGGCCTGGGCCACCGCCCGCACCGGGCGCGAGCTCGCGGGGATCACTGCCGCCGACGCGTTCCTGCTGTCCGCGCAAGAGAGCTTCGAACCGGAACCGTTGCCGGTCACCGGCGAAGGCCACGCGGTCAGCAGCCCCGTCGAACGCGCGGTGCACGAGGCCGACGTCGTCGTGCTGTTCGCCCACGACCTCGCGGCGGTGGACCGCGGTGCGGTCGGCGCGATCGGCGACGCGGCCCGGCTCGCGGGGAAGCTGCTCGGCGCGATCGTCGTCAGCCCGGGGGCCCGGTGGGCAGAGCCGGCGGCGCACCGCGCGGTGACGGCGATCCGCGAAGCGGCCGACAACGTGGTGATCCTCAAGGACGACACGTTCGTCACCGCGTTCCTGCAGGTGCTTCGCGGCGGCGCCCGCGACACGGTGAGCGAGGGGAGGCCGCGATGACGACCGAGCAGACCCGCACCGTGCGCGTGGTGCAAGCACGCTGGGAAGCCGACGGCGTGGTGTCCCTGCGGCTGCGCGCCGGCGACGGCACCCCGTTACCGCCGTGGGAACCGGGCGCGCACCTGGATCTCGTGCTGCCGTCCGGTTCGGTCCGCCAGTACTCCCTGTGCGGCGAACCGGACTCGGCGGACTACACCGTCGCCGTTCTGCGGGAGGCGGCCGGGCGCGGCGGTTCGGCCGAGCTCCACGACACGGCCCTGGTCGGACGTGAGCTGCGGATCCGGGGGCCGCGCAACCGGTTCGAGCTCGAACCGGCGCGGCGCTACGTCTTCGTCGCCGGCGGGATCGGGATCACGCCGCTGCTGGCGATGATCCGCCGCGTCGCCGCCCGCGGGCTGCCGTGGGAGTTGCACTACGGCGGCCGCCGCCGCGACACCCTCGCCTTCACCCGCGAGCTGACCGCACTCGCCGAGCGCAGTGTGGGGGAGCTCCACCTGCGCAGTGACGACGTCGAGGGACCGCTGCCGCTGACGGAGATCGTCCGTGGCGCCCCGGCGGGGGCGATGCTGTACGCGTGCGGGCCGGGCGGATTGCTCACTGCGCTGGCCGGCACCGTCGAGCGGGAGAACCCCGCGCTGGCTCTGCGGTTCGAACGCTTCACCGCCGCACCGGCCGAACCCGCCCCGGGCGGTGCGGCGTTCGACGTCGAACTCGCCCGGACCGGCGGCAGCGTCACCGTCCAACCCGGACAGTCCATTCTCGACGCGGTGCGCCAGAAGCTCCCCGACGTCCTGTATTCGTGCGAAGAAGGGTTCTGCGGAACCTGTGAAACCAAGGTGCTCGAGGGTGAACCCGTGCACCGCGACACCCTCCTCAGCCCGAAGGAACGCGCGAAGAACACCACGATGATGATCTGCGTCGGCGGCTGCGCGTCCGCCCGGCTCGTGCTCGACCTCTAGCCGCGGCCTTCCTCCCCGGCCCCGGTTTCCCGGCTGTTCCCCACCACGGAGGCTCAACGATGAGCGTTGTCCCGGCGGCTCCGATCGCCGTGTCCCCCTACCGCTGGCTCGTGCTGTTCGCGTGCTGGGCGTCTTTCACCCTCACCTCCATCGACCGCTCCACCTGGGGCCCGGCGGCCGTGTTCGTCGGGCAGGGCCTCGGTGTCCCGCTCGCGAGCCTCGGCGCGTTCGCGACCGCGTACTACGTCGGTTACGTGGTGTCGAACGCGATCGGCGGGGTGCTGTCCGACGCGATCGGCAGCCGCCGCACCCTCACCGCGTCGCTGTTCGGCGCCGGCGTGCTGATGATGGTGTTCGGCTCCACCAACTCGGCCGCGCTCGGCATCACCGTTCAGGCGCTGGTCGGGCTGTTCGCCGGTGCCGACTACGCCGCCGGCATCCGGATGATCACCACCTGGTTCCGCCCGAACGAACTCGGGCTGGTGATCGGGGTTTTCCTGACCGCGACCTCCGTCGGGCTCGGCATCGCCAACGCCGTCGTGCCCAGCCTGATCGCCTGGCACAGCTGGGAAACCAGCTACCACCTCTTCGGCGCGACCTCGATCGCCTTCTCCGCCGTGCTGTTCGTGGCGCTCAAACCCGGCCCGCTGGGCGCGCCGCCGGTGGCCCGCAACCCCGGGACCCGCCGCAAGCTGTTGCCCGACTTCTCCCTCGTCGTGCGCAACCGCAACCTGTTCGTCGTGTGCCTCGCCGGGTTCGGCGGCTTCTGGGGCGTGTACGGGTTCGTCACCTGGGCCAATGCGCTCATGATCAAGGGGCACCACATCGCGCCCGCCACCGCTGGCCTCGTCGTCGTGGTCTTCTCGGTCATGGCCGCGATTTCCAAGCCCCTGCTCGGGTTCATCGCCGACAGGTTCTTCCCGCACCGCCGCAAGACGCTGATCATCGTGCTGATGGGCGTGTTCGGGGTCCTGCTGATCGGGTTCGGCGCGCTCGCGGCCACGGCCTCGTTCTTCTGGGTCGGCGCGGTGCTCGGCCTGTTCGCCTACGCGGCCACGACCTTGCTGGTCGCCCTGGTCCCGACGCTCGTCCCGGCGAGCGTCACCGGGACCGCGGCGGGCACGACCAACGCGATCTGGCAGCTGGGCACCACGATCGTCCCCGTGGTCGTCGGCGCGGTCTTCGCGAGCACCGGATCGTTCCTCGCCGCGTTCGCCACCCTCGCCGCCGGTCCGCTCGCGGCGACGGTGCTGATGTTCGGCGTCCGCGAACGTCGTCCCGATACCACGCCCGAAGGTGCGCCCGCAGGCACGCCGACGTCGCACGCGGCGTGACCCGGGCTCAGCGCGGGTCGAGCGCGTGGCTCAGCTCGGCCGCGGCCTTGCGCACGAGTTCGACGATCAGGTTCTTGCGGTCCTCGTCCATGCGGAACGCCGGGCACGGCGCGGATATCGCGGCGACCGGCTTGCCGCCGTCGTACACCGCGGCCGAAGCCGCCCACACGCCTTCGTCGATCTCCTCGTTGCTGATCGAGTAACCGCGGGCGAGGTCGCGTTCGACCTCGGCGAGGAACTCGTCGCGGCCGTGGGCCGGCGGCTGGGCGCCGGATTCGAGCGCGGCGTCGAGGTAGCGGGTGCGTTCGTCCACGGTCATGGCACCCAGCAACAGCCGCACACTCGCGCCGCGCAGCAGCGGCAGCGGCTGGCCCGGTTCGAACGACAGGCGGAACCGGCTGGGCGTTTCGACGCGGTGGAAACACATCGGCCGGCCGGCGACCATGCGCATCAGCAGCACCGCTTCGCCGCTCTGCTCGGCCAGCCGCCGCATGGGCGGCTCGGCCAGGTCCACGATGGGCGTGGCCTGCCGGGCGGCCCGGGCCAGCGCGGCGACCCGCATCGTGAGGTGGTAGCGGCCCCGGGCGCCTTCTTCGATCAGGCCCATGTCCCGCAACATCGCGACGTAGCGGTGCGCCGAGGGCACCGGGATGTCGAGCTGCTCGGCCAGGTCCTTCACCGAGGCGCTCGGGTGCTGTTCGGTGAAGGCGAACAGCATGTCCAGTGCTCGGCGCGCACTGTCGGCGCCGGATTTCGCGCGTGTCACCCCTGTGTCCTCACCTGGTGCCGGGACCGGCGTTCGCGGTCTCCCTGAGATCCCGATTCGAAGGTATCACACAGTGATAGCAGATGGGACTGTGTCGGTCGGCGGCTTGGCTGTCCTACGCGGCCGCGGCGAACTCGTCGATCAGGGCGGCGAGTTCCGCCGGCCGCGACGCGAACGGCGAGTGATCACTGTCCGCAGTGAACACCGGCTCGATCCGCGCGGCGCGGTGCAGCACGCGTTGCGCCGCGACGGGAAGGGCGCGGTCACGCAAGCACTCGACGTACCCCCGGCGCACCGTCCCGATTCCCGCCGCGGTCTGGGGGACCGGCTGGGTGAGCAACGCCCGGGTCTCGGGCACGAGCCGCTGCGCGAACGCGTCGGCGATCTCTTGCGGGCAATCGCCGTAGAAGGCCTCGCGGGCGTACTGCGGCGGGATCGTCGACGTTCCGGTCTCCGGGTCCCGCACCTGGTGCGCGGTCAGCGACCCGGCGACTTCCGGCAGGGCCAGCAGGTCGCCGAAGGTCTGGCCGTTCCCGGGCACGAAGGCCGCCACGTACAGCAGGCCGCTGATCAGCCCCGGGATCTCCTGCGCCGCTCGGCTCACCGGCACGCCGCCCATGCTGTGCGCGACCAGCGTCACCGGCTCACCCGCCGCCCGCACCGCCTCGACGACGGCGTTCGCGAAGTCGTCGAGGCCGAAGCGGCCCACGCGCGCCGCATCGCCGCGGCCCGGCAGGTCCACCGCCGTCACGCGATGGCCGGCGCCGGTCAGCAGCGGAACCAGCGGGTCCCAGCACCACGAACCGTGCCAGGACCCGTGAACCAGGACGACGGAGCGTGACACGCGATCTCCTCCTCACCGTGTTCTCTCGGATAGAGATAACACATGATCGGACGGTGAGGTCCGGACCGCGTCGCCGGGGCTCGGTCAGAAGTTGCCCTTCGCGGACCACCCGCCGTCGACGGCGTAGACGAGCCCGGTCAGGAACGAGCCCTCGCGGAAGAAGTAGGCGACCATCGACGCGATCTCCTCGGGCCGGCCGAGCCGCCGGATGAGGTGGGCGTTCGCGTTGGCCTGCTTCATCTCCGGGGTGATGTCGGCCAGGATCGGGGTGTCGATGGTGCCGGGCGCGATCGCGTTGATGAGGATGTTGCGCTCGGCGTATTCGAACGCGGCCTGCCGGGTGAGCGCGGCCACGCCACCCTTGGCGGCGCTGTAGGACGCGAGGTTCGGCAGCCCCCGCAGCGCGGCGAGCGAGGAGATGTTGACGATGCGGCCGCCGCCGCGCTCGATCATCCCGGGGATCACGGCACGCATGCCGAGCCACGGCCCCTTGAGGTCGGTGCCGATGACGTCGTCCCAGGCCTCCTCCGTGAGCCCGACGACGGAATCCTCGCTGATCATGTTCACCACGCCCGCGACGTTGGCCAGGTAGTCGATCCGGCCGAGGCGCCCGAGCACGTCGCCCACCGCGTCCGCCCACGCAGCGGCGACGCGCACGTCCAGCACCACGCCCTCGCCGGAACCGCCGTCGGCTTTGATGTCGCGCACGGTGTCCGCGCAGTCCTGGATGTCCGCGCACACCACGTGCGAACCGTCCTGGGCCAGCCGGATCGCAGTGGCGCGCCCGATGCCCTGCGCGGCACCGGTAACGAGGGCGACAGTGTTCGTCGAAGTCATCTCCGACCTCCGGGGACGGGGTAGCTGCGTTGGCGTCCTCCAGTGAAACCACGCGCTCGCTCCCGGGTACAGCCCATCCGGTGGCCGCCGTTGTAGACAGCCACAACGGCGGACTCCGGGATGGTCAGCTGAGCGCCGGGATGATCTCCCTCGCGATCAGGTCCGCGTGGTGGGCCTGGTCGAACAGCGGTGTGAACAGCACGAGCTCCGCGCCGGCGGCCTGCACTTCGCGGACGGCGCGCACGCAGTCGTCCGGGGTACCGGCGATGGTGGCGGCCTCGACGTCGGGGGAGAGGCCGCCGTAGAGGGCGGTGAGTTCGGCGTTGACGCGTGCGCGGGCGCGCGCGGCGTCGGCGTCGATGGCGACGTAGACGCGCTTGGCGATTTCGAAGTCCGGGCCGGGGTTCTCCGAACGGACGAACCGGACTTGGTCGGCGAAGGCGGCGGTCGGGGTGGAGCCCGCGCCGAAGAAGCCGGTGCCGAGGTTGAGGGCGCGGCGCAGGGCCTTCGGGCCGCTGCCGCCGAACCACAGGGGCGGGTGGGGTTTCTGGAAGGGCCGGGGCGTGATGCCGGCGCCGGACAGCTGCCAGAAGTCGCCGTCGTGGTCGACGGTTTCCTGGGTCCAGAGCGCCTTCAGTAGTTCGACGCCTTCGGTGAAGCGGGCCAGGTAGCGGTCGGGTTGCATGCCGAACGCGGCGTACGGGCGGTTCTTGCCGCCGGAGCCGACGCCCATCTCCAGGCGGCCGCGCGACAGCTGGTCCAGGCTGGCGGTGCTCTTCGCCAGCTGCGCCGGGATGTGCAGGGTGGAGACGAACACCGTGCAGCCCAGCCGAAGCGTGTCGGTGCACGCGGCGGCGAAGGTCATCGCCTCCATCGGGCTGAGCTGCGGCCGCCGGCCGAACACGGCCTCCTGCGTCCACGCGCTGTGGTAACCCGCTTCCTCCGCCCGCGTCAGATACTCCCGGAACGCGCCGGGATCGAACGAACCGTCCGAGTAGTACTGCGGAATCGCAATCGCATACCTCACGACTCGATCTTACGGCCGGGGAGCCGTTCCGGCCTCGTCGACCAGGCTTCGCGGAAGCCCCGCCACGGCGCGGAAAACGTGTTCACCGCGCCGTGGCACGGGACTACGCGGGCACGGCCGGGAGCACCGGGGCGTCGGTCCGGGCCCGGACCGACGCGGCGTCTTCCCCGGGCGCCAGTGACACCAGCCGCAGCCCGGCCGGGGTGACGTCGAGGACGGCGAGGTCGGTGATGATGCGGTCGACGACTCCGGCGCCGGTCAGGGGGAGTGTGCAGCGCGAGACGAGCTTCGGCGCGCCGTCTTTCGTGACGTGGTCGGTGAGGACCACGACCCGGTTCGCGCCGGCGACGAGGTCCATGGCGCCGCCCATGCCCTTGACGAGGGTGCCGGGCACGCTCCAGTTGGCGAGGTCGCCGTTGGCCGCGACCTGGAACGCGCCCAGCAGAGCCAGGTCGATGTGCCCGCCGCGGATCATGGCGAAGGACGTGGCGGAGTCGAAGAAGCTGGCGCCGGGTGCGACGGTCACGGTCTGCTTGCCGGCGTTGATCAGATCGGCGTCCTCGTCGCCTTCGAGGGGAAACGGGCCGAGGCCGAGGATGCCGTTCTCGCTCTGGAGCGTCACGCGGACGCCGTCGGGCACGTGGTTCGCGACCAGGGTCGGGATGCCGATGCCGAGGTTGACGTAGTCGCCGTCGCGCAGTTCGCGGGCGGCGACGGCGGCCATCTCGTCGCGGGTCCAGCTCATGCGTGCGCCACCTCCTCGGTGCGCACGGTGCGCACGGTGCGCTTTTCGATCGGCTTTTCGCGGTCGCGCGCGGCGACCAGCCGGTTCACGAACACGCCGGGGGTGACGACGTGGGCGGGGTCGGTGAACTCGTCGAGCAGGTGCTCGGTTTCGGTCACGCAGATCCGCCCGCACGCGGCGACGAGGGGGTTGAAGTTGCGCGCGGCGAGCCGGTAGGTCAGGTTGCCGGCGGGGTCGGCCGTGCCGGCGTGCACGAGCGACAGGTCGGCGACGATGCCGCGTTCGAGCACGGCGGTCCGTCCGTCGAATTCCGCGTGCGGCTTGCCTTCCGCGACCGGGGTGCCGGCGCCGGTGGGTGTGTAGAACGCCGGAATGCCCGCGCCGCCCGCGCGCAGCCGTTCGGCGAGCGTGCCCTGCGGCACCAGTTCCACGTCGAGCTCACCGGCGAGCGCTTGCCGCGCGAAGAGCTTGTTCTCCCCGACGTAGGAAGCGACCACTTTGGACACCTGGTGGTTCTCGAGCAGGATCCCGAGGCCCAGTCCGTCGACGCCCATGTTGTTGGACACCACGGTCAAGTCGCGCACCCCGGAGTCCCGCACCGCTTCGATGAGGTCCGCCGGGATGCCGCTGAGGCCGAACCCGCCCACGGCGACGGTCATGCCGTCGCTCAACACGTCGGCGATCGCTTCGGCGGCGCTGCCGTAGATCGTCGGCAAGGCACGCTCCTTCCTGTTCACTGAACGATCGATCAGCACACCCCAATTCACCGCGGAGCACGGCGTCAACACCTCGGCTCGAAGCTCTCACGTGGTAATCGGCTGCTTGTCGGGGCGTTCACTGAGTGAACGTAAGCTGGGCTCATGACGAACCCGCCCGCCCACCTCATCGGCCGCGTGGCGACGGTGCTGCGCGCGCTGTCGAACGGTGAGGGCTCGACCACGTCGGAGGTGGCGCGTGCCGCCGGGCTCGCTCGCCCGACCGCGCACCGCTTGCTCACGGCGCTGGCCGAGGAGGGGTTCGTCGACCGGGAGCACCGCAGCGGGCAGTGGCACCTGGGCCCGGAGCTGTACCTGCTCGGGGAGGTCGCCGCCCAGCGCTACGACGTGACCGAGCACGCGCGCGCCAGCGTGCACCGGCTGGCCGAAGCGACGGGGGAGAGCGCGTTCTTCTCCGCGCGCCGCGGTGACGAAACCGTGTGCCTGGTGCGCGAAGACGGCAGCTTCCCGATCCGCTCGTTCGTGCTCTACGAGGGCGCGCGGTTCCCCCTCGGCGTGGTCTCCGCCGGACTCGTCGTGCTGGCGATGCTGCCCGACCGCGAGATCGACGACTACCTGGCCCGCGCCGACCTCACCGCCAAGTGGGGACCCGAGCACGGCGCGGACGCCCTGCGTACCCGGATCACGCGGACGCGCGAGGCGGGTTACTCACTCAACCCCGGCCTGGTCGTCGAAGGCAGCTGGGGACTGGCCGCCGCCGTGTTCAACCGCGCCGGCGCCCCCGCGTGGGCCCTCACCATCACCGGCGTCGAGTTCCGCTTCCCCGAGCAGCGCCGGGCCGAACTCGGCGCGCTGCTGCTGCGGGAAGCCCACCACCTCACCGGGAAGCTCGGCTCGGCCGGAGGGTAGCCACGCGGCCGTGCGCTTAGTATCTTAATTCCAGAAATTGAGATACTAGGAGGCGAGATGGAGCGGCTGCCGGCCCTGGCTCTGGCCGAACGCGCACGAGCACGATCCGCCGTACCCCTGCCCGGGGTGCCGGCCCTGCCGATGCCCGGGCACGTGCTCGACGCGGTCCGGGAGGTCGCCGGGCGGGTGCTGCCGCGCCAGTCGCGGGGCTGGCCCGAGCTGCGGCGGATCCTCGCCGCCCACCTGGGTGACCGGTTCGGGCTGGTCGTCGATCCGGACCGCGAAGTGCTGGTGACGCACGGCGCCCAGCAGGGGATGAGCGTGGTCCTGCGGGCTCTGCTCGCACCCGGTGACGAGGTCGTGGTGCCGGCCCCGACGTACTTCTTCGACGGCGTGGTGCGGATGGCGGGCGCGCGGCCGGTCTACGTGCCGAGCCGGCCGGACCACTCGTGGGCCACGGACCTGGCCGCCCTGCGCGCGGCCGTGACTCCCGCGACGCGCGCGATCCTGCTCTGCAATCCCGTCAACCCGACGGGCCACACCCCGGCGCGGGACGAGCTGTCGGCGATCCTCGCGCTCGCGGCCGAGCGCGGACTGCTCGTGGTGTCGGACGAGTCCTACGCCCGCTACGTCCACAGTGGACCCGGCTACACGCCCCAGCAGTGCCTGCGCGAGGAGTGGCCGGACCTGGTGACGGTGACCAGCCTGAGCAAGAACTACGCGTTCACCCCGTGGCGGATCGGCTACGTCCACGCGCCGGCACATCTGCTCGAGCGGGTGCACCGCGCGTTCGAATGGGACGCGATCAACGTCGGCGACGCGCCCCAGGCGGCAGCCTGCGCCGTGCTCACCGGCCCGCAGGACTGGCTGGACGTCGTCTTCTCGACGTTCCGCCGTCGCCGTGACCTGCTCTGCGACGCGATCGAGGCCGCGGGTCTGTCCGTCGTGCGCCCGTCCGCCGGGATCTTCGTGTTCCCCGACTTCTCGGTGCTCGGCCTGCGTGGCCGCGACCTCGAGGAGGCCCTGCTGCGCCACGGCGTGCCGGGGATCGCGGGTGACGCGTTCCAGGGGCCCGCCGCGCACGCCCGCCTGCTCTACGGCGGTACCGAAGCCGACCTGGCGGAGGCCGGGCAGCAGCTGGCCGCGCTGGTGCGTGACGAAAGGCGTTAGGGCACCGCGATTTCCGCGTGGGTGATCGAACGGCTCGCGGCGAGCGCGCCGACGATCTCGCGCCGCGCGGACGCGGTCCGGCGCTGCATCGCCGCCCGGGCCGCGTCCGCGTCACGCGCCGCGATGGCCTCGACGATGGCCTGCCGTTCGCGGATCCGCGCCGGCGGCATCGCCGGGTCCAGCCGGATGCCCAGCCGGAAGATCCGCTCGATCTCGTCGAGCACGCCGACGGTCGCCGCGGCCAGGCGGTTGTTTCCGCTGCCGTTCGCGATGATGGACTCGAACTCGTAGTTGGCCCTGAACCGCTCTTCGAAGTGCGGACCGTCGAGCTGGTCCTCGTCGGTGTCGACGGCGAGCTCGGCCAGCCGGGCACCGTCTGCTTCGGACAGTCCGTGTTCCGCGCACAGCGCGGCCGCTTGTGACTGCAGCAGGGCGCGCATGTCGCACAGGTCGGTCGCGTCGCCGAGCGTGACGGCCGAAACCACGTAACCGGCGCGCGGCAGCGGGCGCACCAATCCGTCGCGGTGCAGTCTGGCGAGCGCCTCGCGCACCGGGGTTTTGCTCAGCCCGAACGCGGTCGCGACCTCCAGCTCGGTGAAGCTCGCGCCCGGTGGGCGGTCCAGCTCGATGATCTCCCGCTTCAGCCGCCGGTAGGCGTTCTCCATGAGGCTGCTCGCGGGCGGGTGCTCCCGGATCAGGTCGGGCTCGTAGCGCAACAGTGCTCCCTCGGTCCGGCGCGGTTCCTGAAACGGTACACCTGCGCGTGGCGCCTGGCGTACATCATGGCAACGAAAAATATCTCAGCTAGAGATTGCTAATATCTTAACGGCTCCCTACTGTGCATCCAGACGCCGGACACCGTGAAGGAGACCCCAGTGCTTCCCAGTTCCGAACCTCGTCCCGGGTGGCGCGTCGGCGCCGACATCGGGGGCACGTTCACCGACGTGATCGCACTCGGCCCCGCGGGGGAGGTCGTGCCGATGAAGGTGCTGTCCACTCCGCCCGAGTACGGCACGGGCGTCGTCACCGCCACCACCGGCGTGCTGGCGACAGCCGGCGCCGAACCCCGAGAAGTGGCCGCGATGCTGCACGGCACGACGGTGGCGACGAACGCGATCCTGGAGATGAACGGCGCGCGCACCGCCGTGGTGACCACCGCGGGTTTCCGCGACGTGCTGGAGCTGGGCCGGTTGCGCCGCCCCGTGCTGTACGACCTGTCGTGGGTCAAGCCGGAGCCGCTGGCCCGCCGCCGGCACCGCTACGAGCTGGCGCAGCGGATCACCGCGGACGGGCAGCTCGCCCCGGCCGCGGACGAGGCCGAGGTGCGCGGGCTGGCCGCGCGGCTTCAGGCCGAGCGCATCGAGGCCGTCGCGGTGTGCCTGCTGAACTCCTACCTGGTTCCGGACGAAGAGCGTCGCGTCGCCGACCTGTTGCGCGCACAGCTGCCGGGCGTCTACGTGACCGCGTCGGTGGACATCTCCCCGCAACCGCAGGAGTTCGAACGCACGAGCACCGCGACCGTCAACGCCTACGTCGGCCCGACCGTCCACGGCTACCTCACCCGGCTCGAAACCGAGCTGCGCGACAGCGGGGTGCACGCGCCGCTGCTGGTGATGCAGTCCAGCGGCGGACTGCTGGACGCCGCGGCGGTGACGCAGCGTCCCGTGCAGATCATCGAGTCCGGCCCGGCCGCCGGGGTCACCGCGGTCCGGCAGCTCGCCCGGCTGCTGGGCCTGCCGGCCGTGGTCGCCTTCGACATGGGCGGGACGACCGCGAAGGCGTCGCTGATCGAGCACGGCGAGCCGTTCGTGTCGGCCGACTACGAAGTCGGCGGGGGCATGAACGTCGCGCGTGGCCTGGGTTCCGGTGCCGGTTACCCCGTGCGCACCCCGTCGATCGACATCGCCGAGGTCGGGTCAGGCGGCGGCAGCATCATCGACGTCGACCCGGCCGGAGCGTTGCACGTGGGCCCGGCCAGCGCCGGCTCCCGGCCGGGTCCCGCGTCCTACGGACAGGGCGGTGAGCTGCCCACCCTGACCGACGCCAACGTGACCCTGGGCTACCTCAGCCCCGAAGCGCTCGCGGGCGGCCGCGTCGCGATCCACCCCGACCTGGCCGGCAAAGCGCTGGCCCCGGTGGCCGAACGCCTCGGCCGCACCGTCGCCGACACCGCGCGCGGCGCGTACGAAGTCGCGGTCTCGAGCATGACGACGGCCGTCAAAGCGGTCACGAGTGAACGGGGGCGTGATCCGCGCGAGGCCACCCTGGTCGCCTTCGGCGGCGCGGGGCCCCTCTACGCCGCTGAGCTCGCTCGTGAGCTCGGGATCTCGACCGTGCTGGTGCCCGCCCACCCGGGGTTGTTCAGCAGCCTCGGCTTGCTCGTCGCCGACACCGAACTGCACGAAGTCGCGCCCTACCGCGAAGAACTCGCCGGACTCACCGCGCTGGCGCGGGAGTTCGAGCGGCTCGCCGCGAAGGTGACGGCGGAACTCGGTGCGGACGCGGTCATCGAGCGGCTGCTCGACCTGCATTACCGCGGCCAGCGGTTCGAGCTGCGAGTCCGCCTGGACGACGGCGCTCTCACCGAGGACCTGCTCGCCGCGGCCCGCGCGCGTTTCCACGCCGAGCACGAACGCACCTACGGGCGCGCCGCCGGTGACGACCTCGTCGAGCTGGTGAACCTCCGGGTCCGGGGGATCCTTCCGAGCCGCGTAGCCCTCGAAGACGTGCTGCGGCTTCCCGCCGATTCGGGCCGGGCGCCGGGCACCCGCGAATGCCGGTTCGCCGAAACCGTGGCGACGCCGGTGATCCGGCGGCTCGACCTGGGACCCGAACCGGTCGCCGGGCCGCTGGTCGTCGAGGACATGGACGCCACCACGCTCGTGCCGCCCGGCGCCCACGCGCACCGCGATCGGTTCCACAACATCGTCATCACCTGGAGTGCGAAATGATCCGCGACGCCGTGACCTTCGAGGTCTTCCGCAACGCCGTGACCGGGGTCGCCGACGAAATGGCGATCACGATCGTGCGCACCGCCCACTCCCAGATCGTCGCCTCCAGCATGGATTTCTCCGCCGCGTTGTGCGACGCCGGCGGGCGCGTGATCGCCCAGGCGAACACCTGCCCCGTGCACCTCGGGTCCATTCCGGACGCGATGGACGCGGTCCTCGCGGAGTTCGGTGCTTCGATCCGGCCCGGGGACGTCTACCTGCTCAACGACCCGTCACGCGGCGGCATGCACCTGCCCGACATCTTCGCCGTCGCCCCCGTGTTCGCGGACGCGGACCTGCTGGGGTTCGCCGTCACCGTGGTCAACCACGCGGACGTCGGCGGCTGGGTGGCCGGGTCGATGGCCGTGCAGTCCACGAGCATCTTCGCCGAAGGCGTGCAGATCCCGCCGTCGCGGCTCGTCGACGCGGGCAAGCTGAACGAGACCTTCCTCACCGTGGTCCTCCGCAACGTCCGCGAGCCGGAGCTGCTGCGCGGCGACCTCGAAGCTCAGCTCGCCGCCTGTCACGCCGGCGCGGAGGGCCTGCGCGCCCTCGCCGTCCGGCACGGCGCGGGCGGGCTCACCGGGCTGGTGGAGGAGCTTCTCGACTACTCGGAGGCCTTGCTGCGCACCGCGCTCGCCGAAGCGGTGCCCGGCAGCTACGAGTTCACCGACCACATCGACGACGACGGCCTCGGCTCGGGCCCGATTCCCTTCCGCGTCAAGGTGACGCTGTCGGACGCCGGGATCGAGCTGGACTTCACCGGGTCGTCCGCACAAGTCGCGTCCGCGCTCAACGCCACAGCGTCCTTCACCCGTTCCGCGTCCTACGCGGCCGTCCAAGGCGCGCTCGCCCGCGACATCCCCGCCAACAGCGGCTTCTACCGGCCCTTCACCTTCGTCATCCCCGAGGCTTCGATCCTCGACGGCCGGCGCCCGGCCGCCCGGGGTGCGCGCGGCCTGGTGGCGTACCGCATCATCGACGCCGTCCTCGGCGCGCTGGCACCGGTGTTCCCCGACCGCGTCCCCGCTGCCGGCGACGGTGGCCCCGACTCGATGGCGATCGGTGTCACCGGCGCCGACGGCCACACGGTCGTGCTGTGGGACATCCTGTGCGGCGCGTGGGGTGCGCGGCCCGACCGCGACGGCGTCGACGGCATCAGTCCCCTGGGCGCCAACCTCGCCAACACACCGGTCGAAGAGCTGGAGCGGTCCGGGCACGTCCGGATCGACGGGTACGGCTACCTGCCCGACACCGGTGGCGCCGGCCGGTTCCGCGGTGGGCTCGCCACCTTCCGCGACCTGACGGTCCTCGCGCCCGAGGCGAGCGTGCAGATCCGCTCGGACCGGCGGGAGTTCCTCCCCTACGGCCTGGCCGGGGGAGCGCAGGGCACCCCGTCGCTGAACGTCCTCGATCCCGGCGGCCCCGGTGAGCGGGTGCTGAGCTCCAAACCCCACCTCGTCATGACGGCCGGCACCCGGCACCGCCACGTGACCGCCGGAGGCGGCGGCCACGGCGACCCGTTCACGCGCGACCCGCAGCGGGTCCTCGACGACGTCCTCGAGGGCAAGGTGACCCACGAGGGAGCCACTCGGGACTACGGCGTCGCGATCGCCGCCGACGGCACCGTCGACCACACCGCCACGAGCGCCTTGCGCGAGCCGGTCCGCTGACGAACCCTCTTCCTGGTCCAGAAAGGACAACGCGATGACCACTCCTGCGCGCACCACGCCCGCCACCGTGTCCGGGCGCACCTGGCGCAAGATCGGCGTGCGGATCATCCCCCTGATCGGTGTCGCCTACGTCATGAGCTACATCGACCGCGCCAACCTCGGGTACCTCGCGGCGCCGATGTCACGCGACCTGCACCTCGACAGCGGTCAGGTCGGCCTCGCCGCGGGCCTGTTCTTCATCGGCTACATCATCGTCGAGGTGCCGAGCAACCTCGCCCTGCGGCGCTTCGGCGCCCGGAAGTGGATCACCCGGATCATGCTCACCTGGGGCCTGGTCACCGGTGCGACGGCCTTCGTGAACTCCGCCGCGACGCTCTACCTCGCGCGGCTGCTGCTCGGCTTCGCCGAGGCGGGCCTGGCCGCCGGGATCCTGCTGTACCTCACGTACTGGTTCCCGAAGCGGCAGCGCTCCTGGGCGCTCACCGCGTTTTTCCTCATGATCCCCGTGTCCTCGATCGTCGGCTCGCCCCTGGCCGCCGCGCTGCTCGCGTGGGGTCAGGACCTCTTCGGGATCGCCGGCTGGCGGTCGCTGTTCCTCGTGGAGGGCGCGCTGACGATCGTCATCGGGATCCTGATCTTCTCGTTCCTGCCCGACCGGCCGTCGCGCGCCCGCTGGCTGGACGACGAGGAGAAGGCCGCGCTGGAGCGCACGATGGCCGCGGAGGTCGAAGAGCAGCGCGGCCACGGTGCGCTGACCGGCTTGCGCCAGGCGTTGACCAGTGTCCGCGTCTGGGCGCTCGCTCTCGTCTTCTTCGCCATCGTCTTCGGCCTGTACCCGCTCGCGTTCTTCCTGCCCACCATGATCACGGCGATCACCCACAGCGTCGGTGGTGCGGCGGACATCGGCAGCGTGCTGCTGTCGGGGATCCCGTACCTCGTGGCCGCCGTCGCGATGCTGGCCTGGGTGCGCTCCGCCGGCCGCCGGTCCGCGGTCGTGGCCACCGCGGTTCCCCTGGCCGTCGGCGCGGCGGGGCTGCTGCTGGCCACGTTCGCCGGCAACGGGTTGCTGTTCATCGTGGCGGTCTGCCTGTCGGTGGCCGGGATCTACACGGCGATGCCGCAGTTCTGGCGGATCCCCGCAATCGGCCTGACCGGCACGGCGGCGGCTTCGGGCATCGCGCTGATCAACTCCGTCAGCAACCTCAGCGGGTTCGTCGGCCCGTACTTCACCGGCGCCGTCAAAACCGCCACCGGCAGCTTCACCTACGCCCTGCTGGCGATCGCGGTGATCATGGTCGCCGGACTCGCCGTCCTGGTGACCGCGGGTCGCCGGGTGGAGCGGCTCGGAGGAAGCTGACGGGATGACAAGCGCACTCATCGTGGGCGATCTCCAGCGCGGCATCACCGACCAGTACGCCTTCGCTCGGAACGTCGCGGTTCCGGTGGCCGGACTGCTGCCCCGCGCCCGCGCCGCGGGGACGCTGGTCGTGTTCGTCCACACGGCCTTCCGCGTCAACCGTGCCGACCTGCCGCCGGGCGACACGCCGTTCGCGTACTTCTACGACGCCGGGGACAGCTTCCACGAGGGCGCACCGGGCACCGAGCTGGCTCTGCCGGTGCACGAAGCCGACGTGGTGGTGCTGAAGCGCCGGACCAGTGCCTTCGCCGGCACCGACCTGGATCTGGTGCTCCGCGCGCGGGGGGTGGCCGAGATCGCCGTCGCGGGCGTCGCCACCAGCGCGATGGTCGCGGCGACCTGCTACGACGCTGCCGACCGCGGCTACCGGGTCACCACGCTCTCCGACGGCTGCGCCGACGCGGACCCCGAGGTGCACGACTTCTTGCTGCACAAGGTCTTCCCGAGCCGCGGCTTCGCCACGGTGTCCTGCGCCGAGTGGCGGTAGTCCCGCCTTGCGGTCAGGTCGCCGGGCGTGGGGCCGGCTCCGCGGACGTCGGTGTAATCCGGGCCGTCCGCCGTCGCGGTCCAGCCGAACGCCCGCTTGAAAGACTGCCCCGGGCCACTGACGATTCCCGCTCGGTTTGGCGTCCAGGCTGGACAGTGTTGTCCGCCGGCAGGACGCGTCGTCGGCCAGTTCCACGTGCGGCCGGATCCTAGGACTGCGGCACCATCGCGGTCGGCCGGTTCTCGGACGCCGGCTGAGGCGAAGCGGATCTGAGGGCCAGGTTCGCCGTGTCACGCGGCACGATCCGCTCGGTCCTGGTACGACTGGCGCAGGAGGGATACGTCAACCGGGGCGTCCGCGCGCGGAGCTTCACGTGGGAGGAGGCCGCCGACATCCTGGAAGCCCGTGAAACCCTGGAAGCGGCGCCGGCGGCCAAAGCCGCGGAGCGGGCGACCGAGTGCGAGCTCACTGAGCTTCGCCGGACCCTGGAGGAGATGGCAGCCACGCCGGCACACACCCATGACACGCTGCGGTGCCCGCTGGTGATGCGCCGGTACCGCACCATCTCGGCGCACCACCCCCGAGCGGGTTCCCTCGCCGAGCACCGGGCGATCCTGCCGGCCCTCCTCACCCGCAACCCGGAGGCGGCCGCGGCCGCGATGCGCCGCCACGGGGGTTCCGCGCGGCGCGCGTCGCTCCTGGAGCGAACCCGGAGGACGGAGGGGACGCCGGTACCCGGGCGTCCCTGAGCGCGAAGGAGCCAGTGCGGAAGTGGACGGTGCGGAACTCGCTCGCGGCGCGGTCGTCGTCGCCTTCGACGGCAGCCCGGCGGCCGAGCCCGCGGTCTCGTGGGCCGCGGCCGCCGCCGCGAGCCGGGGTGCGGACCTCGTGGTCGTGACCACGACCTGGTGGCCGGCCGCGCTCGACCCGGCCGCCGGGATGGTCCGCCTGGTGCCGGAGAGCTGCGCCGACGAGGTGGTCGCGCGGGCGACCGCCGGCCTGCCCCCGCTCGACGTGTTCGGCCACTTCGCCGACGGCGCCGGCGAACTGCTCGTCTGCGCCGCCGAACTCGACGCCGCACTGATCGTGGTCGCCGCCGGCCCGGGCGTTCCGGTGCGCGGCCTCGTGCGCGGCGCGGGCCGGCCGCTGGCCTTCGCCGGCGAGCCGGAGCCTGGCGCGCCCGTGGTCTTCGAGCTCGACTCCCGGCACCTCCGTCCCGCCGACCTGGCGCTCGCCTTCGGGTTCGCCCGCTCGGCCGGAGTGGGCCTGCACGTGCTGCAGACCACCACCGCCTGGTGGCGGCTCACCACAGCCCGGCCCCCGGCAGCCGACCTCGCCGCCTTCGCCGTCGCGGAACTGGGCGACTGGCTGGTGTCCTATCCGGACGTCCCGGTGACCTACGAACTCACCACGGCGCCCCGCGCCCGCACCCTCACCCGCCGCGCCCACACGGCACCGCTACTGCTCGTGGGCGCCCGGGGACGGCCTCGCCGGTGACGGTGGGCCCGGTGCGGACTTCCCGCACGGGCCCCACTCGGCAGAACTGCCGGCAGGCCAGATGGCCCGCACTGGCCTGGCGCCCGCTTCGCCGCCTGGTACACCGTGGCACCGGTCGACGGAGAAGCGGGCGTCCACGTCGGACGGACGCGCAGCCGGGAGGTCGTTGCTCCGTCGTGCCCGCATCGGTCCTTGATGGAGAGGATGAGATGAATGGATGCGCGACGTGCACATGACGAGCCCGGTGTCTCCCGCGACGAACGGGCGCCCATGCGGCGGCGGGTCGTGGCCGCGAGCATCGTCGGCAGCGCCCTGGAGTGGTACGACTACGCGCTCTACGGGCTCGCGTCGGCGTTGGTGCTGAACAAGTTGTTCTTCCCGGACCTCGGTTCGGAGGTCGGCACCATCGCGTCGGTCGCGACGTTCGCGGTGGGGTTCGTGGCGCGGCCGCTCGGTGGGGTGGTGCTCGGCAACCTCGGGGACCGCCACGGCCGCAAAGCCGTGATGATCACGACGCTGGTGCTGATGGGCATCGCGACGACGCTGATCGGCGCGCTGCCGACGTACGGCAGCATCGGCATCTGGGCGCCGATCCTGCTCGTGTTCCTGCGGCTGTGCCAGGGTTTCGGCGCGGGCGCCGAGTTCGGTGGCGCGGTGGTGATGAGCGCCGAGTACGCGCCGCGCGGCAAACGCGGCCTGTTCGCGTCCACGGCACAGGTCGGCGCCGAGATCGGGATGCTGCTCTCGACGGCCGCGTTCGCCGTGGTCGGCACCCTGCCGCAGGACTCGCTCCTGTCGTGGGGCTGGCGGATCCCGTTCCTCGTCGGGATCGTGCCGGTCGCCGTCGGCCTGTTCCTGCGGTTGCGGGTGCAGGACACGCCGGAATACCAGCGGGTCAAGGGAAGCGGCGAACAGCCGCGCGTGCCGATGGCCGAACTCCTGCGCACAGCGCCGAAACAGGTCCTGCTGGCCGCCGGCGCGCGGCTGATGGACCCGCCGCTCGGCTACCTCTACACGGTGTTCGTCACCGTCTACGCGGTCAAGCAGGTCGGCGTCAGCCAGCAGACGGTGCTGACCGGCCTGCTCATCGCTTCGGCGCTCGGGATCGGCTCGGTGGCGCTGTTCGGCCACCTCACGGACCGGTGGGGCACGCGGCGCATCTACCTGGCCGCCGCCGCGTTCGCCGTGCTGCTGGCCTTCCCGTTCTACTGGCTCATCGACACCGGGCAGCCCGTGGTCATCTGGCTCGCGCTCATCCTCGGCACGTCCGTCGGCAAGGAGCTCAACAACGCCGGCCAGGCGGCCTACCTGACCGAGATGTTCGAGCCGCGGATCCGCGTGAGCGGGGTGTCGCTGGCGCGCGAGTCGGTGTCGGCGGTCGGTGGCCTGATCCCCGTGCTGGGGCTGAGCCTCGTGAACTGGGCCGGCGGTTCGTACTGGCCCGTGGCCGTGCTGATGGTCGTGCTCGGCGCGATCAGCTTCGTCTGCATCTCCCTGTCCAGGCCCGCGGTGGCGGGTGCGAACGACCCGGACCCGGCCGCCGCGCCGGAATACGCGAAAGACGGTGCCACCCGATGAAGATCACCAAGGTCGAGCCGATCCTGGTCGACCGCTACCTCTTCGTCCAGGTCCACACGGACGAAGGCCTCGTCGGGCTCGGCGAGTCGGGCGCGTGGGGCTTCCACGAGTCGGCCGCCGCGGCCGTGACGAAGTTCGGTGAGTACCTCGTCGGCGAGGACCCCCTGCGGATCGAGCACCACTGGCAGTACCTCTACCGCGCCTTCCACTTCCGCGGCGCCGACATCATGGGCGCGCTCAGCGCGATCGACATCGCGTTGTGGGACCTGGCCGGCCAGTACCGCGACGCTGCCGTCCACGCCCTGCTCGGCGGCGCCGTGCGCGAACGCGCCCGTGTGTACCAGCACGTGGTCGGCACGACGCGCCAGGAGCTCGTCGACGGGGTGAAGGCGGCCAAGGAACAGGGCTTCACGGCGGTCGGGCATCTGACGCCGTTCCTCGACGAAGACCGCTCCCTGCCGTACTTCTCGACCCACGCGGCGAAGATCGGGCGCGCGATCGAGGCCGTCGGGGCGTACCGCGACGCGGTCGGCGACGACGTCGACCTGTGCATCGAGATCCACCGGCGGCTGACCCCGGCCGAGGCGGTGCAGCTCGGTGTCGGGATCGCCGAATTCCGCCCGCAGTTCCTCGAAGATCCCGTCACTCCGGACAACTTCGACGAGATGGAGTACGTCGCGAGCCGCGTCGACGTGCCCATCGCGACGGGGGAGCGGCTCACCTCGATCTGGGAGTTCGCGATGCTGCTGCGCCGCTCGGCGGTGCAGTTCGTGCGGCCGAACGTGGGCATGGTCGGCGGCATCACCGGCGCGAAGAAGATCGCCGCGCTCGCCGAGGCGCAGCACGTCGGGGTCGTGCCGCACAACCCGCTCAGCCCGGTGCTCACGGCCGCGTCGCTGCAGATCGCCGCGGCGATCCCGAACTTCGCGCTGCTGGAGTACCCGGGCCGCACGTGGCATTCGCTGCTGGCCGACCGCCCGGACGGCGCGGAGATCGTGACCGGCCAGCCCGAGTACGACGGCCACGGGTTCCTCCTGGTCGACGCGAGTCCCGGCATCGGCGTGAAGCTGCGGGCGGACGTGACCGAGCGCGTGCCGTACGTGCCGCGGCCGGTCAAGGCGCGCCTCAGCGTCGACGGGTCCGTGATCGACCAGTAGGTACCGTGCCGGGAGGAGGAGCGCATGCCACCGTCGGAAGGGCGGATCGAACCGGCCCGGCTCGCGCGGCTGCTCGGCGACTGGCCGAGCAACGACCGCGGCCTGGCCCGCGCGCTCGCGCTCGGGATCAGCCAGCTGATCACCGACAGCCACCTCGCCGACGGGGCGCTCCTGCCTTCCCAGCGCACGCTCGCCGAAGCGCTCGGCGTTTCGCGCAGCACGGTCACCGAGGCCTACGAGGCACTGGCGGCCGCCGACGTCGTGGAGTCCTTCCAGCGCTCCGGGTGCCGGGTGCGCCGGAAGGGCTTCGCGGACCCCGGCGCGACCGTGCTCGGCCCGGATTCCCTGGCGTCCTACGACATCGCGAGCGGCGCGCTGCCGGGCCTGCCGGTCGTGGCCGAGGCGATCGCGGGCATCGATCTCGGCCGCCTGATGGGCCACGTCGCGGCCGGCGGCTTCTTCCCGGCCGGGCTGCCGGAGCTGCGCGACGCGATCGCGCAGTACTACGCGGAGCTGGGCATCCCCACGACCCGCGAGAACGTCGTCGTCACCGGCGGCGCGCAGCAGGCCACGTGGCTCATCGCGCAGCTGCTGATCGGGCCGGTCGACGAGGTCGTGGTCGAGGATCCGACGAGCCGCCGGACGCTCGACGTGCTGCGCCGCGCCGGGACCCGGCTGCTGCCGGTTCCGTTCGCCGACGGGGAGTTGCGGCTCGACCTGGTCGAACAGCTCGTCACGCGCCGGCGGCCGCGGCTGGTCTACTGCCAGCCGGTCGTGCACGACCCCACGGGCCTGACGATGGATCCGCCGGCGCTGCGCGCGTTCGCCCGGATCCTCCAGGCGCACCACACCTTCTGCGTCGAGGACGCCTCCTCGGCCGAGCTGCTCTTCGACGGCGCCCGCAGCCCCGGGCTCGGCGCGTTGCTGCCACTCGACCAGCTGGTCACGGTCAGCACGCTGTCGAAGCTGACGTGGGGCGGCCTGCGTGTCGGGTGGATCCGCGGCAGCGCGCCGGTCGTCGAGCGGCTGACCGAGCTGAAACGCTCGATCGACCTCACCTCGTCGGTGCTCGACCAGCTCGTCGCCGTCGACCTGTTGCGGCGCCTGCCCGAGCTGCGGGCCGCACGGACCGCGGAGCTGCGCCGCGGGTACGAGATCGCGCGGCGGGTCCTCGAACGCTTCCGGGCGGGCTGGCGGTGGACGGAACCCTCGGGCGGCACGGGCCTGTGGGTCGACACCGGCGCCGACGCGGCCGCCCTCGGCAGTGCGCTGAGAGCCGGGGGAGTCCGGGCGCTGAGCGGGGTCGAGCACTTCTCCCCGTTCGGCGGTCTGGCCACGCACCTGAGCCTGCCGCTCTGGTACCCCGAGGAGAAGCTCGAGACGGCGCTGCGGGGGCACTAGCTGTTCCCCTTGCGCGGCAACGGATCCGGGTGCTTCGCGTGCGGTCCTCTGTGGCCGGTCCGGCTGCACCGATTCACCTGGATCCACCTGCGCACACCTCTTGGCTTCAGCCCCGGCGACAGCTATTCTTCATCTACGTGAAGAGACTTCATGGATGTGAAGGAGCCTGATGCAGTTATCCGGACTGTGGCCCGCGCTGCTGACGCCGGTCACCGCGACCGGCGCGGTCGACCACGACAACCTCGCCGCGCTGACCACCGACCTGATCTCCCGGGGCGTCGACGGGCTCGTCCCGCTCGGCTCGACGGGCGAGTTCACCGAGTTCGGCCCCGCCGAACGGGCCGCGATCCTGGAGACCGTGGTGACCGCGGCGGACGGCCGGGTGCCGGTGCTCGCCGGCGTCAGCGGGCTCTCGACCCGGGAGACCTGCGAGCTCGCGGCCCAGGCCACGGGCGCGGGCGTCGACGGCGTGCTCGTGCTCCCGCCGCTCTACTGGAAGGTTCCGGAAGACCGGCTCGCCGGCCACTTCCGCCAGGTCCTGGCCGCGACCGACCGGCCCGTTGTCCTCTACGACTTCCCGGCGCTCACCGCCCAGCCGCTGCCAACGTCGCTCCTGCAGCGGCTCGCCGCCGAGGAACCGCAGGTCGTGGGCGCGAAGCTCACGGTCCGCGACATCACGGCCATCACCGCCGCGCTCGCCGCTACCCGGCCGCACCGGCCCGGCTTCGCCGTGGTGACCGGCTTCGAGGACCTCATCCCCGCGGCGATGTGGGCGGGCGCGGACGGCGCCATCAGCGGGCTCGCCAACCTGCAGCCGGACCTGCTCGTCGCCCTCGTCGCCGCGGTGCGCGCGGGCAGCCCCGACGTGGCTGCGCTGTACGAGCGGGTCATGGCGATCTTCGACGTCTACGGCCTCAGCGAGCCGGCGATCCCCGGGCTCAAGGCCGCCGCGGCCGCGCTGGGCCGCATCGCGTCGCCGCGCAGCCGGCTCGACGGCGGCAGCGGACTGGCCGAGGCCGCGACGCGGTGGGCCGAATCGCACCACGGCGCCGAGGCGGTGGTCGCGTGATCGACGCCCGCATCTCCTCCGTGCGCCTGATCGAGCTCCACGGGACGCTCGACAACGACCCGTCGGCCGCGCCGGCGCCGCAGTCCCTTCCGATCAGCGTCTACGACGACTACCACGCCACGCTCACCGGACGGCCCAACGCGCTCGGCACCGCGCGGAAAACCTCGCTGTACCTGGAAATCGGGACCACGGCCGGTGTGACCGGCCGCTACGGCCCGCTCGGTCCGGAGGTGCTCGGCGCCCTGCGCGAGGGCGGTATCGCCCGCACGCTGCTCGGCCTCGACCCGATGGCGACGACGTACCTCTGGGATCTGCTGCAGCGAGCCAACCGCCACTCCCGCCACGGGGCCCGCAAAATCGCCATCAGCGCGGTGGACAACACGTTGTGGGACCTGCGCGGCCGCCTCCTCGGCGCGCCGGTGTGGCAGCTGCTCGGCGGGGCCGGGCGCACGCGGATTCCCGCGTACGCCAGCACTTTGGGCACCGCGCACGGCGGAGCCGAGGTGGAGAGCGTCGCGGCGCAGCTGCTCGACGAGGGTTTCACCGCGCAGAAGTGGTTCTTCGCCGACGGTCCCGGCCAGGACGTCGACGGGATGGACCGCAACGTGGGCCTCGTGGAACGCACGCGCGACGTCGTCGGCACCCGCTCGGCGTTGATGTTCGACGCGTTCATGAGCTGGGACCTGGCCTACGCCCGGTCGTGGTGCCGGCGCGTCGAGCACCTGCGGCCCGACTGGCTCGAGGAGCCGTTCCCGCCCGGCGCCGTGCCGTCGTACGCACAGCTGCGCTCGTCGACGACGATCCCGCTCGCGAGCGGCGAGCACCTCTACGACCGGCTGGACCTGCTGCCGTTCCTGCAGCAAGGGCTGATCAGCGTGGTGCAAACCGACCCCGAGTGGTGCGGGGGCGTCACGGACCTCGTGCGCATGTGCGCGCTCGCGGAACCGTACGGCGTCCCGGTGATCCCGCACGGCCACGGGCTGCACGCCGCGCTGCACGTGGTGGCCAGCCAATCGCCCGAGGTCTGCCCGCGCGTCGAATACCTGTTCCGGTCGATGCCCAACCGCTACCACTTCGAACTCTCGCCGCCGCGTCCGGTCGGCGGGACGTTCGCGCTGCCGACCGCGGACGGGTTCGGCATCGAGCTGGCCGAAAGCCGGATCGAGAAAACCGTCGACGTGATCGGCGAGAGCTAGCGCGTCACTCGCGTTTGTCGTTGAGCGCTGTGAGGTTGCCCAGGAATTCGGGTGATCGCGCACCCCGGGGCGTCGCCGTCCCGGCCAGGACCGCCTTGGCTTCGAGGAGCAGGCCGGCGAGTTCTTCGACCCGGCCCTCCTCGAGCCGGGCCACGGGAACAGCGAAGGAAAGGGCGTCCAGATGAGCCGTGCCCGCAACGGTGACGGCGACGCAGCCGAGACCGGTGTCGCTCTCTTCGCGCTCGGCCGCGTACCCGCGCTCCCGCGACCGCGCGAGGTCCGCGAACAGCGCTTCGCGCTCGACGATCGTGTGGGGAGTCAACGAAACCAGCGGCCAGGTCAGCGTTTTCACGGCGAAGTCCCCGGGCTGTTCGGCGAGGATCGCCTTGCCCAGCGACGCCGCGTGCGCGGGGATCCGCTGCCCGATCGAGGAGTGCACCCGCACGGCGAACTTCGACTCGCGCTTGGCGAGGTAGACGACGTCGGAGCCCTCCAACCGGCCGTAGTGGACGGTTTCGCCCGTCTCGTCGCTGAGCCAGTCCATCACCGCCCGCGCCGCGACGACGGCTTCGTCCTCCCGCGCGTACGCCGACCCGATCAGCAGCGCCCGCACACCGATGCTGTAGCGCGAACCCGTCTCGTCGGTTTCCACCCAGCCGCGGTTCTGCATGGTCCGCAGCAGGCCGTGCAGGCTGCTCAAGGGAATCCCGAGTTCTTCGCTGAGCATGGTCAGCGTGGGCCGGTCGCGGCGGCTCCCGAGCGACTCCAGCACCAGCAGGACCCGGTCGGCCGACTTCACCGGCGTGGGCGTGCGGCCGCTCTCGGCCGGCGGCGTCGGATCGGTGGACACGACCGGATTCTATCCGCCGGATAGCCCCTGCCCCATCCGGCGCGCCCGACGCGCGCTTCGCCGAAGCGCACGAGCAGTCCCCCCACCCCGCACGAGCAGGAAGGAGCGCACCGTGGCGTTCACCTCCCGGCCCCCGACCGGTCTCACCGAGGACCAGCGGATGCACCGCACCGTCACCCGCAAGATCGCCTGGCGGATCGTGCCGCTGCTGGGCATCGCCTACTTCATGGCGAACCTGGAACGCGCGAACCTCGGCATCGCGTCGCTGAGCATGAACGAGTCGCTCGGCCTCACCGCGGCGACCTACGGCCTCGCCGCGGGCCTGTACTTCGTGGGCTACTTCGTGTTCGAGGTGCCGAGCAACATGGCGCTCACGCGCTTCGGCGCGCGCAAGTGGCTCGCCCGCATCGCGATCACCTGGGGTCTCGTCGCCACGGCGACCTGTTTCGTCCAGGGCCCGGTGAGCCTCAACCTCATGCGCATCCTGCTGGGGATCGCCGAAGCCGGCCTCTTTCCCGGCGTCGTCTTCTACTTCACGCTGTGGTTCCTGCCGCGGGACCGGGCGAAGATGCTGGCGTTCTTCGTCATCGGCTCGTCGCTGTCGGGCATGATCGGCCCGCCGCTGTCCGGTGCGATCATGTCGGCCTGGCCCCACGCCCTGTTCGGGCTCGAAGACTGGCGCGCCCTGTTCATCGCGGAGGGCCTGCCGTCCATTGTGGTCGGTTTGGTGATCTGGAAGGTGCTCGTCGACCGGCCGGACAAGGCGCGCTGGCTCACGGCCGAGCAGAAGACGTGGCTCACCACCGAACTGGCCAAGCACGAAGCGCCCGCGCGCCACGGCAGCCCGCTGCGCAGCCTTGCGAACCCGAAGATCCTGATCCTCTCGTTCTCCTACTTCGCGAAGAACTGCGGCGGTTACGTGCTGGTGTTCTTCATGCCGCAGATCATCAAGAGCATCAACGGCGACCACCTCTCGACCCTCGTGGTGTCGTTGCTCTCGGCCATCCCCGCCGCGGTGACGCTCGTCGTGTCGCTGCTGTGGGCCGCGCACTCCGACCGCCGCCAGGAACGGCGGTGGCACGCGGCGATCCCGATGTTCGTCGCCACCGCCGGGGTGGTGCTCGCGGCCGCCACGAGCGACCCGCTCCTCACGATGGTCGGGTTGATCCTGGCGACGGCCGGGGTGGGGTCGGTGGGCTCGTCGTTCTTCCAGCTGCCCTCGTCGTTCCTCACCGGCCCGATGGTCGCCGTCGGCATCGCGGCCATCAACGCCACGGGCAACCTCGGCGGCTTCGTCGGTCCCTACGCGTTCGGTGTCCTGGAGAAGTCCACCGGCTCGTTCTTCGCCGGCAACGCGTTGCTCGCCGCGCTGCTGGCCGCCGGCGGCCTGGTGATCCTGCTGCCGATGTTCCGGTCCCGCACCCCGGACGCGCTCGGCTCCGGCGCCGTCCGAACCGAAGTGGCGGGGCGGCGCGCTTCCGGGACCTGAGCCGAACCCCTACCGTCGGCGTGCGGCCGGGTGTCGATCGGCGCCCGGCTCGCGCGTCGTACAGGTAGGCGGGCCCGAACCGGGCTCCGAGCGAGGGATGTGCGAGATGGCGAAGTACCTGCTCCTCATCTACGGGAACGAGCAGATCTGGGACAGGCTGTCCGAGCAGGAGCGGAAGGACCTCGACGCGGGGCACGCGGCGTTCGCCGCGGCCGCCGGTGACGCGATCCTCGCCGGCGGTGCGCTGCTGCCGACGGCGATGGCGACGAGCCTGCGCGGCGGCCCGACACCGACCGACGGGCCGTTCCTGGAGACCAAGGAAGCGCTCGGCGGGTACTACCTGCTGGAGGCGCCCGATCTGGACGCGGCGCTCGCGTTGGCCGAACGGTTGCCCGAGGTCTCGGCGGCGCACGGCGGGGTCGAGATCCGGCCGATGCGCGAGGCGAGCTGACCCGCGCCGTGACCGAGAACATCGACGTCGGCGAGGCGGTCGCGCAGGCGCACCGCCGCGAGTGGGCCGGTGTGCTCGCCGCGGCGGTGCGCGTGGTGCGCGATTTCGACCTGGCCGAGGAGTGCGCGCAGGACGCGTATGCCCAGGCGCTGCGGAGCTGGGCCGCGCACGGTGTGCCGGCCCGGCCCGGTGCCTGGCTGACCACCGTCGCGCGCAACCGCGCGAAGGACCTCCTGCGGCGGGAGTCGGTGGTCCGCGCGGCGTTGCCGTTGCTCGTCACGGACGCCGTCGTGGCCGGGCCCGCGGACGCGGCGGAGCCTTCGGCGGTCGACGACGACCGGCTGCGGCTCATCTTCACCTGCTGCCACCCGGCGTTGTCCCGCGATGCCCAGGTGGCGCTCACCTTGCGGCTGGTGTGCGGCCTGTCCACCGTCGAAGTGGCGCGGCTGTTCCTGGTGCCCGACACGACGATGGCGGCGCGGATCACACGGGCCAAGAAGAAGATCAAGGGCGCCCGGATCCCGTACCGGGTGCCCGCGCGCGGCGACCTGCCCGAACGCGTCGGCGCGGTCCTCGAAGTCGTGCACCTGGTGTTCACCACCGGCCACGCCGCGCCGGTCGGCGAGCAGCTCGTGCGCGCCGACCTCGTCGACGGTGCCCTGCACCTCGCCCGCACCCTGCACCGGCTGCTGCCGGACAGCGGCGACGTCAGCGGCTTGCTGGCGCTGCTGCTGCTCACCGACGCCCGCCGGGACAGCCGGCTCTCCGCCGGCGGGCAGCTGGTCCTGCTCGCCGAGCAGGACCGCTCGCGCTGGGACGCCCAGCAGATCGAGGAGGGCACCGCGCTGCTGACCGAGGCGTTGCGCCGCGCGGGCCCGACGAGGTACTCCGTCCAGGCGGCGATCGCGGCGGTGCACGCCGAAGCACCGACGTGGGACGACACCGACTGGACGGAGGTCGTCGGCCTCTACGACGTGCTGCGCCGGCTGTGGCCGTCCTCGGTCGTCGAGCTGAACCGCGCGGTCGCGATCGGCTTCCGGGACGGCTCGGAGGCCGGGCTCGCCGCGCTGTCACCCCTGCTGGCCGAACCGGCGCTGGGCACCTACGGGTACCTGAGCGCGGCCCGCGCCGACTTCTTGCGCCGGCTCGGCCGCTGGTCGGAAGCGGCCACGGCGTACGAAGAGGCCCTGGCGATGACCGGCAACGAGGTCGAGCGCGCGTTCCTCGCCGGGCGGCTCGAGGAGGTGACCACCCAGCCGGACGACTGAGCTTCAGAACTCCGTCAGGAACGGGCTGTCGAGCACCGGGCGTTCGCCGTGGAGGAACGCGGTCCAGACGCGGCGCAGGTCGGTGACGTCGGCGGTGCCGGCGGGGGCGCCGACGAGCATGGCGGCGTTCGGGAAGCGGTCGTGGGTGCCGAAGAGGAACGGGATGTCGAGGCAGTGGCACGCGCCGTACGGGTTGCCGGGAGCGGACCAGTCGAAGCGGAACAGCGTGGCGTCGGGGCCGAACTGCTTGGCCAGCCGCGGGAGTTCGCCGCTGAAGACGGCGGTGGTGCCCTGCTCGACGTCTTCCTCGGGGGCGCCCGGGTTGTAGACGCGGACTTCGTCGCGGGTCCAGCTGATCAGGGCGCGGCCCGGGCGCGCGGCGGCGATCAGATCGTTCGGGACGAGGTCGCCGTCGGCGACGAGCTGGAACGGGTTGGCCAGCGCCGCCTGGCACTCGAGCAGCTTGTCCGCCGGCATCGTGGCGAGGTCGGGCGAGTCGAGGACGTCGAGGTACTGGCCCGCCCAGCCGGCGGCTTCGGCCGGGGTTTGCGGAGCGAGGCCGACGGGGGCGCTCTGCAGCGCGACCTGGTGCACGAGGCCGCGCGCCCGCGGTGCGGACCAGAGCGCGAGCGTCGTTTGCGCGCCGGCCGACTGGCCGCCGAGCGTGACCCGCGCGGGGTCGCCGCCGAACGCGGCGACGTTGTCGCGCACCCACTCCAGCGCGGCGAGCTGGTCGGCGACGCGGAAGTTCGCCGGGGCGACCCCGTCGAGGGCCAGGAACCCGAGCGCGCCCAGCCGGTAGTTGGCCGTGACGACGACGGCGTCGGCCTCCTTCGCGAGCCGGGTGCCGTCGTACCAGGGCATGCCGCCGGAGCCGGAGGTGAAGCCGCCGCCGTGGAACCACACGAGCACCGGCCGCGCCCCGGCGGTCGACGGCGTGAACACGTTGAGCGACAAGCAATCCCGTGCCCCAGTCGTTCTGGGGGGGCGAGCAGGATCGCGGTGGTGGGCTGCGGTGCGTCCGGCAGCGGGGCGTGGAAGGTCAGGCGCTGCACGACGATCGCCATCAGTACCACGAAGAAGAAAGCCCCGACGGCGAACAGGCCCACGCCAGTCCCGGGAAACCGGGCACGTGCGCGACGTCGGCACCGATCAGCCCGGGGCGACCGTCGGCAGCAGGTAACCGGCGTGCACGTGCTCGCCCGTCGCCGGCCTGGCTTGATTCACCTCGCGCGGGTACGCCGCCGATCCCGTGGGCCAGTCGGTGGCCGATCTCACCGTGCTCGTGGTCCTCGTGCGGGTGATGATGCTGCCGCAGTACCGGAAACTGCGGTTCTCCGTGGGGTTCTGGTCGTTCATCTTCCCGCCGGCTGCCATCGCTTCACTGGCCGAACGGTGGCTGGGTCTCCTCGAACCGGCCGGGTGGCGGACCGCCACCGGCATCCTCGCGGGCGCGTTCACGGTCTTCCTCGCGGCGGTCGCCGCCTTCTCCCTGCGTCCCCAGATCCGCCGCCTGGGCGGCTGACCGGTTTTCACCGAAAGGAACAACCACGGAACTCGACCGCGAAGTCGTCTTCGAGCGGGCATGAGCCGACGCGCGAACGACCACAGTGGACCTCCCGCCGTTCCGGTCAACGATGTCCCTGCGCGAGGACCTGAGGCGCGAACTCGTCCGCCGCTGACCCCGTCGCGGCCGGGCCGGTGTCATCGCCGGCTCGGCCGCATCACCCGTTCGGTGGCGTTCGCTCCTGCATTGTCGTGGCAAACTCGTTCGAGCGCCAACAGCGGGGGACAACGTTGACGAAAATGGGGGATCATCGAGCGGCTACTTCTGCCCTTCGGCGGCATCTCCGCGTCGCCCTTGACATCTGATCATCTATGGGTATTTCGGCCACCGGTAAACCTGTGGCGGTGTTCTTTTCGCTGTGCTATCGCGCGACGATTTTCCGGGTAATGAGCTCGATGGGGAGGAGTTTCGTGATGGGGAAGCTTGCTCGCATTGGAATCGGCTTGGGAATCGCGGTAACGCTGGCGATGGGGGCGACCGGAGTCGCATCGGCCGCTCCGTCGGCGTTTGTCGCGAAGGCGGTCCACAGTGGCGGTGCCGGTGCGACGGCCGCGACCGCCACGGGGACGCTGGCTTGGTCGTCCTCATTGAAGACCGTCACCTTGGCCAACGTCAAACTTTTCGTCAAAGGCGGGGAGTGCGCCCATGTGCTGATTGCCGGGTACCAGGGTTCCACCGTCGTGACAGATCCGTTCCGGTTTCCGTCGAGTGGCTGCCTCCGCCCGGCGGCTGACCACACTTATCCGATCGGAACGGTCAGCCAGACCGCCGGGGTCGCGGGCGGAATCCAGGACCTGGAGGTTTTCGCCATCGACGATGATCACGACGTCACCGGATTCGCTGATTGCTACCAGGCCGAATCCACCTGTCGGACCGGGTTGTTCTGAGCCGGCCCGGCCGCGACGGTGCTCCGTCAGCCAGGTCGTTTCGCGAGGGCGAGAGCCAGGTCCGGGGTGAACTCGCCGGCGCGGCTCGCCGGGGCGGTGCCGCACGGGCCGTCCGAGAGGCCGGGGGTGGTCAGCCACAGCTGGTGGGGCTGGGTGAGGTCGAAGGGGAGCTCGAGGGAGAGGCCGACGCGTGCGCCGGCGGGGTTGCACGCGCCGGAGACGGCGGCGCCGTTGCGGCTGCTGTCGATCACGGTCAGGCAGCCGTCGCGGCCGGTGCGGGTGTGCAGGGCGCGCTGGATCGCTTGCGCGGTGGCGGTGGCCGTGTTGTCGGGGGCGTAGCCGCCGACGTTGAGGGCCACGCCGTCGACGTCGGGGCCGCCCGCCGCGGCCAGGTTCGCTGCCGCGGCCGGAGACGGGGCAGCGCCGACGTCGAGCAGAACCCTGGCGTGGGAGGCCCGGGCGAGGGCGGGCACGGAGTCGGCGACGACGTGCGGCGCGGCCGGGCAGTCCGGGCCCGTGTGCACGACGACCAGGGCCCGGGCGCCCCCGATCGCGTTCGCGAGCTCGCCGAACCACCGCGCGTACCCGGACGCGCAGGCACCGCCGCGGCCGGCGTCGGCGAGCAGGACCGGGAGTTCGTTCGCCGAAGCCGCTGCGGAGACGATCGCGCGGGCCCGGGCCGCCACGTCCGCGGCGGGCGAGGCGATCAGGACGGCGGCGGGTTTCCCGGCGATCGCGCGGCGGATGGCGTCGGCCGCGGGGCCGGGAGGGGCCGTGCGCAGCCACTCCGCCGCGGGGTTGTCCGGATCGACGTAGAGGCCGGCGGTGCCGTCGAACAGCGCCGGCGCTTCGCCGCGCGCCGGTGGGTCGATCGCGCTCGCTTGCGGTCCGCACGCCGTTTAGCGCCGTCACCAGCGCGACGGCCGCGACCACGCCGGGAACCGGCGCGCTCCGCGTCATGTGGCGGGCAGCCAGCGTCCGGCCAAGGCGGCGACCCACTCGGCGGCGAGCGCCGGGTCCTCGGGCGGGCCGTCGACGATCACCAGTTCGTCCAGGCCGAGTTCGGCGAGTTTCGGGACGTCGCCGGGCCGCGGGTCGCGCAGGGCGACGGCGACGCGCAGCTGCGCGAAGTCGCGGCCGATCTCCCGGCACTGCGCGCGCAGGAAGCCGACGCGGTCGGTGACGTGGCCGACGTCGTCGAGGTTGAAGCCGTACCAGCCGTCGCCGTGGGCGGCCGCGCGGCGCAGGGCCGAGTCGCTGTTGCCGCCGAACACGATCGGGATCGCGGCGGCCCGGGTGGGTTTCGGGTTGACGCGCACGGAGTCGAAGCGGACGAACTCGCCGTCGAACGACGCGACGTCGTCGCGCCACACCGTGCGCATCGCGGCGACGTACTCTTCGGTCCGCGAGGCACGCCGCTCGAACGGCACGCCGAGCGCGTCGAACTCCTCGCGCGACCAGCCCACGCCGACGCCGAGGGTGAGCCGGCCGCCGGAGAGCAGGTCGAGGCTCGCCGCCTGCTTGGCGACGACGATCGGGTTGTGTTCCGGCAGCAGCAGAACGCCCGTGGCGAGGCCGATCGTCGACGTGGCCGCGGCGATGAAGCTGAGGCCCACCACCGGGTCGAGCCAGTCGGCCGCCGCCGGCACGGCGATCCGCCCGTCGGCGGAGTACGGGTAGCGCGACGAGCCGTCGTCGACCATCACGACGTGTTCGCCCGACCACAGCGTGGCGAAACCGCCCGATTCCGCCGCGGTGGCCACGGCGTCGATGACGGGCCGGCGCGCACCCGCGCCGATCCCCAGAGCGTGCAGACCGACCTGCATCGCACCAGCATGGCACAAATCGGGCTGTCAACGGCACGACGATCTGCCTGGTGCCGAGGCGGCGGTTACCGGCCATCGAGCCGGTGCGGAAACCCGGTGAAGCCTCAACCGCCTGGTCTTGAGGGTCCACTGTGGAGTCACGCGCCGGGTGGTGAAGGCTCCGGCGCCTTGCCCCTGGCGAACGACCCGCCGTCCGCCACCCCGGCCGGGTGGTCGGGTCACGCACTCCCGCACCCTGGTCGAGTAGAAAAGGAGGGTGATCGACGGTGCCGACGACGTGTCCTTCCACGACCTGGAGATTTTCCTCGCCTTCGCGCGGCGTGAGCACTTCGCGCGCGCCGGTGAGGAGCTGGGGATCAGCACCGCGACGGTGCAGCGCATCGTGCACGGGCTGGAGCGCAAGCTGGGCGTCGAGCTCGTCGAACAGGCCGGGCGCCGGGTGCGGCTGCGCCACGCCGGGCACGTCCTGAGGCAGGAGGCGAACACGGTCCTGCGCGCCCGCTCGGCCGCCATCGCCACGACGCGGGCCGAGTCCGGCGATCCGACGCAGGTGCTGCGGATCGCGCACACGTACTCGCTCGGGCTCGGGTTCGTCCCGACGGTGCTGGCCCGCGTGCTCGAAAAGCACCCCGAGCTGCGGTTCCGCTGCCATCAGACCTCGTCGACGGAGGTCGTGACGCGCCTGCTGCGCGGCGACGCCGACGTGGTCTTCTGCTCCACCTTGCCCACCGATCCGGACGTGGTGGTGCTGCCGCTGTTCACCGAGCCGCTGCTGCTCGCGGTGCCGGCGGACGACCCGCTCGCCGCCCGCGGCTCGGTGCACCTGCGCAAGGCGTGGGACCGGCCGTTCGTCGCGATGGCGCCCGGGTCCAGCAGCCGCACGCACCTGGCCAACGCGTGCGCCCGCGCCGGGTTCGTGCCGCGGATCGCGGTGGAGGGCAGCGACCCGTTCGTCGTCGAGTCGATGGTGGGCGCGGGCCTGGGCGTGTCGGTGGTGCCGGGCCGGATGGCCGACCACCACCATCCCCGGGTCGCGCGGATCCCGCTCGACGACGAAGCGGGCCACCGGACGATCTTCCTGGCCCACCCGAAGAAGTCGGCCGTCGGCACCATGGTGCGGGCGCTGGCCAAGGTCGCGGTGGCTCAGGGCAGCCCTTCCTGATCTTTGCACCAAACGCAACGGTTCGAGGTGCCGGTGTCGTTGTTCGGGCTCCGGCGGCGTTGAAAACTCCCCGCATGCCATTCGTAACGACGCAAGTCTTCTGCGCGCACGTGCAGAAGGCGGCGGACGCCCCGCTTCCGGAAGCGGTGTCGCGGGCCGCCCGGCGCAGCCTGCTCAACGTGCTCGGCACGGCCATCGGAGCGGCCCGCACCCCGGCCGTCGAGGCCTTGCTGGCGACCGCGGCCGAGCTCGGCGCCACCGGAGCCGTGCCGGTCCCCGGTCGCCCGGAGCTGCTCGACCCGGAGTGGGCGGCGACCGTCACCGGCACCGCCGCGCACCTCGACGACTTCGACGACACGCACCTCGCCACCGTGATCCACCCCGGTGCGGCCGTGCTCGCCGCGGTGTTCGCGCTGGCGCCCGAGACCGGGCCGGACGGCGCTGCCGCGCTGAAGGCGTTCGCGCTCGGCTGCGAAGCGCAGCTGCGGATCGGGATCGCGATCTCGCCCAGCCACTACGACCGCGGCTGGCACATCACCGGCACGTGCGGCGTGTTCGGCGCGGCCGTCGCCGCCGCGCACTTGCTCGGCCTGGACTCCGCGCAGCTCGGCCACGCGCTGGGCATCGCGGCGACGGGCACGCTGGGGCAGCGCGAGGCGTTCGGCTCGATGACGAAACCCCTGCACCCGGGCAAGGCCGCCGCGGTGGGCTTGTTCGCCGCCCGGCTGGCCGCCGCCGGGCTCACCACGGACGAGGACCCGCTGGGCACCGGCGGGGTGCTGCCGGTGTTCTCGGAACCCGACTACGACGAGCTGCGCCGCGACTGGGACGGCACCTGGGAGCTGGAGCACAACGCCTTCAAGCCCTATCCGTGCGGGATCGTGGCGCACCCCGCGATCGACGCGGCGATCGGCGCGTCGCCGCAGGTCGGGGACCCGGCCGCGATCACGGCGGTCGAGATCCGCTGCCACCGGCTGGTGCCCGAGCTGATGGGCCGGCTGCAGCCCGCCGACGGCCTGCAGGCGCGGTTCAGCGCGCGGCACGCCGCGGCCGTCGGGCTGCTCGACGGCGAGGTCGGCCTGCGGCAGTTCTCCGACGAGCGCGCGACCGACGACGACGTCGCCCGGCTGCGGGCGATCACGGAGCTCGTGCCCGATCCCGCCTGCCCCCGCGATTCGGCGACGATCAGCGTCATCCGGACCGGCGCCGATCCGGTGGTGGTCCACGTCGAGCACGCGCGCGGCAGCCTGGCCCGCCCGCTGACCGACGACGAGCTGTTCACCAAAGTGGACCGGCTGGTGGAGCCGGTTCTGGGCGCCGGCGCGGCCCGCAAGATCGCCGAGGCCGTCGACGGCCTCGAGGCGGCTTCCGGGATCGACGCGGTGATCGAGGCAGTGCGACCGGAGGTGGCGAAGTGATCGGGACGGATGCGGTGCTGGAACTGGTGCACGCGCCGGTTGACGACGCGGCGGTCGAGGCCGCGGGTGCGGCCGTGGCGCAGGTCCGCGCGGCCGAGCCGGACCCGACGCTGCGGCAGGTGCTGGGCGCGTCGGCGGCCCGCCCGACCGGCCGCGCCTGGCTGTTCGGCAGCGCGGCGGCGAACCTGCGCCCGGCGGTCGAGTGGGCCGCGGTGGTGGCGGCCGTTGCCGCACTGGACGGTTCAGCCGACGCGGTGGCCGCCGGATCCGTTGTGGCGCAAGCGGTCGCGTCGTCGCTGGGACCGCAGCACGTCGCGGCCGGCTGGTGCCTCGAGACGACGGCCGGGCTGGTCGGCGCCGCCGCCGGCGCCGCCCGCGTGCTCGGCCTGCGCGACTCCGCGCTGCGGTACGCCATCGGGATCGCCGCCACCCAGGCCTCGGGCCTCGAAGCCGTGGCCGGCACGCCCGTCGGCGCGGTGCAGGTCGGCCGCGCCGCCGCGACGGGCGTGGAGGCGGCGTTGCTGGCCCGCAACGGTTTCACCGCCGCCGAAGACCCACTGGCGGGCCGGCGCGGGATGTACGCCCTGATGTCGGCGCCGCGATAGCCGCACGAGCAGAACCGAGAAGGCGAGGACACGGTGAGCAGCGAGGAACCTGTGCAGCGCAGCCCGGGAGCCCGCGGGGACAGTCCGATGAGGACAGAACCCCCGGCCGCCACCGGCGACGTCGGAAGTCCGGAGGTCGCCACCCGCGGTGGCGCAGCCGACGGCGCTGGGTCCGGGAGTCCGGCGGCCTCGCCCGAGGCCGGCGGCTCCGGACGCGTGGCAGCGCCCGCCGGAAGCGTCGCGGCGGCGAGCGTCGGCGCTCCGGAGGGCTCGGCGCGGTCAGGCCTTTCCGGAGCCCCCGGCGGTGTCGGACGTGGGGAAGCTGCGACTTCGGCCGGCGGAGGCGCCGGGCGCACGGCGGTCGCCGCCTCGACGGCCGGCGTCGCCACGGATGCCGCGGGCGATTCAGAGAGCGCAGCTCGTGATGGCTTCGCACCCGGCGAAGCCGTGACCTCTTCGCTCGAAGGCGCCGCAGCCGCGAGCATCGGTGCTCCGGAGGGCTCGGCGCGGTCAGGCGTTTCCGAAGCCCCCGGCGGTGTCGGAGGTGAGGAAGCCGCGACCTCGACGGCTGACGTCGCTACGGATGCCACGGGCGATTCAGAGGGCGCAGCTCCTGACAGCTCCGAACCCGGCGAAACCGCCGGCTCAGCCGTTGAGAGTGCCCCCGCTGGTGCGTCACGCCGGCTGGACCGCTCCGCGATCGGCCAGCTGGTGTTCGGGGTCGTGTCCGTCGCGGTCGGCGTCGCGGCGCTGGTGGATGCCGCGGGGCTCGCGAAGTTCGGCAAGAGCGGCCAGCCGGGGCCGGGGCTGTTCCCGGATCTGATCGCGGCGTTGCTGGTCGTGCTCGGGGTCTGGCTGGCGGTCGTGACGATCGTCCGGCCGCCCCGCGCGGAGCCGAAGGACGACGCCGAAACCACTGATCCGAAGGGGTTCCGGCGCGTCGTCACGGTGTGGCTGGCGTTCGTGGTGTCGATCCCGCTGCTGGTGCTGTTCGGGTTCGCGCCCGCGATGGCGGCGCTGGTCGCGTTCCTGGTGTTCGGCGTGGAACGGATCCGCGGGTTCCGGCCGGTGCTGGCGGTCGTGCTCGTGCCGGCGCTGGTGTACCTGCTGTTCTCGGTGGTGCTGGGGGTCGAACTGCCCGAATCGGTGCTGTTCCCCGCCTGATCCCGCCCTCCTGTCCCCGCCTGGTCTCAAAGGAGAGTTCCATGGGCGCTCTGCACAACCTGCTCGACGGCTTCGCCGCCGCGCTCACCCCGACGAACCTGTTCTGGGTGGCGGTCGGCGTCGTGGTGGGCACGCTCGTCGGCATCCTGCCCGGCCTCGGCCCGCCCGCGACGCTCGCGATCCTGCTGCCGCTGACCACGAGCCTCGAACCCGCCACCGGCCTGATCCTCATGGCCGGCATCTACCACGGCGCGAAGTTCGCCGGGTCGACCACGGCGATCCTGCTGAACATCCCGACGGAACCGTCGTCCGTGGTGCTCTGCATCGACGGCCACGAACTCGCGAAGAAGGGCAGAGCGGGGCCCGCCATGGGCATGTCCGCGATCTCCGGCTTCATCGCCAGCACGGTCGGCGTGGTCGCGCTGACGTTCGCGGCCCCGTTCGTGGCCCAGCTCGCCGTGGACTTCGGCCCGCCGGAGTACGCCGCGCTGATGGCGTTCGCGCTGCTGCTGGTGATCATGATGGCGAGCGAGTCCCCGTTGAAGGGCTTCATCTCCATGGGGCTCGGCCTGCTCCTGTCCACTGTGGGCATCGACCTGTTCACCGGGCAGCAGCGGCTCACGTTCGGCAGCGTCACGATGTCGGACGGCATCGAGTTCATCACGCTGTCCGTCGGCCTGTTCGCGGTCGCGGAGGTGTTGGTCAACGTCGAAAAGGCGGCCGGGCGGCCCCTGTTCAGCATGCCGTCGAAGTTCCGCGAGCTGCTGCCCAGCCGGGCCGACCTGCGCCAGAGCCGGGGCGCCATCACGCTCGGCTCGGTGCTGGGCTTCCTCGTCGGCGCGCTGCCCGGCGGCGGCTCGACCGTCGCGTCGTTCCTGTCGTACACGCTGGTCAAGCGCACCTCCCGGACCCCGGAGCGGTTCGGCAAGGGCGCGATGGAGGGGGTGGCCGGGCCGGAGGCGGCGAACAACTCCGAATCCGGCGGCGCGATGATCCCGTTGCTGACCCTGGGCCTGCCCGGCACGGCGAGCACCGCCGTGATGCTCGCCGCGCTGCTGCTGTACGGCCTGCAGCCCGGGCCGCTGCTGTTCACCGAGCACCCGGAGATCGGCTGGCCGGTGATCGCGAGCCTCTACATCGGCAACGTCGCGCTGCTGATCCTGAACCTGCCGATGATCCCGATCTGGGTGAAGCTGCTGAAGGTGCCCTACTGGGTGCTCTACCCGGCGATCCTGGTGCTGGCCGTGGTCGGCGTGTACAGCATCCGCAGCTCCATGTTCGACGTGTCGCTGCTCGCCGTCTTCGGGGTGGTCGGCTACGTGTTCCGGAAGCTGGGAGTGCCGGCCGCGCCGATGCTCATGGCGTTCGTGCTCGGGCCCATGGCGGAGAACGCGGTGCGCCAGTCGCTGGTGCTGTCGAAGAACAGTCCGCTGATCTTCGTGCAGCGGCCCATCGCCGCGGCGATCCTCGGCGTGGCCGTGGTCGCGGCGATCGCCTTGGCCGTGACCGGGCAGCGGCGGCGCCGCGCGATGCGAGCCGGGGCGCCGCAGCCCGTGGCGACCCACTGAACGCGAGAGAGGAGATCCCATGCGCACTTCGACGAGACTGGGCGCCTGCCTCGCGGCGGTGACGCTTCTGCTGAGCGGCTGCGGGATCGCGCAGCGGCACTCCGCGAACGGGGTGCCGAGCCGCAGCGAGGTCGTGGTCCACACCGGACCGGGCGGGGGCAGTGACGTGTTCGCCCGGCAGGTCGTGAAGATGCTCCAGGACGACAAGCTGATCGACGGCAACTGGCCGGTCCGCAACGAGACGGCGGGTTCAGGCATCGGCGCGATGTCCTACCTCAAGAGCCGGCGCGGCCGGGAGGACAGCGTCGCGGCCATCACCCCGACGTGGCTCGTCACCCCGTTGACGCTCGACGGGGCCGCGGTGTCCATCGCCGACGTGCAGCCGATCGCGGGGTTGCTCGTCGAGCCGCAGGTGATGGCGGTGCGGGCGGACTCGAAGTACCGCACCGCGGCCGATTTCATCGCCGACGCGCGCACCCACCCCGACAGCCTCGTGCAGGTCGGGGGTTCGGTGACCGCGACCGACTCGCTCACCGGACAGGCCCTGCAGGCCCGGACGAAGACCAAGTGGAGCTTCCTGACGTTCGCCGACAGCGGGCAGCGCATCGCGGCGCTGCTGCGGGGTGACGCGCAGATGATGATCGGCTCCACGGGCGACTTCAGCGAGCAGGTGCGGGCCGGGAAGATCCGGGTGATCGGGGCGGTCGGCGACAAGCGGCTCCCGGCTCTGCCGAACGTCCCGACGCTGGCCGAGGAGGGCGTGCCGAGCGCCGGGCTGCCCGAGGAGTTCCGCGGTTTCGTGGGCCCGCCGGACATGCCGGCGCAGACCGTGGCCTACTACCAGGACCTGCTGCGCAAGCTCAGCACCCGGCCCGACTGGAAGAAGTACGCCGAGACGGACGGTGACGTGACGAAGTTCCTCGATGCGAACCAGTTCCGGACCTACCTCGCGCAGCAGCAGGCTTCGCTGAAGAACCTGGTGGACCAGCTGGGGCTGGCTTCCCGGTGACGCATCACGACGAAGAGAGGCACACGGTGGACGAAACCCGGTCGCTGGCGGCGTTCGCGTCGGCTCTGGCGTACGACGACCTGCCGGAGGCGGTGGTGCACGAAGCCCGGCGCGCGCTGGTCGACTGGCTGGCCTGCGCGCTCGCGGGCGCGCACGCCACCGGGACCGGGGCGCTGGTGCGCGTGGCCGGGCGCGTCGGCCCCGGTGACACCACGCTGATCGGCCGCGGTGAACGGGCTTCGGCGCCGTTCGCCGCGCTGGTGAACGGGTTCGCGTCGCACGTCGAAGACTACGACGACACGTTCAACCCCGGCGGCACGACCGTGCACGGCTCCGCCCCGGTGTGGCCGGTGGTCTTCGCGGCGGCCGAGCAGTCTCCCGTGTCCGGTGCGCGAGCGCTGGCTGCGTTCGTCGCCGGGTTCGAGACGGAAACCCGCGTCGGGCTGGCCGCCGGGCCGGAGCACTACGAGGCGGGCTGGCACGTCACCGGCACGACCGGGCACCTCGGGGCCGCGGCCGCCGCGGCGAACCTGCTCGGCCTCACGCCGGACGCGACGGCGCAGGCGTTCGGCACGGCAGGCACGCAGGCCGCCGGACTCAAGAACGTCTACGGCACCGACGGAAAAGCCTTGCACCCCGGCAAAGCCGCGATGGACGGCCTGCTGGCGGGGCTGGCCGCGGCCGAGGGCTTCACGTCGTCGTTCGACGTCCTGGAGGGCGAGCGCGGGTTCCTGGCGGTGCTTTCGCCGGCGCCGAAGCCGGACCTGCTCACCGAGGGGCTGCGCGAAACGTGGCACCTGCTCGCCAACGGCTACAAGGCCTACCCGAGCGGCTCGCTCACCCATCCCACGCTCGACGCGATCCGGATGCTGCGCGCACAGCACGGTTTCACGGCTTCGGAGGTGTCCGAAGTGGAGGCTCGTGTGCACCCGTACGCCGCGACCGTGACCGGGAAGGTGCGGCCGCGCACGGGGCTCGACGCGAAGTTCAGCCTCACCCACGGGGCGGCGGTGGCCCTGGTGGCCCAGCGGCCCGGGCTCGAGCACTTCACCGACGCCGGCGCGACCGATCCGGTGCTCGCCGAGGTGCGCGAGCGCGTCACCGTGGTGGCCGATCCGAGCTTGAGCAAACGAGCCGCGGTCGTCACCGTCACGACCACCGACGGCCGGCGGTTCACCGAAACCGTGGCCGACAACCGCGGCACGCCGGACAATCCGCTGCCGGACGAGGACCTCGACGCGAAGTTCCTCGACAGCGCGGGCCCGCTCCTCGGCGCGGACCCGGCCCAGGAGCTGCTCGAGCAGTGCTGGCGAGCCGGTGAGCTCGCCGACTTCGCGGATCTCGTCCGGCGGACGGGGGCGGCGTCGTGACCCCGCCGATCGCGATCGTCACCGGTGGCGTGCGCAACCTCGGCCGCGCGATCGCGCTGGCGCTGGCCCGCGACGGGTTCGGGGTGGTGGTCACGGCCGGTTCGGACGGCGAGACGGCGCAGCGGACCGCGGACGAGATCGCCGCGCTCGGGGTGCCGGCGCTCGGGCTGGTCGCGGACGTCGCCGATCCCGCCGCCGTCACGGACACCGTGGCGCGTGCCGCGGAACTCGGGCCGGTGCGGGTGCTGGTGAACAACGCCGCGCTACGCACCCGGGTCCCGTTCGACGAGCTGACCCTCGCCGAGTGGGCCGCCGTGCGCTCGGTGACGCTCGACGGCGCCTTCCACTGCGCCCACGTCGCCCTGCCTCATCTGCGCCGGGCCGGCGGTGGCCGCATCGTGTCGATGATCGGCGCGAACGCGCTGCGCGGCGACCCGGCGCGGGTGCACCTGTCGGCGGCCAAACACGGGGTCGTCGGGCTGACCAAGGCGCTCGCCGCCGCGTATGCCGCCGAGGGGATCACCGTGAACGCCGTGTCCCCGGGCAAGATGAACGCCCCCGACGCGGCCGAGTCGGCGCTGCGCCGCGACCGCGTGGCCGCGACGGTCGCCTTCCTCGCGTCCCCGGCCGCGGACCACGTGAACGGGCAGCTGATCGCCGTGGGGCCGCCGGAGGGGTGACGGGCTCAGCCCGGCGCGCTGATCACGTCCAGCACGTGCCTGCGGTCTTCGGGCCTGAGGTAGAGGTAGTGGCTCGCTCCGGGCAGGACCTCGACGTCGGCGTGGGGGAGCAGCCTCCGGAGCTTCGCCGCGGCGGCGACCGGGTCGTGGACGACGCTGCGGCCGCCGAACAGCGCGCGGACGGGAATCCGGATCGCGCGCAGATCGGCTTCCCGCGGGCAGGTCTGGAACGGGATCCGGGTGCGGTAAGCGCGAATTCCGGCGACGATGACCTGCGCCGCGGGCTGGTCGAAGATGTCCTGTCCCGCCACAACCACAACGCGAGATCGCGCCGGTGTTTGGCTCGGGCGGTGCGATCGGCCCCCGGCCGATCCGACCGCTCGAGCCAAACACCGGCTCAAAGGCGATCTCGCCGCCGCGGCGGAGCCGAGGCAGAAAACACCGAGCCGCCGACGAGGTGGACTTCGCGCAGCCCGAGCACGGCCAGGACGTCGTCCAGCCCGCGGGCCCGATCGCCGACACCGGTGAACGGGGCGGTCTGCACACTGCGCCCGGCTTCGCCGAGCGTGTCGACGGCGTAGACCGGACCGCGGTCCGCGAGCGCCGGGATCAGCGGTGCGTAGCAGGCGGAGGTGGCCAGGAGCCCCGGCAGGAGTACGACGGGGTGTTCGCCGGTGCCGAACCGGTACACCCGGGTGGTGCCGTGGCGGCACGGGACGTCGAGCACCTCTTCCGGGGGCGGGCACTCCCGCATCGCGCGCTCGTAGACCTCGAAATAGTGCCGCTCTGCCTCGGGATTCTTGAACCCGCCGATGCGCTTCACGGCGCGGACGCTAGTTCGCGCGGCCTCCGCCGGTCTTGGACGAAAGTAAGATGGCGGCATGACGGAGTGGTCGCTCGTCGTGCCACGCGGGGAGGTCACGAGAGCGCAGGGGAGGCACGTCTTCGGGCTCTCGCGCGTCCCGGGGGTCCTGACGTACGCAGCGCACGATTTCCCCCAAGCCGCCGCGATGCCCTGGCGCGTGACGCCGTTGGGCGCGATCACGGTCGTCCTCGACCTTGACGCGCCGGTGCGGGCGCTGCCGCCGTCGCCAGTGCTCGGGCTGCGGGACCGCCCGCTGCTCGTGTCCCAGGGCGGTCCCGCGCGCGGGATCACGATCGCGCTGACGCCGCCCGCCGCGCACGCGCTGTTCGGGCTCCCGCTGCGGCTGCTGGCCAACACGGGCGTCGGCGCGGCCGACCTGCTCGGCCGCGACGTCGCGCGGCTGACCGAACGGCTCGCCGCCACCCCCGGCTGGCCCGCGCGGTTCGCGCTGCTGGACGACTTCCTGCGCCCGCGAGTGCTGGCCGGCCCGGCGCTGGCGCGGCCGGTGCACGCGGCGTGGCAGCGGCTGACGGCCGGCCCGGTCCGCGTCGACGCGGTGGCGGCCGAGCTCGGCTGGACGCGCCAGCACCTGTCGGCGCGGTTCCGCGAGGAGATCGGCCTTTCGCCCAAGACCGTCGGGCGGATCGCGCGCCTGCACCGCGCCGTGGCGCTCCTCCCGACCGCCCGGTCCCGGGCCGAGCTGGCGATCCACTGCGGATTCGCGGACCAGTCGCACCTGAACCGCGATTTCCGCGATCTCACCGGCTGCACGCCCACCGAATACGTGGGCGGCGAGGAGTAGCGCTCTCGCGGTCAGTCCCGGCCGGCGAGCTCGAGTTTGCGGGCCAGCAGGGCGGGGTTGGTGAACATGACCTCGTGTGAACCTTCGAGGGTCACCAGGCGGAAAGCGCCCAGGCGGCGGGCGTTGGCGAGGTACCCGTGGTCCGGGTCGCCGGGCGGGAGCGCCGAGTCCTCATCGGACAGCACGTAGCTGCGGGGGAGGTGGGTCAGCGCGTAGAACTTCGTGAGGTCCAGCTTCTCGACCGTCGGGCGCAGCGGTTCGGGGCTGAGCAGGCGGTAGGTCTCCTGCGCTCGCGCCAGGTCGGCGTCGCCGATGAACGCGTCGCGCCAGACTTCGAAGGGCAGCATGACGGTGTTGTCCGTCGTCTGCGCGGCCAGGTGCGGGAAGAGCTCCTGGTAGGCGAGCGGGGTGTTGTCCAGGACGCTGGTCCCGTTCGCGGGCACGAAAGCGTTGAGGAAGACCAGCCGCCGCACCCGCTCGGGCACGCGTTCGGCGACGCGGGCGATGACGCTGCCGCCGAAGCTGTGGCCGACCAGGACGAAGTCGGCGAGCTCGTGCTCGTCGAGGTAGGTCGTGATCGACGCGACGCAGTCGTCGTGGCTGACGTCGCGGTCGGCGCCGGGACCGTGCCCGGCGACCGTGGGGCAGTGGACCTCGTGGCCCTGCTCGGTGAGGTGGGCGGCGACGTCGGCCCACAGGGTTCCGTCGTGCCACGAGCCGTGGACGAGAACGAAGGTTGGCATGGGCGCACACGTTAATCACCGCTGAGCGCCGCGGAGCGGGAATTCTCTTGTGCAGAACAGCTTCCGGATAACCTTGACATGAAATATCCAGTTTCTTGAGGTTCTCCGTCGCGGCGGCAGCTCCGCGCGGCTGGGGTACGACCGGCTCGTCCTCGCCGCGGGCAGCCGCGTGGTGCGTCCCGGCGCCGAGCACCTGTTCGACGTCGACACCCTGGCCGCCGCCGCGACGCTCCAGTCGCACCCGCGCCGCCTGCCCGCGCGTGCCGCGGCGCCCGGCCGGTTCGCGAGCTGAGACGCGCCGGTCCGGGGTTGTGCCCCGGGACCGGTGGTCAGTGCAGGTGCAACAGCACGAAGTTCTTGAGCACGATCATCAAGATCCCCAGCACCGCCGCCGAACACGTCGTGACGATCAGCTGCCGCCCCCGCAGCTGCGCCGCGCGACCCGCCGACCACGCGTGGTAGACGAGCAGCACGACGGCCACCACGAGCGCGGTGTTCGCGGCGAACGTGTCCGACGCGCCGGCCAGCCAGGCCACCAGCAGCGCGAGCAGCGGCCCGTACGACGCGCTCACCATGGGCCACGTGACGGCGAGTTCCGTCCGCACGTGCCGTGCCGTCGGCAGCTTCCCGCGCTCCACCTGCTGCCCGAGCAGCTCGGCGTACTCCTCGGCCGCCCAGTACACGATGAGCGTGACCACGACGGCCACCGCGAGCGCCCCCGTGGGGATCCGGCCGCCGGCCGCCGTGAGGATCGCCGCCGTCACGATCGCGCCGTAGATCCCGGCCGCGCGCCGGCGCCCCGCGATCCGCCCGCGCGCCACCGGCCGCGACCGATCAGGCGACGAGGCCGCCTCCGCACCGGAATCCATCCACCCACCCTCTTCCCGCGCGCGAACCGCGACATCACCCGCACCGGACGAGGTCCTTGTCCTGGCTGCCGTGCACCTCCGTGCGGTGGTTGGAATGGGTTGCCGTGGCGGACCTTTTCGCCGATCCTGCCGTGCGGGCACAAGCTCGGCGCGGCCCGCGCGTTCGACCTCGTTGAGGACTGTCGAGGAACGCGCTCATCGGCATTTCTTGCTGGTCAGTCCCGGCGAAACTCCCGTAGATATGTTCACAGAAGACTTATTTCAAACAAAATTGAACCAGAAAGCCCCGCAATTTGAGGTTGATTATGTTCTGTCGTTGACAGAAGTAGCTCCGGCTGGTGAGACTGTTCCGCGAGCAACGGGCCGCGGCCGCCCGGATTCCCTCCCCCGCAGAGCATGCGCCAGTCAGCCAGAGGAGCTGTCGATGATGAGAGCCCGCATGTCCACGATGTTGATCGGTTTGAGTCTTGTGGTGCCGGTGGCCGCGTGTGCGGCGGAGCAGCAGCCGCCTCGGTCGAGTGCGGCGGGGTGCCAGATCGCGCTGCTGCTGCCGGAGAACACGACGCCGCGGTACGAAGCCAAGGACCGGCCGCTGTTCCAGGCGGCGGTGAAGGCGCAGGACCCGGGCTGCACGGTGCTCTACTTCAACGCCGCCAACGCCGCGGACAAGCAGCAGCAGCAAGCCGAGTCGGCGCTCGCGCAGGGCGCGCAGGTGCTGGTGCTCGACGCGGCCAATGTGGACAGTTCGGCGGCGATCGTCCAAGAGGCGAAGGCCAAGGGCGTGCCGACCGTCGCGTATGACCGCACGGCGGGTGGCCCGCTGGCGTACCGCACGGGGTTCGACAACGTCGAAGTCGGCCGGACGCAGGCGAACGCCATGATCAAGGCGATGCAGGCGGCCGGGCACGCTTCCGGTGACATCGTGATGATCAACGGGGCGCCGGACACGACCGGAGCGTTCTTCAAGCAGGGCGCGCACGAGGTTTTCGACCACTCCGCGTACAAGGTCGCCGCCGAGTACGACACGGACGGCTGGTCGCCGACCAACGCCACCACGGAGATGACGCAAGCCATCTCCAAGATCGGTGCCCACGACATCGTCGGGGTCTACGCGGCGAACGACACGCTCGCCGGAGCTGCGATCACGGCGATGCGCCAGGCCGGCATCTCGCCGGTGCCACCGGTCACCGGACTCGACGCGACCGACGAGGGGCTCCAGCGAATCGTGCAGGGCACGCAGTACATGACGACCTACAAGAACCTCAAAGCGGAAACCGCGGCGGCGGCCAAGGTCGCGATCGCTCTCGCGCACGGACAGCCGGTGCCTTTCGCGCCGAAGGTCAAGAACGCGACGGGAGACGAAGTGCCCACGCAGCTGCTGCCGCCGGTCGCCGTGACGGTGGCGAACATCAAGTCGACGGTCGTGGCCGACGGGTTCGCCACGTCCGCCGAGATCTGTGTCGGGGGCGCTGCCGACGCGTGCGCGCGAGCCGGCCTCACCCGGTGAGGAGCGTCGAACTCATGCAAACCCCCTTGCTGTCCATGCAACACGTCGAGAAGACCTATGGCGCGGTGCGCGCGCTGCAGGACGTGACGTTCGAGGCGCGGGCCGGTGAGATCGTCGCGCTGGTGGGCGACAACGGCGCGGGCAAGAGCACCTTGATCAAGGCCATCGCGGGCGTTTCGCCCGCGGACTCGGCGGAGATCAGGTTCGACGGCGACCTCGTGTCGGTCACGAGCCCACAGGATTCGGCGAAGCTGGGCATCGCGACCGTGTACCAGGACCTCGCGCTGTGCGACAACCTCGACGTCGTCGCCAACCTGTTCCTCGGACGCGAGCGGCTCATGACCGGTCCGTCGCGCGCGGTCCGGTTGCTCGACAAGCTCGAGATGGCGCAGCGCGCCCGGGAACTGCTCGCCGGGCTCGGCGCGCGCATCCCCAACGTGCTGGCCCGCGTCGAAGAGCTCTCCGGCGGACAGCGGCAGGCCGTCGCCATCGCGCGGGCCGTGCTGGGCGAACCGAAAGTCGTCCTGCTGGACGAACCCACGGCTGCGCTGGGCGTGGCCCAGACCGCCCAGGTGCTGCAGCTGCTCAAGCGGCTGAAGGCCCGTGGCCTGGCCGTCGTCGTGATCAGCCACAACCTGGCCGACGTCTTCGCGGTCGCCGACCGCATCTGCGTGCTCCGGCTCGGCCGCAACGCGGGGGAGTACCGCACCGAGGACGCGAGCCACGAGCAGGTCGTTTCGGCCATCACGGGTCTCACGGCATCGGCCGACGCCCTGCGGGTCGAGCGGGAACTGAACGGCGCGAGTTCGGGAGGCGAGCTCGCATGAGTGCGGAAGAGACAGTGCGAGCAAGCATGACGACATCCACGGCGGCCCGCCCGCAGTCCCTCGACCCCGTCCTGCCCGCGCCCGGCGGAGGCGAAACTCTCGGGCAGGTCCTGCGCGATCGGCTGCGGCGCATCCGCAAGGGTGACGTGGGGGGCCTGTCCGTCTACTTCGGACTCGTCCTGGTCTGGGTGGTCTTCCAGCTCGTCAACGGTCGCTTCCTGTCCGATGACAACCTGCACAACCTGGCCCGTCAGATCTCCTACGGCGGGGTGATCTCGCTCGGCGTCGTCATGGTGCTCCTGATCGGCGAGGTCGACCTCTCGGTCGGGTCGGTGTGCGGCTTCGGCGCGGCAGTCCTCGCCGTGCTGGTGCAGAAGGGCGGCGTGAACCCGTACCTCGGGATCCTGGCCACGGTCGTGGCCGGCGGCGCGGTCGGCGCTCTGCAGGGCTTTATCCGGACCCGGATGAACGTGCCCTCGTTCATCGTGACGCTCGGCGGGCTCCTGCTGTTCCTGGGCGTGCAGCTGCGCCTGCTCGGCAAGACCGGCACGATCCTCTTCCCCTTCGGCGGAGCCATTTCCCAGCTGGAGGGCCGGAGCCTGGCGCCGGCCATCGGGTACGTCGTCGCGGCGGTCGCCGTCCTGTGCTTCCTGGTGACCGCGTTGCTCGGCCGGCGTCGGCGGTTGCGCGTCGGGCTCCCGGCGGCGCAGCCGGGCCTCGTGGCCGCCAAGGTGATCGCGCTCGCCGTCGTGCTGTTCGTCGTGTTCTGGGAACTCAACCGCGCGATCGGCGTACCGGTGGCGCTGGTCATCTTCCTGGCGCTGGTCGTGTTCTTCTGGTTCCTCATCACGCAGACGCGCTACGGACAGCGGGTGCGGGCCGTCGGCGGGAACGCCGAAGCGGCGAGGCGAGCGGGGATCAACGTCGACCGGATCCGCGTGTCGGTGTTCGCCATCTCCGGCGCGATGGCAGCGGCCGGTGGTGTGCTGGCCGCGTCGTACGTCGGTGCCGCTTCGCAGGACCTCGGCGGAAGCACGCTGCTGCTGTACTCGATCGCCGCGGCCGTCATCGGCGGCACGAGCCTGTTCGGCGGCCGGGGGAGCGCGTGGTCGGCGGCCATCGGCTGGCTGGTGATCGGGTCGATCTACAACGGCATGTACTTGCTCAACCTGGTCTCCGACCTCCAGTACATGGTGATCGGGGCGGTGCTGGTCGCCGCGGTCGTCGTCGATTCGGTTTCCCGTCGTCGCTCGACGACCACTTGATCCCCGCCGGAAACGGCGACCCAACGAACATCCGTGGACACCGCAGGGAGAAACGCGTGAAGATCACCGACATCACCGCAACCGCCGTGCGCGCCGACTACCGGCCCGAGTACATGAAGGACAAGCGGTTCTACGTCAAAGACGAGATCCAGGTGAACGTCGTCGTGCAGGTCCACACCGACGAGGGCGTCGTCGGCGTCGGCGAAGCAGCGCACTGCCCCGGCCTCTACGGCGAGACGGCACCGTCGACGCTGGGTGGCATCGACCTGCTCAAGCAAGGGCTGGCCGGGCTCGATCCGCTCCAGCTGACCAAGGCGAACGCGATCATGGATCGGTATTCGCCCGCGGGCAACGTCGCGGCGAAGGCCGGCATCGACATCGCGCTGCACGACCTGGCGGGCAAGATCCTCGGCGCGCCCGTCTACCAGCTCCTCGGCGGCCGCGTGCACGACGGCGTGCCCACCCACATCACGCCCGCGACGTACGAGGACACCGCCACCGACCTGGCCCGGCTGATGGAACAGGGCTACCGGTTCTTCAAGCAGAAGATGAGCGGCGACACCGACTACGATCTCGCGATCGTCCGGTCGCTGCTCCCGGTCATCGGCGATCGGGCCACCCTCAGCCTCGACGCCAACCAGGCGTGGTCGGTGAACCAGGCGTTGCTCATCGCCGACGTCCTCGAGCGGGAGGTCTCGCTGGAGCAGAAGGTGATCCTCGAACAGCCGGTGCTGGCCAACGACTTCCGCGGCCTGGCGAAGATCCGGCAGGCGACCCGGTTCCCGGTGATGGCCGACGACGGGATCCGCACGGTCGCCGACCTCAACCGCGTGATCGAGACCGACGCCGCCGACATCGTGAGCCTGAAGATCAGCCGCGTCGGCGGGGTGCAGAAGTGCCAGCAGATGATCCGCGTCGCCGAAGCGCACAACATCGACTACATCGTCGACGAGATCAACGAGATGAAGATCGCCAACACCGCCGTCGCCCACCTGGCCGTGGCCTCGCGCAACCCGCTGTACACCGGGGTCGCCTGCCACACCCTGTTCGAACAGGACATCGTCGCGAACGGAGGAGTCACGATCACCGACGGGATCGCGGACGTGAGCGACCGGCCCGGCCTCGGGATCGGCTCGGAGTCGGTGCTCGGGGTCGACGTCGCATCGACTGCGGTCCGGTACGAATATGCGTGAGCACGGTGACGGCCACGGGCGCCGGTTGCGGATCGCGGTGGTCGAGAAGAACCGGGGACCGTACTGGGACATGGTGAACGCAGGCTGGCGGGACGCGGCGGAGCGGCTCGGGCTGGACCTGATCATCGAGGCCCCGGTCTACGAAGCGGTCGCCGACCAAGTCGGCGCGATCCGCAGGCACCTCGCCGCGGGCGTGGACGGGGTGGCTTTCGTGGCCAGTGACGAGACGGCGTTCGACGAGGTCGTGGCGGAGGCCACCGTGGCCGGCGTGCCGGTGGTCACGTTCGACCTCGACGCGCCGCGCAGCGGCCGGTCGCTCTTCGTCGGGATGCCGGAGGCGGTCGAACTCGGCCGGCAAGCGGGCCGGCTGATGGCGGAGCGCGTGCCGGCGGGGTCCCGGGTCTTGGTCCAGACCGGATCCGCCAAGGCACCCGGAGCAGTGGGCAAACTGCGGGGCTTCCTGGAAGTGATGGCGCGGGCCGGTCTCGAGGTAGTCGGCGGTGAGGATGACGGCGAACGGATCGAGCTGGCCACCGCGAACGCGCGCGCCGCGCTGGCCGACGAGCCCGGCATCGCGGGTTGTTACGGGGTGTACGGCTACCACGCCCCGGTCCAAGCCGCGGTCGTGGAAGCGGCGGGCCGGGCCGGGGAGATCGTCGTCATCGGCAACGACATGCTGCCCGAGACGGCGGCCGCGATCGCCCGCGGCACGGTGGCGGCGAGCATCTGGATCCGCGAGTACTACTTCGGCTACCACGCGGCCGCGGCGATCGCGATGGTCGCGCGGCTCGGGACCGCGGAAGCGCTCACCCTGCTGGGCTTCGACCCCGTCCGCGCGGAACTCAACCAGCGGCGACCGGCACCGCAGGTCGTGACCGCGGAGAACCTGGCGGAGTTCACCGGGTGGGCCAAGACGCACCAGGTGTTCGAGCGGACCGCCGCGACGACGGGCACGTGAGCCTCGTGGCGGCGGCACGTGGTTACGCTGGCACGCCGGGACACACCAACGGGGGTGGACAGTGAGCAACGGACCGGCTCGGTCGTCCCACACGGCCTCGGGGACACCACAGCAACGAGACCAGGTTTTGTTCGCGCTGAGCCGTTACGGCCCGATCAGCCGCGCGCGGCTGGGCGAGGTCACCGGGCGTTCGCGCACCTCGGTCTGGGCCGTGGTGAGCGACCTGATCGCCGAGGGAACCGTCGTCGAGGACTCACCCGACCCGGACGTGCGGGCCGCGCACAGCGGGCGCCCGCCCACCCTGCTCAAGCTCGCGGAGCCCAGCGACGTCGTCGTCGGGGTGGATTTCGGCCGCACGCACATCCGGGCCGCGCTGGCCGACCTGTCGGGCCGGATCCTCGCGGAGCGGGTCGTGTCCATGCAGGTGGACGACTTCGCGGCCGAATCGCTCTCGACGGCCGCCGAGCTCGTGACCGCGTTGACGGCGGAAGCCGGTGTCGACCGCGGGGTGGTCAGGAAGGTGGTCGTCGGCCTGCCCGCACCGGTCAACCGCGCGACCGGCAGCATCACCCTGGGCCGGGTCCTCAACAGCTGGGTCGGCATGGTTCCGGCGGCCGAGCTCGAAGACCGCATCGGCATCCCCGTTTCCCTGGAGAACAACGCGAACCTGGGTGCGCTCGCCGAAGCCTGGGAGGGCGCGGCGCGCGACGTGGACGACGTCTTCTACGTCAAGGTCTCGAGCGGCATCGGCGCCGGGCTCGTGCTCAACGGCCGGCTCTACCGGGGTGCCGCGGGCATCGCCGGCGAGATCGGGCACGTACTGGTCGACGAGGACGGCGCGCTGTGCTGGTGCGGGAGCCGCGGCTGCCTCGACACCGTCGCGTCCGGGCGGCGGATCATCGAACTGCTCCAGCCGACCCGCCCGGAACCGCTGACGCTCGAAGAGGTCGTGCGGCTCGTGCGCGCCGGAGATCCGCTGGCCCACCGCATCGTCTCCGACGCCGGCCGGACCCTCGGCCGGGCGATCGCGGACCTGTGCGCCAGCCTCAACCCGGGTGCCGTGGTGCTGGGTGGTCTGGTCAGCGAAGCGGGGGACGTGCTCGTGGACGCCGTCGGCGACAGCTTGCACCGCTACGCCCAGCCGGCCATCACCGACGGACTGCGGCTGATGCGGTCTTCGCTGGGCAGGCGGGCCGAGGTCGTCGGGGCGGTGACGCTGGCGCTCGACTCCACGCGGCGGCTCCTGGCCGATCGGCACCGGCTCCCGCAGACGTCGAACCAGGGCCACGGAAAGGGGAGTACCGGATGACCATCGGGGCGATACCGCGGATCCGGATCGGCGGGACAGCGGTCAGCAGGCTGGCGCTCGGCGGCGCCGGCTGGTCCCTCGCGGACGAACCGGACGTCGATGGCGCGATCGCCACGATGCACGCGGCGATCGACCACGGGGTCACGCTGATCGACACCGCTCGCGCCTACACCACGGTCGATCACCCCGCCCACAACGAGTGGCTGATCGGCAAGGCGCTGGCCACGCACCCGGACGGTGATTCGGTCTTCGTCGCCACCAAGGGCGGGCACTTCCGCAGCGGGCCGGCGGAATTCCCCGTCGACGCGTCCCCGGCAGCCTTGCGGCGCGACTGCGAGCAGAGCCTGCGCACGCTCGGTCGCGACCGGCTGGACCTGTACCAGCTGCACCGCGCGGACAATCCGTCGACTGTGCTCGAGGAGAGCGTCGGCGAGCTGGCGGTACTGCGGGACGAGGGCAAGATCCGCGGCGTCGGTCTGTGCAACGTGACCGTGGCGCAACTCGAGAAAGCTCGTGCGATCACCGTGATCGACGCGGTGCAGAACCGCTACTCGCCGCTCTCCCGCGACGACGAGACGCTCGCCTACTGTGCGCGTGAAGGCATTCCCTACCTCGCGTACTCCCCGCTCGGCGGCAGGTCCGGCGTCCGACGGCTCGAGACGGGGCTACCTGGCCTCGGGCGGATCGCGGCCGAGCGTGGCTGCACCGTGCAGCAGGTCGCCCTCGCGTGGCTCACTTCGTTCCGCGCCAACCTGGTTCCCATCGTCGGCACGGGGCGTCCGGCCCACCTGGTCCAGGCCGTCGAGGCGGTCGCTGCCGGCTTGACGGCACCGGAGGTGGAGCGTCTGTCGGTTGCGCTTCCGCGTAACTGACGCGCGGACGGCTCCGTCGCGGGCTCTGGGTGTCGCCTGGTGAAAAACGTTTCACCACGGCCCCGGCGGCGCATTGACTTTGCTTCGCAAGGGATAGTAGCGTCATCGCCGCCAGGGTTGTGAAACCTTTCAATTCGGGAGGGGAGGCCGGCGACGAGTGTGCGCGCTCCGCGAAACCCGGACTGTGCCGCCCCGGATCGACGCCGTGTCGGCGCTGGGTGCCCGAGTTGCCCGGGCCGGCCGTTCGGACCTTCCCGGCCGCGCCGTCCCGGTTCCCCGTGCGAGTGCGGGCCGCGGAAGCGCGTGCGGCGCAGTGGGGCGAGGGGAGGACGGTGGGCCGGTGAACGACCTGCTCGCACGCGAGGAACTCGACTTGCTGGCGCTCTTCGCCGAAGGCTTGCCGCTGGACCTCATCGCCCGCCGGCTGGAGCTGTCCGATCGCACGGTGCGCCGGCGGCTGCGCTCGATCTGCGACCGGCTGGGCTTCGCGACCCCCATTCAGGCGGTGGTGTGGGCAGCTCGTCGTGGGCTGCTCTGAGTGGCGTGGCTCCGCTGGTCCGACCTGACGACCGTGGTTCGGCCTGCCCTGTCCAGATCCGGACACTTCCTTGTCCGGCAACGGAAACCGTCGTAATCTCGCGCTGAGTAAAACGATTCATCGGGGGTGCTTCCCGCCCGTCCCCACCGGAAGCAATCTCGCGTCCTCGGCCCCTCTCGAGCCTCGACGAGGGGAATTTTCTGTGTGCTCACAGGCACTTCGGTGAGTGGCGAGGCGAGGAGAAGGCGACTTTCGCAGGGTTGTGCCCTGCTGCACCTGTCTTCTACTTTTGATGAATCGTTTCAAGTCGTGGGGACCAAGTTAGCCCCGGACGCTCCGCACCGGTGTGTCCGCCGATCGGGAACGAGGACGACGATGTCTACGAGCAGACGCGGGTTTCTCCGCGGCGCGGCAGCGGCCGCGGTCGGAGCCGCGGGTGTGGTGGCGGTTCCGGGGACGGCGTCGGGCGCCGCGGCGCCCGATCTCTCGGGTACGGCTCTTGCCGCCGGCCCGCGGCTCGCCTCGGCGCTCGACGGATCGCCCGTGCTGGCCGGGTTCCGGACGCCTCCCGCCGAGGTCCTGCCGCGGGTGTGGTGGCACTGGATGAACCAGAACATCACCCAGGAGGGCATCAAGGCCGACCTCGAGTGGTTCAAGCGCGCCGGCATCGGCGGCATGGTGAACTTCGACGGCGCGGGCCGCGTCCCGGTCGTGGTGCCCACTCCCTTGCCCTACCTGTCCGACGGCTGGAAGTCCGCGTTCCGCTACGCGATGCAGATGGCCGATCAGCTCGGCCTCGAGGCCGACGTCGCCTGTTCGCCCGGGTGGTCGGAGACCGGCGGCCCGTGGGTCACGGCCGAAGACGCGATGAAGAAGTACGTCTGGACCGAGACGTGGGTCGAAGGCGGCCAGGCGCAGGTGACCCTGCCGCAGCCGCCGTCCGTGGCCGGACAGTTCGGCGACGCGGCTGCGCAATCCGCGACGACGACGCCCTTGCCCACCTTCTACCGCGATGCGCGCGTGTTCGCCTACCGCGTGCCGAACGGGACGCAGAACCAGGCGGCGCTCGCACCCAAGATCTACGCCGGCGCACTGCTGGCCGATCCGAAGGCGAGCCCGCAGTCGAACGGTGAGCACGGCGTGGAGCTCGACGTCGCGAAGCTGTCGAACGCCTCGGTCGCGGACCCGCAGTACTTGCCCGCGCCAGGGAGCAGCGGTACCTGGGTGCGCTTCGAATACCCGCGCCCGGTCACCGTCACCGGCGTCACGATCGCCGCCGGTGCCGCGTTCACCGGCTGGAACGACGTCGTCGAGTACGGGCCGTCGGTTCAGGTCCACAGCAGCCGTGACGGACGGCAGTGGACTTTGCTCGCGCAAGGCGTCTACAGCGGGGTGCAGCGCACGCTGTTCGTGCCGCAGACCACCGCGAAGTACTTCAAGGTGGTGTTCGGCCAGAGCCCCACGGCGCCGTCGCCGGCGCCGATCGCCTTGTCCCGCCTCGTCTTGCGCACGGTCGGGACGATCCACGAGTTCGAGGTGAAGGCCGGGTTCGGCCAGACGGCGAACTACTACCGGATCGCGACGCCGTCGCAAGGCGGTGCGCCGGCCGTGCGCCGCGCCGACGTCGTCGACCTGACCCGGCAGCTCGCGCCCGACGGAACCCTGCACTGGCAGGTGCCGGCCGGCACGTGGGTCGTGGTCCGCCTCGGCTACAGCCTCACCGGCCACCAGAACGGTCCGGCGTCCGCCGCGGCCACCGGCCTGGAGGTCGACAAGCTCGACGCCGGCCGGGTCCGGAAGTACCTCGGTACCTACCTCGACAAGCTCGCCGACGCCGCCGGAAAGGAGCTGTTCGGAGCCAAGGGGCTGACCGGGCTCCTCAACGACAGTTACGAGGCGGGCTACCAGAACTGGACGGAATCGCTGCTGGAGGAGTTCCGCGAGCGGCGCGGCTACGACCCGGCTCCGCTCCTGCCGGCGCTCACCGGCGTGCCGGTCGACAGCGCCGCGGACGCGGACAAGTTCCTCTGGGACTGGCGCCGGACGCTGAACGAGCTTCTCGCCGAGAACCACTACCAGGTCATCCCCGCCGAAGCCCACAAGCGCGGGCTCCAGCGCACCTACGCCGAAGCACAAGAGGACAAACGCGGCTGGTTCGGAGACGACCTGGAGATGCGCCAGTACGCCGACATCCCCATGGGCGCCTCCGGTGAAGCGTTCGCACCGGGGGACCAGTCGTTCGAGACCTACCGGGTCGACACCCGCGGCGCCGCCTCGGTCGCGCACGTCTACGGCCGGGCCCACACAGCGGTCGAAGCCTTCACCTTCACCCCGCAGGGCTTCACGCCGAAGGACCTCAAACCCCTCGCCGACGAAATGCTCGCCCAGGGCGCGACCAGGTTCATGATCCACACTTCGGTGCACCAGCCCCTCGACCGAGGCCCGGGCATCACCCTCAACGGCATCGGCTCGTTCTTCACGCGACTCGAAACGTGGGCCGAGGTCGCCAAACCGTGGACCACGTACCTCGCGCGCTGCTGCTGGCTGCTGTCCCGCGGCACCCACGTCGCCGACGTCGCGTACTTCTACGGCCAGGAGGCTCCCGCGACCGGCGTGTGGGGCCGCGGCTTCCGGCAGCACGACCAGCCGGCCGGGTACGACTACGACTTCGTCAACGGCACGATGATCCTCACCGAGATGTCGGTGCGCGACGGCAGGATCGTCACCCGCTCCGGTCAGTCGTACGCGTTGCTCCACCTCGGCGGTGACGCCCAGCGCATCACGTTGCCCGTGCTGCGCAAGCTCGCCGGGTTCGTCGACGCCGGGGCGGCCGTCGCCGGGCCGAAACCGGCCGGCTCACCCAGCCTGGCCGACGACGACGCCGCGTTCCAGCAGCTGGCCACGCGGCTGTGGGGCGACGGTGACCAGCGCGATCGGGTGGTCGGCGCTGGCCGCGTCTTCAGCGGGATCACGGCCGCCGAGGCCCTCGCCGAGCTCGGCGTCGTCCCGGACTGGACCTTCCGGCTCGACGCGATGGACCCGTTGGCCGCCAACGAACCCCTGTGGCTGACCCACCGCCGCACGGATTCGGCGGACGTCTACTTCCTCGTCAACCGCCGCAACGTGCGCACCACCATCCCGCTGACGCTGCGCTCGGCGGGCAGCGCGGTGGAGACCTGGGATCCGGTGACCGGGCAGACCGCTCCGATCACCTTCGACGCCACCAGCGGGGCCACCCAGCTCACGGTCGACCTCGGGCCCGTCGATTCGCTCTTCGTCCTCGTGTCGCACGGCAAACCCGGTGCCAAGACCGTCCCGGCGACCACGGAACGGCAGATCGGCGCGGTCGGCGGCACGTGGAAAGTCGAATTCCCGGCGGGAACCGGCGCTCCCGCCACCGCGAGCTTCGCCTTCCTGCGCTCGCTCACCCAGGAGACCGACCCCGGCATCCGCTACTTCTCCGGCACCGCAACGTATTCGACGACCGTCGACGCCCCGGCGGACTGGACCAAAGCGGGCGGGCGCATCCTCGTGGACCTGGGCGAGGTGCACGACATCGCCCAGGTCGCGGTCAACGGCGCCGACGCGGGGATCGCCTGGCGCGCGCCGTATCGGTTCGACATCACCGGCGCCTTGCGCGCCGGCCCCAACACGCTTCAGGTCAAGGTCACCACCAGCTGGTTCAACCGGCTGGTGGGCGACCAGCAGGCCGGCGCCACGCAGATCGCGTACGTCCAGCCGCCGTTGAAGAACATCGCCGCCGGGACCGAACTCAAACCGGCCGGCCTCCTCGGACCGGTCCGCATCGTCAACCGGACGTAGCCCGGTCCGCCAATCCGACACCCCACCTGCAGCTCACACCGCCCGGCCGAAAGGACACCCGATGAACCGCCGGCGACGCCTATTGACTCTCCTCACAGCCTCGCTACTGGCCGCGTCCGGATCGGCGGCCGTCGCCGCCGTTCCGGGCGGCGGCAGCCCGGCGAAACCGACCACCCTGCGGACCGAGAACCTCGTCGACCCGATCGGCATCGACGCGGCCAAGCCGCTGCTCAGCTGGCTCCCGCCGCAGAAGAGCGCGACGGGCCAAGCCGCCTACGAGATCCGCGCGACGGTCCAATCGCCGTCACAGCAACGAGAACGCGACCTGTGGGACAGCGGCCAGGTGCGTTCGGCCAGTACGTCGAACATCGCCTACGCGGGCCCGGCGCTGCACGCGCGTGACCGCGTCCGGTGGGAGGTCCGCACCTGGGACGCCGCCGGACGCGTGTCGCCGTGGAGCGACCCGTCCACGTGGGAAATGGGCCTGCTCACCCCCGCCGACTGGTCGGCCCGGTGGATCGAGAACCCGTCCTACGACTACACCCAGCCGGACGGCAAGGAGACCCCGCTCCCGGTGTTCGGCAAGGCGTTCGCCGTGCACGGGGCGGTCAAGCAGGCTCGCCTGTACACCACCGGCCTGGGCATGTACGCCGCCACGCTCAACGGCCGCCCGGTCGGCGAAGCCGTGTTGGAACCGGGCCAGACCACCTACACCGCGGAAGTCGACTACCGCACCTACGACCTCACCCGAGCGCTGCGGGCGGGGACGAACACGATCGGCCTCCAGACCGGCAGCGGTACCTACCAGCGCGTGAAGACGCCGGGCCGGTACTTCTTCGGCGGCACTCTCGAGCAGTACACGGTGTACGGCGAGCCGAAGGTCATCGCGCAGCTCGAGATCACCTACCAGGACGGGCACCGTGAGGTCGTCTCGAGCGACGGCACCTGGCGCACCGCGCTGGGGCCGACGACCTTCTCGTCGTGGTGGAGCGGCGAGGAGTACGACGCCCGTCGCGACGGGAACGCGCCGACGTCGGCCGCCGCGCTGGCCGGAGCCGGGTGGCAGCAGGCGAACCCGGTGACGCTCACGCAGAGCACCACACCCCGCGACACCACGCCGTTGCGCGCCAACCCGCGTCCGCCGATCACCGTGGCACAGACGGTGCGGCCCACCAGCGTCCGCAAGCTCGCCGACGGCTCCTACCTCTTCGACTTCGGCGCCAACCGCTCCGGCTGGCCCAGCGTCTCGGTCACCGGCCACGCCGGCGACACCGTGACCATGATCCCGGCCGAGAAGCTCGCCGCCGACGGCAGCCTGGACATCGCCAGCACCGGCGCCTCGGCCGGCAACCAGATCGCCTACCGCTACACCTTGTCCGGCCACGGCAGGGAAACGTGGCACCCGCAGTTCACCTACAGCGGTTTCCGCTACCTCCAGGTGAGCGGCCTGCGAGCGGCGCCCACTTCCGACACCGTGACCGTCGACGTGATCCACGCGGCGAACCCGAGCGCGAGTGAGTTCACGTCCTCGAGTGACCTGCTCAACCAGATCCACGCGATCACCGAGCGCGCGATCCAGAGCAACATGACGTCGGTCATGACCGACTGCCCGGACCGCGAGAAGGGCCCGTACACCGGCGACAACCTGCAGAACCTCGACGCGCTCCTGACCGACTACGACATGTCGGCGTTCGAACCGCAGCTCGTGCGCAACATGGCCACCGCGCAGCGGCAACCCGGTGACGCGTCACCCGGCCTGATCGCGAACATCGCACCCGAGTTCCACCGCGTCGCGCCCACCACGCTGCCGCGGCCCCAGGGCACCATCGAGTTCCTCGACGAGGTCAACTGGGGCGGCGCCGTGATCCGCATCCCGTGGCAGCTCTACCTCACCTACGGCGACACGCGCACGATGGCCACGTACTACGACAACATGGTCGCCTGGCTCGACTACGAAGCCAGGAACAAGGCCGCCAACAACGGCGACATCCCCGGCCTGGGCGACTGGTCCGCGACCGACAACACCACGCCGATGCAGCTGGCCATCACCGCGGGCTACTACACCGCGGCGAGCGACCTGGCGAGCATCGCGCAGGTCCTCGGCAAGACCGCCGATCACGCCACATACAGCGCACTGGCCGCCCAGCTCGCGGCGGAGTTCACGACGCGCTTCCGGCACGTCGACGCGGCCGGCGTGTACTACGGCAGCGACAGCGAGGCCTCCGACGCCATGGCGCTCGACGCGGGCCTGGTCGCCCCCGCCGACCGCGCGGCCGTGCTCGATCGCCTCGTCGCCTCGGTTCGCAAGGCCGGCAACCACATCACGACCGGCTCGGTCGCGCTGGGACCGCTCTTCCGCGCCCTGGAGAACGGCAACCGCGACGACGTCATCTACGACTTGGTCGTGAACCCCACGTCCCCCGGTTACGGCTACCTCGTCGCCAGCGGCCACACCACGTTGTCCGAAAGCCTCGACGGGAGCGGCTCGCAGAACCACCACTTCCTCGGCGCGGTCGACGCGTGGTTCATCCGCGGAGTGGCCGGCATCCGGCAGGCCGAGGGCTCGGTGGGCTACCGCAGCCTGACGATCGCCCCGGCGCTCGTCGGCGACCTGAACCACGCGGCGGGCAGCTACCGCACTCCCTACGGCACGGTCAGCACTGACTGGACGAAGTCCGGTCACGACTTCCGGCTCCACGTCACCGTCCCGCCCGGGACCACCGCCACCGTGCACGTTCCCGTCGCCGCGAACCGGCAGATCCAGGTCGCCGGAGCCGCCCGGATGACCGGCGGCAACGGCACGGAGACGGTGTACACCGTGGGCGGCGGCGACTACACCTTCTCGGCCACGATCTGAACCCGGCCGCCCGGACCGGCCACATCGGACACGTCTTCTCCCTCACCACCCCACCACGAAGGAGTTACCCGATGGATGTCACCCGTCGTTCGATGCTGAAGTGGTCCGGGGCGGGGATCACCGCCGCGAGCTTCGCCGCGGTGATCCCCGCCGGCTCGGCCGAGGCCGCAGCCGCGCCGGGCGCCGGTTCCGTGAGCGCGGCTCCGGCAGTGTCCGCCGCGACCCAGGCGGCGGTGAAGCAGGCGAACCAGCTGGTGGCGAAGATGACCCTCGACGAGAAGATCGCCTACTGCCACGGGATTCCGGCCACGAAGGGGTTCACCGGCCACATCCCGGCCAACGAGCGGCTCGGCATCCCCGCCCTGCGGCTCGCGGACGGGCCCAGCGGCGTCGGCAACGGGTCCACCGGCGTCACGCAGTGGCCGGACTCCAAGGCGCTGGCGGCCACGTGGAACCCGGCCACCGCGACCGACTACGGCCGGGCCTACGGCGCCGAACAAGCGGCCAAGGGCCACAACGTCGCGCTGGCACCCTGTATCAACCTCCTGCGGTTGCCGCACTGGGGCCGCTCTTTCGAGACCTACACCGAGGACCCGTTCCTCAACGGGCTGCTCGCCGCGGCCACGATCCGCGGCATCCAGGCCAACCACGTCATCTCGACGGTCAAGCACTTCGTGGCCAACAACCAGGAGATCCTGCGCAACTCGATCGACGTGGTGGTCTCGCCCCGCGCGCTGCAGGAGCTCTACTACCCCGGCTTCCGGGCCGCGGTGCAGCAGGGTCAGGTCGGCGCAGTCATGACGTCGTACAACAAGATCAACGGCACCTGGGCCCAGGAGAACCAGGTGAACGTGCAGGACACGCTGCGCGACACGTGGGGTTTCGACGGCATGGTGATGTCGGACTGGGGCGGCACGCACAGCACCGTCCAGACCGCCAAAGCCGGCTCCGACACGGAAATGCCCGGCAGCACTTACCTCGGCGACGCGCTCAAGGTCGCCGTGCAAAGCGGCAGCGTCAGCGAAGCGCAGCTCGACACCATGGTGACCCAGGTGCTCACGGCGATGATCCGCGTCGGGCTGTTCGACCACCCGCTGCCGGATCCGGCGACCGTCGTCGACACCGTGGTCTCGACCCCGGCTCATCTCGCACTCGCCCGGCACATCGGCGTCGAAGGCAGCGTGCTGCTGAAGAACGACGGCGTGCTGCCGCTGGCGCGTCCGCGCAGCATCGCGGTCATCGGGAACGCCGCCGACGCCGGCGCGCAGACGCACGGTGGCGGCTCCGGCAGCGTCAACCCCAACGGCGCCGTCGTGACGCCACTGGCGGGGATCCGGGCGCGGGCCGGCTCCATCCCGGTCACCTACGCCCCAGGCACCCTCGGGATCGCCGCGCTGCCGGTGATCCCGGCCGCCGCGTTCGGTGCCGGGCTGACCGCGGCGTACTACGCCTCCACCGACCTGACCGGTGCCGCGCTGGGGACCGAGACCGTGCCGACCCTGAACATCACGGCGACCCCGGCCGCGGTCGCCGGCGAGACCGACGGCTGGTCGGCGCGGTACGCCGGCACGTTCCACGCGGACGAAGCCGCGGGTTACCGCTTCAGCTTGAGCGTCGGCGGGCTGACGACACTCAGCATCGACGGCAAGGAGGTGCTCACCGCGTTGCCCGGCCGCGAAGCCGTGCAGAACGCGCTGGTCGACCTGACCGCGGGGGAGCACGCCGTCGAGGTCACCTACGTCTCGGCCGCACCGGTCGGCGGGCGCGCACCGCGCACGTCACTCGTGCTGGGCTCCCAGACCGGCTACGACAAGCTCCACCAGGCGGCGGCTGCGGCCGCGCGGGCGGCCGACGTCGCCGTCGTCGTGGTCGCCGACGTCACCAGCGAAGGGATGGACCGTTCCACGCTGGCGCTGCCCGCGGACCAGAACGAGCTCATCACCGCGGTCGCGCAGGCGAACCCCAACACCGTGGTGGTGCTGAACACCTCGGGGGCTGTGCTCATGCCCTGGCTGGGCGGCGTGAAGGCCGTGCTCGCCAACTGGTACGCCGGGCAGGAACAGGGCAACGCGCTCGCCGCGATGCTCTTCGGCGACGAGGAACCGGGCGGTCGGCTCCCCGAGACCTTCCCGGCTGCGAACGACCAGGGCCCGGCCAAGACCACCGTCGAATTCCCGGGCGACGGCGTGCAGGTCTACTACGACGAAGGTCTGGCGGTCGGCTACCGCTGGTACGAGCACTCGGGTGAGAAACCGCTGTTCCCCTTCGGTTTCGGCCTGTCCTACACGAGTTTCCGGCTCGGCGGACTGCGGCTCTCCCGCACGACAGGCGGGCTTCGCGTTCAGGCGACCGTCACGAACACCGGCCGCCGGGCCGGCTCGGAGGTCGTCCAGCTCTACGTCGCTGCACCGGACGCGGCCCGGGAGCCGGCCCAGCAGCTCAAGGCGTTCACCAAGGTCGCCCTGAAACCGGGTCAGACCACCACGGTGACCCTCGAAGTCGCGCGCGACGACCTCGCGGTCTGGCTCGACTCGACCACGGGCTGGACCGTGGTCCCCGGCAGCTACACCGTCGGTGTGGGCACCTCGTCGGCCGATCTCCCGCTGCGGGGACGTCTGTCGCTGTCCTGAGCGGTCTGCAGCTGAAGCGGGGGCGCGGGATCCCCCCGGGGGCGCGGGGGGGGGTGGGGGGTGGTGTGGCGGCGGGTGCCGAGCAGGGGCCCCCCGGGCCGGGGGGTGTCGCGCAGAGAGGT
>NZ_JBITBT010000011.1:0-49695 GCF_044452505.1 Amycolatopsis sp. NPDC051903 | reverse complement strand
CCGCGGGGGGGTGGCCACCTGGGCGGCCCAGCGCCGGGGGGGGGGGGTTGTGTCGGGGTCGGGGGGGGTGTGCCGGTCCCGCGGCCCGGCGTAACCCCCCGGCCCCCGCTTCGTGCGTTGGTGATGAGGTTGCCGGCCGGCGGCTCCGCGGTGCTCAGCCGTCGCAGACAAGCGCCGGGGGTCGCCTGTCGGCGTCCCCCGGCGCTTTCGGGACTCGTCGAACCGGACTACTTCCCGTCGTAGATGACGTAATCCTGGTACGGCGTGAGCGTCACCGGGCCGCGCAGCCCGTAGGGCTGGCTGGCTGTGGATTTCTTGGTGTACTGGGACACGGCGTTGCGCAGTGTCGTCCGCACCGTGATCTGGACCGAGTTCGTGCCGGGGTGGAGCCAGGGGGTGATGTCCCAGTGCCGGCCGTCCGTGAGCTGGGTGCCGACGAACCGGCCGTTGACCGAGATGTCCGCGGTTCCGTCGACGTGGCCGATGTCCAGCTGCACTCCCTCCGCGGCGTTCGCGTGCCACCCGTCGGGCAGCGTGGTGTTCGCCGTGTAGGTCCCGACGCCGGACTCGCCGGTGAGCTGGGTGATGTCCCGCCAGTCCTTGAGCCGGAACTGCTGGAACTGGGAGTCGCCCAGCCCGCTGGGGATCGACACCGTGGCGCCGCCGGTGGGGGAGACGGTCTTGACCGTCAACGACCACGGGGTCCACTGGTCGATGGTGGACGGACGGCTGGACGGGACTCCGGAAAGCGGCCGATCGTCGTCGGTGCGGACTTCGGCGGTGACGTCGGTCTTGCGGCCGTTGGACAGCTGGAAGGTCTGTCCGCCGGATTCGGTTGCCCGGAAGACGATCTTCCCGGCGCCGACGAGGAACGAACCGTCCTCGGGCGGCGCGCCCGTGACGTGGACGGCCGGGCGCGCGTCCTTGTTGATCGCCACGACCGCGCCCTGGCCGCCTTGCAGGGTCATCGGGACAGTGGTGCGTCCGTTGCCCGTGGCGTACTGGGCGATCGGCGCGATCGACCCGTCCCACAGGTTCATCTCCGCCGGCACGCCCTGGACACCGAAGGACGGGCTGAACGTGACCGGGTGATCGGACGGGTTGTACAGGTAGACGTAGGCGCCGCCCTTGATCTCGCGCCACTGGGACAGGACCTGCGTGCCACCCGAAGCGACCCGCGGAGCGAGACGCAGGCGCTTGAGCGCGTTCGCGACGTCATTCTGCGTCGCCGCCTTCGTCGCCGACGCTAGTTTCAACGTCGCGGCAACGTTGTTCTTGACCTCCGCGTCGCCGCGCGCTCCGCTGGCGTAGGTCGTGTCCCGGTCGGGGAGGGCACCTACGAACACGACCCGGACGCCGGCCTTCGCGGCCTGCAGGATCGCAGCCGATGCTTCGTGCGTGATCGACCGTTGATCGACCACCAGGGCGCGGTAGCCGCTGGTGCCGGGGAACAGTTCACCGTGCTCCGGACGCGCATCCTTCGCCAGCCCTTGCGGGTCGAGGTACTCGACGGAGAAGCCCTGCTGCTCGAGGCGCTGAGCGTTGAACGGCGACTGGTGTCCGCGTGGGGACAAGAAGGAGTCGCTGTAGACCGCGACGTCCGTCTTCGCCGTACCGGTCTCGAGCACGCTGGTGCCCCGGGCGAAGTAGCTGTTCAACGCCGGCCAGCTGGACCACTGGGGGAAGTTCTTGTCGTTCCAGCTTTCGGTGACCGATTCAGCGAAGCGGGTGGTGCCCGGCCACGCTGCGCCTGCGGATTGCAGGGCGAAGCCGTGGATGAACGGCTGGGACACCCCCGCGGCCCACTCCTTGCCCATCAGGTCGCGGTAGTCGTCGAGGTTCATGCTGTAGGCGGGCTTGAAGATCGCCCCGAGTTCGACGCTGAGGAGATCGCCGCCACCTTGGTGCACGCCGGCGGCGATCGTTTGCTGGAAGGCGAGCGAGTTGCGCCAAGCGGGGTCGTCGGGCGACACCGGCAAGTTCTCGCCGGCATCGAGGGATTCGGTCTCCGACCTCGCGCCGAAGCTCTGCAACGAGCGGAAGCTCCGGATCGGTTCGAGGTCCTGCAGGTAGGCGGCCTGGGCCTTGTACTGCATGCCGTACTGCTTCGCCCAGTCCTGGAACACGTGGAGGTGGTTCGCGAGGTACAGGTCGGTCAACGTCTCGTAGTAGTCGTGCCGGATCTTGCTCGCCGATCCGTCGGAGAGGGAGAAGTCAGGTGTCGGTTCCTTCGGTGGCACGGGGAAGTCCGACTCGCCCTGGACGAACATCATCGGCAAGTACTTCGCCATGTCGTATCCGCGGCGGCTGCGGAATTCGCTTTCCATGGTGGGTGTCCAGAAGAGGGAAGTCGCGTGCAGCTCCAGCGAGTCTTCGAACAGGTCCGCTCCGGATTTCCGCAGTTTCGCCGCGTTGTCCTTGCCGATCTGGATCTGATCGAGGTCCTGCGCGGCTTTGCGTGAGGCGTCGGCGTCCAGCGGGTTCGTGTAGTTCCCCTTGTTTTCACGGGACCAGAACGCGAACAGCTCCCAGTCACCCGACGCCGGTGCCTGCCACGTGATGCTGCCGTTCTTCACTTGCGCGGTGAGGTCCGTCAGCGAATCGGGGTCCAACACCGTCGACTTGGCCGGCGGCTGTCCGGGCGTCGACACGTCGGGACCGGCTTCTGTGACCCGGGCGGCCGTGACCGCGACGAGCCGGCGCGCCTGGGGCAGCTGCGCTGCGTCGATCGGCGGCGGAACCGGTCCTGAAAAGCTCTGGCCGCCGGACACGTGGACCAGGCCGTATTGCAGCTCTTGGGAAGCGAATCCACTTCCGGCGCCGGTTCCCGGCGTCTGAACCGGCCACGCCTTGCCCATGGTCATCGACACCTTGATGCCGAGCCGGGCAGCTTTGTCCAGCACGGCGCCCAGGATCGTGCGCTGGTCGTCGGTCGCCCACGCACCGTCGGAGAACGCGATCTCGACCTCGCCGAACCCGGCGTCCGCGATGACCTGCAGCTCGCGAAGCGCCTCCGCGTTGTCCAATGGCTTCTGCCACCACCATCGCATCGCCGGCTTGAACCGGGTGTCCGGGTGGGCGAACTGGGCCGCGGTGAGTCCGCCGGCCAGGGGCTGCAGCGCATCCGTTCCGTTCAGCAGCTCGGCGGACGGTTCGGCCGGGCTCCGGAGATCGGAGCTGGCGGTGCCGCTCGGCGTGAGGCTGACCAGTGATGCGACAGTCACCGCGGATACGCCGAGGGACAAGAACATCAGTTTTCGTTTTCTCGATGTTGTGGACGAAAACATCACACCTCCATTGGTGCTTTCCGTTCGCCTGGGACAGGAAGTCGGGGAAGGGAGATTCGCGCTTCGGCTGGTTTCGTCTTCCGCGACGTGGAGTGGGCTGCTGCGGAGATTTCCTCCACAGCAGCCCACAGCGTTACGGCGCTTCTTCGTCTGGTCAGGAAACGATGATCTGGGAGGTGCCGTCGGGCACCGTCAGGGTCACGTAGCCACCGGACGAGTTCGCCCCGGACCCGAAGTCCTTGCCGGCACGGCCGTTGACCGTGACGACCGACGTGCGGCCGACCGGGACAGTGATCGTGCCGGTGGTGTGCTCGGGCGCCTGCACGGTAAGGGTGAACCGGCCCGATCGCGGGTCCGAGGTCCACTCCGTCTTGATGGTCCCGTACGCAGTGGGGACGGCGCCGCTAGCCCAGCGAACGCTGCCGGGGTGCGGCGCGATGCTCCACGACTGGTAGCCGGCGCCGACCGGCTTGACGCCGAGGAGCTGCTCGGTCAGCTGCACCGACGGCGACGCGGCCCACCCGTGGGCGAGGCTGGCCGTCGCGCGGTTCACGCCGCCGGTGCTGTTCTTGAACTCCCAGAACGCGCCGGTGTAGAGCGGGTTCTTCTTGTCGATCATCGGGCCCCAGGTGCGCTTCATGAGGTCCAGCGCCCCGGTGGTGTCACCGACGGCGAAGCGGCCGGCGGTCTCCATGCCGTTGGCGAAGGGCTCGATGGTGTGACCGGTGGGGTCCTGAAGTCCCGGCCCCATGATGGCGCCGTACGGAGTCCAGAGCGACTTCATCGCTGCGAGGACGCCGGCTTCCTTCCCCTCCGGGACGAATCCGTACTGCAGCGCGAGGGCGTTGGCGTCCTCGACCAGAACGTCGGGCTTGGCGCTGCTCTGCCCGTACGCGCCGAGCTGCGGGTTCCAGAGCTTGCTGATCACCGCGGTCTTGACGGCCTCGGCCTTGGCATCGTCACCGTCGGCCAGTGCAGCGGAGCCGACGCTGCGCTCGAGCCACGACATCTCCTTTAACAGGACGTAGTAGTCGATGCTGTACTTGGTGACTTCACCGGTTTGCGTCGCCTGCCAGTAGTCACGGTCGTTGGAGACCACGAGGTTGTCGGTGCTGAGGAAGGTGTCGTTGTAGGCCAACTCCTTCCGCAGCGCGGGGAGCGCGGCGGTGAGGTAGGCCTTGTCGCCGGTGTAGCGGAAGTAGTCGATGAACGCGCGCGCTCCGTACCCGGAGTAGTTGTTCGAGTAGAACAGCGGGGAACCGGCCGGAGAGGTGCGCTTCGAGAAGTCCGGTGAGCCCGGGAAGGCGCCGTCCGCGCGCTGGGTCGCCAGCAGCACGTCGAGCGACGACTTCACGTAGGTCGCGCCGGCTTTTCCGAGACTGGTGAGCAGCGTGGGGATCTGCACGAGCAGGTCGCCGGTCCAGATGCTGCGATCACGCTTGGCGCCGTCGTAGATGCGCGCATCAGGTAGGCCGTTGAGCCCCGGCGCCTTCAGGTTCATCTGCAGCGTGTAGGCGCCGGAGTACCACATCCGGTTGAGGTCGTCCTCGCTGGAGAGGAACCATCCCTGGTAGTCGGCGGGTGTCGCGCGGAACGCCTGGAAGTCCAGGCCGGCCGACGAGAGGTTGACGCTGCCGAGGGAGGAGACGGTGAGCAGCGCGAATCGGAAGCCGCCATGGAATCCTCCAGTCAGCCGACCGGGCCCGGTCGGCTGGAAGGTGTCCGGACCGCCGACGCCGGCGAGCCCGCGGGACTCGTCCGAACTCGGCGCACCGGGCGACGTGGCCACGGCGGTGCCGGCCGCCAGAGCCGCCGGCAGCGCGGGTTTCACCGTGACGGTCCGGGCGGTGGCGTCGAAACCTGTGATCGTGCGGGTGACCGGGGTGCCGGTGGCGGGGGTGAACGTGATCGTGTTGCCGGTCTCCAGGTTCCCGGCGGAAGCCAGGGGGATCTGCGTCGATCCGCTCGCTGCCGCTGCCGAGACCGTTGTCGAGGCCGGGGTCCGGATGTACTGGCGAGCCTCGGCGGTCACCAGCGTGAGCGTCGGTGAACCGGTGACGCGGGTGAGGTCGAGGTAGGGCGTGCCGCCGACCTCCTTGCCGAAGTCGAGCAGGACGGACGCCGGCGGACCGCCCGCCTTCGTCGTGAGGGTCGTCGCGGGACCGTGCGATTTCAGCAGTGACTGCGGATGGGCGACTTCACCGCGGCCTTCGACCTGGACGGGGTGGACATCGGCGGTCGACGGGCCGAGCACGGAGGACTGCCAGGCGGAGGTGTTCAACCCGGACACATCGATCGGTGCCGCCACGGCGGACGGCGCCGCCAGCGCGGGGATCAAGGCGGCGAGGATTCCCGCCGTCGCCAGCCGGTGCGGCCGGGACGATCTCAGGCTAGTGAATCGTTTCAATTCAAATGCCTCTCTCTCCGTTGAGCGGAGGTCTGCGGGGACTGTCCGGAACGGGCGCGGACGGGCCTGGCCACGGTCGGGGACCACGGCCAGGAAGAAATGGTGGGGACCCGCCCGAGGGCAGGGCAAGGATTTGTCCGGATCCGGACGCGCATGCGGCATCGGCCGAGGTCGCGGTCCGGGTGCCTGCACTAGCATCGGTGGCACTGGGTGTCGTGCGGGCGGGAGAGGAACAGTCGGCTGAACAGGGTCACCATTCGCGACGTCGCGGAGCTGGCGAAGGTTTCCCCGGCCTCGGTGTCGAACTACTTCCACCGGCCGCGGAAGCTGTCCGAGGGAACGCGCCAGCGGATCCGCCAGGCGGTGGACACGCTCGGGTTCGTGCCCAACGACGCCGCGCGCACCTTGCGGACCGGGGTCAGCCCGGTCATCGGCTACCTCGCCTTCGAGCTCGCGGGTGCCACCACTCCGGAGATCGCCGCGGCCATCGAGCAGCGGGTCTCGGCCGAGGGCATGTACATGTTGATGGCCAACGACACCGCGTCCGAGCAGCGCGAACGCGCCTACCTGCAGCTGTTCGCGAAGCAGCAGGTGAGCGGGGTCATCATCGCCCCGGTCGGCAACGTGGAGGCCGAGCTCGCACGGATGCGTTCGTTCGGCATCGCGAGCGTGCTCAGCGCTCGCCGCGCCGAGTCGCCGGCTCAGGCGTCGGTGTCGATCGACCACGTCGAGGGCGGCCGGCTCGCCGCGGCGCACCTGATCGAGCAGGGGCGCAAGCGCATCGGGTTCGTCTCGTCCTCACTCGAGCTGAAGCAGATGTCCGACCGGCTCAACGGGGCGCTGTCCGCCGTCCACGCCGCGACGGGCGTAACGCTGGAGGTCATCCCGGTCCCGGAACGGTCCGTGGAGGCGGGGATCGCTTGCGCGGACGCGCTCCTGCGCCGGCCGGCGGCCGAACGGCCCGACGCGTTGTTCTGCGCCAACGACCTTCTGGCCATCGGTGTGGTCCAGGCTTTCGTGGCGAACGACGGTGTCCGCGTGCCGGCCGACATCGCGGTGGTCGGCTACGACGACATCGAGTTCGCCCGGTCCACGATCGTCCCGCTGACGACGGTCAGCACACCGCAAGCGGAACTCGGCACGGCGGTGGCAGATCTGCTGTTCGCCGAGATCGACGCCCTCGTCTCACCGGGTGGCGGCGGTCCGCCGCGTCCTCAGCTCGAGTTCTCGCCCGAGCTGGTCGTCCGGGCTTCGACCGTTCGGCGCTGACCCGCCTCACGGGCGGTTTCGCGTCGGCTCGTTGTTGAATCGTTTTACTAGATTTCCCTCTTCGCCTTGACGGGCCCCGGAGGCCATGTGGTGTGATGCCACGCGCACGGAGGTAAAACGTATTACCAACGGCGTGCTGCTTCGACGATGAAGGAGACCTGATGGCCGAGAACACCGCCGCCGGCGCGGCCGCGCTGGAGACCAGACACTGGCTGCTCGCGGTCGCCGCGGGGATGGCGTCGCTGCTGGATTCCGGAGCGATCATCTCCGTGGGCTTGGGCCTGGCGCTGTGGAAGAAGGCGTTCGAGCTCGACGTGTGGACGGTCGGGGTGCTCGGTTCCGCCTTGACCTTGTTCATCGCGGTCGGCTCCGTGTTCGGCGGGCGCCTGGCCGACCTCGTCGGCCGCGGCCGGATGTTCTCCCTGACGATCCTGCTGTACGCGGCAGCAGCGGTGACCGTCGCGCTGGCCCCGAGCGCGACCGTGCTGGTGATCGGCGTGATCGTGCTGGGGATCGCCGCCGGGGCCGACCTGCCGACCTCGCTCGCTGTGCTGTCCGAGCGCGCTCCCGGCGGGACCCAAGGTCGGCTCGTCGCGTTCACGCACGTGATGTGGACGATCGGCGTCGTGGTGGCGACGCTGCTGGGCTTCGCGGTCTCCGGGATGGGCGTGCCCGGCATCAGCCTGATCTTCGGGCTGCTCGCCGTGCTGGCTGTGGCGACCTTCGGGTTCCGAGCGTTCTACCCGCCCTTCCGGCGGCTCGAGCAGGAGGCACAGGCCCGGTACGCGACGGGCGGCGTGGATCCCGCGAAGGCCCTGCCGCTCGCGAGCCTGCTGCGGAACCGGACTTCGCTGGCCCTGATCGCGCTCACCGCGCTCTTCTACCTGTTCTTCACCTTGGTGGCGAACACGTTCGGCTCGTTCAAGACGTACTTCCTCGTCACCGTCGGCGGTACGACGCAGACCGTCGCGACCGGACTGTCGTTCGGCACCACCCTGATCGGTCTCGTCGGCACGATCGTGTTCACCCGCATCGCGGACACCAAGTGGCGCAGCCGGTTCTTCGCCGCGGGCGTGGTGGTCTTCCTCGTCTGCCAGTTGCTCATCGCCGTCACGGGTGGGGTGGTCCTGCCGGCGATGATCGCCGCTTTGGTCCTGTACAACATCGCGTTCCCCTTCGTCGGGGAGGCGCTGTACAAGATCTGGACCCAGGAATCGTTCCCGGTCAACGCCCGCGCGACCGTGCAGGGCTTCACCATCGCGATCGCGCGGTTCATCGCCGCCGCCTTCGCGCTCGTCACGCCCGCACTCATCGCGTGGAGCCCGGCCGGCCTCTACTACTTGCTCGCCGTGTTCGCCGTGGTGTCCGGGCTCATCGGCACGCTCATCATCCGCCGGCTGCGGGCCGGCTCCGGCCGTGCGCCGGCTTCGCCGTCCCAGCCTGCCACTCTCACCACCAAGGAGGCTCTTTGATGACGGGTGATCCCCTCGTCACCGTCAACGCTCCCCGCCTCGGCCTCTCCGCCGAGCCGTTCGTGGCGACCCCCTCGCCGAAGCTGTCGTGGACGACGGTGGCGCGCTCCGGCGGCTGGCTCCAGGCCGGCGCGGAGATCGAGGTGTCCCGCGGGGGTTCGCGCACGACCGCCGCGATCGAGGGCGACGCCTCGGTCTTCGTGTCGTGGCCGTTCGCTCCCTTGGGGCCGCGCGAAACCGCGAGCGTGCGGGTGCGGGTGCGGGGAGCCGACGGGTCGGCGTCGCCGTGGAGCGAGGCGACCGAGGTGACGGCGGGGTTTCTCGGAGCTTCCGAATGGCGGGCGCGGTTCGTCGGGTCCGGTTCGGACGAACCGCACCTGTTGCGCACGACGTTCGACGTGCACGGCGCCGTTCGGCGGGCGTTCCTCTACGCGACCGCGTTCGGTGCCTACGATGCCCGGCTCAACGGCGCCGCGGTCGACGACGCGGTGCTGAAGCCCGGCTGGACGAGTTACCAGTGGCGGCTCCAGCACGACGTCACCGACGTGACCGAGCACCTCCGCCCAGGGGCGAACACCCTCGGGATCGAACTGGCCGGCGGTTGGTACACCGAGGAATTCGGTTTCCGGGACCGGGCGCGGAGGTTCTACGAAGGCCACCCGGCCGCGGCTGCGCAGCTGGTGATCGAGTACGCCGACGGCACCACGGCTTCGGTGGTCACCGACGAGCGGTGGCGGTGGTCGCCCGGGCCCGTGGCCGCGGCGAGCATCTACCAGGGTGAGACCTACGACGCGCGACTTCACGATCCGAAGTGGACGGACCCGGGGGTCGCCGAGGACCGGTGGAGCCCGGTGGTTCCGGTCGGCGTCCCGGACGTCCGGCCCGAAGCCCGGGCGAGTCAGCCGGTTCGGGTGGTGGAACGCCGGGAGGTCGTGGAGGTCATCACCACCCCGGCCGGCCGCACGGTGCTCGACTTCGGCCAGAACCTCGTCGGCTGGGTCAGGCTGACCGTAACCGGTCCTCGCGGGCACACCATCACCTTGCGCCACGCCGAAGTGCTCGAACACGGCGAACTCGGGACCCGGCCACTGCGCAACGCGGCGGCCACCGACCACTACACGCTGCGCGGCGGCGGCGAGGAGACGTGGGAGCCCCGGTGGACGTTCCACGGGTTCCGGTACGTCGAAATCCACAACTGGCCCGGCGCGTTCTCACCGTCGGCGGTCACGGCGGCCGTCGTCCACACCGACCTGCCCCGCACCGGCGGCTTCTCGACGTCACACCCCTTGGTCGACCGGTTCCACGAGAACGTGGTGTGGGGGATGCGCGGGAACTTCCTGTCGATCCCGACCGACTGCCCCCAGCGCGACGAGCGGCTCGGCTGGACCGGCGACATCCAGGTCTTCGCGCCGACCGCGACGTTCCTCTACGATTGCGACGCCTTTCTCCGGTCCTGGCTGGAGGACGTTTTCCTCGAGCAGAAGGCCGCGAACGGGGTCGTCCCGATGGTGGTGCCCGCGGTGATCCCCCAAGTGCCCGGGCAGCTCGAACCGGTTGCGGCCTGGGGCGATGCGATCACGGTCGTGCCTGCTGTCCTCAACGAACGCTTCGGTGATCGGGACGCGTTGTCCGCCGCCTTCGAGGCCATGAAGGACTGGGTGGATACCGTCACGGACCGCACGGGAGGCAGCCCCCTGTGGGAAACCGGCGTCCAGTTCGGCGACTGGCTCGACCCGGACGCGCCGCCCGATCAGCCGGGGCGCGCCAAAACCGATCCCGGACTGGTCGCCACGGCCTACTACTACCGCTCCGCCGACCTGACCGCGAACGCCGCCGCCGCACTGGCCCGAGACGACGACGCCCGGCACTACCGGGACCTGGCGGCGAGCATCGGCGAGGCGTTCCGCAGCACGTACGTCACCGCGGCGGGCCGCATGATGTCCGACGCGCCCACCGCCTACGCCCTCGCGATCGTCTTCGGCCTCGTCGAAGGGGAGAGCAAAGCCGCGTTGGGGGAGCGGCTGCGGCACCTCGTGCGCGCCTACGGCTACCACATCGCCACCGGCTTCGTCGGCACCCCGATCATCTGCGACGCGTTGACCTCGACCGGACACGTGGACGCCGCGTCGCGCTTGCTCGCGCAGACCGAGTGCCCGTCGTGGCTGTACCCGGTGACGATGGGCGCCACCACCATCTGGGAGCGGTGGGATTCGATGCTGGAGGACGGCTCGATCAACCCGGGCCAGATGACGTCCTTCAACCACTACGCGCTGGGCGCGGTCGCCGATTGGCTGCACCGCGTCGTGGCCGGCCTGGCTCCGCTGGAAGCCGGGTACCGGCGCATCCGCGTCGCACCGACGCCGATCGACGTGCTGGACGACGCGTCGGCCTGGCACGAAACCCCCTACGGACGAGCGTCGTCGGGCTGGCGGCGCGAGGGCGAGCTGGTGCGGTTCGCCGTCGACGTGCCGGCCAACACCCGTGCGCTCGTCCGGTTGCCGTCGGGCGCGGAACACGAGGTCGGCAGCGGCACCCACACGTGGACCGAGCCGCACCCACGGCCGCGCCGCGCCCGATCCGAGCTCGGGCTGGACAGCGATCTGGCTACCATCGTCGACGACGTCGAGGCCTACCAAGCCGTGCTGGCGGCGATCAGCGGGATCGACCCCGTACGAGCGGTCGCGTTCCGCCGGGCCACCCGCTGGACGCCGGGCCGTTCGCTGCGCGACCCGCTCAGCCACACCCCGCTCGACGTGGTCGACGCCATCGAAAAGGCCCTTGCCGCGCTCCCGGTCGGGGAGTTGCCGTGACACCCGACCTGCCGACGGACCCGCTCGTCAACGGACGGCGCGATCCGATCGGTGTGGTGGACGACGCGTGCGAGCCGGTCTGGGCCTCCGGAACAGTCCTGACGTCGATGCCTGAGCTGCGTTTCCGCGGATCGGTACGCCCCAGCCGTGCGGTGAGCCGCTGGCGCCTGCGGGCCTCCGACGAGGGTGATCGGATCTCGCCGATGGGCTCGGTGGGAGACCGGTGATTGGTCGGCCGCGTGGCTCGGCCGGCGGACGGACCCGCCACGGCGCATCCCGGCCCAGGAGGTCGAGGGGGGATCGAACTGTGCGATCCGGAAGGGATGATGCTGGCGGCTGAAGTCGTGGCAAGAGGCTTCCGCGGGGCCGGTTCGCCTGCTTCCTCGATGCGCCGGCGGGACGCGGACCTGGCGAGTGCCTGGTGCGAGTCAGCCTCGAGCACCGCCGGCTCGACTGGGGGACGCTCTCGACACCGGCTCGTGCGGCGCCTGATGACGGCGTCTCGCCGAGGCCGACGCGGTGAACGTCGTAGCGGGACGGCGTGGAGGAGCCGGGAGTCCAGGCGATCGGGGTCGAAATCGTGCCCTCGCCGAGCCCCGTGTTCCGCACGAAGCCCACACCACGGTCCACAGCCGAGCCGCCGCCTCGTGGGACCGCAGCGGTCCGGTGTGGACCGTCGAGGCCGAGGTCCCCCACGGCGTCGTCGCGGCGCCTAAGCGCCAGTCAGCACGTGGCAGAGATCAGGCAAGAGCCCGTCTGATTGGAGCCAGGAGAATGAGTGCGCTGCAGGCGACAGGCCGGGACCCTCCTTTCGCGACCGTCCACTCCGTTCTGCCCTGAGGAATTCCCTGGGGACACGGGAGTTCGCGTGGCTTTACTGGACACCCACCATCCAGAACCCGCGACACCCCCGGAGAAGGCCTCAATGACCGAGTCCCCACCGCACGTCGCTTCGACCGAGCTGGAGCGCGGGCGGGGCCGCAAGGCCCGCGTCGGCGCACAGGTCGGGTTGTTCATCGACATGTTCGACGTCTACCTGCCCGTTATCGTGCTCGGGCCGGCGCAGGAGTACTTCACGCCGGCCGGCTTGCCGGACGCCACGGCGAAGATCCTGACCGCGGCGATCTTCGTCGCGACGCTGCTCGGGCGGCCGCTGGGCGCGCTCATCTTCGGGCACCTCAGCGACCGGCGCGGGCGGCGGCGCGCGTCGATCGCCTCGCTGGTCGGCTTCGGCCTGTGCACGCTGCTGATCGGGCTGCTGCCCGGCTACGCGACGCTCGGCGTGACCGCCGTCGTGCTGCTCGTGGCGCTGCGCTTCCTCGACGGCGTTTTTCTCGGCGGCCAGTACACCGCCGCGACGCCGCTCGCGCTGGAACAGAGCCCGAAGGCGCGCCGCGGTTTCACCGGCGCCGTCATCATGACCGGCTTCCCGCTCGCGTACTGCGCGATCGCCCTGCTGACCACCGCGCTCTTGCTCGTCATCCCGGCCGGCGGCCCGTCGACGCCGTACGCGCAGTGGGGCTGGCGGATCCCGTTCTTCCTCGGCGCCGTTCTCGCGCTGGGCTGGGCGTGGTGGTACGCGCGCAACGTCCAGGAATCCGACGCGTGGCGCGAGCGCGAACCCGGCTCCGGCCGCTCGCCCGTGGCGGAGCTGCTGCGGGGCGGGAACTTGCGCGGTTTCCTCCAGGTCTTCGTGCTCATGTCCGGGATCTGGCTCGCGTTCAACATGGTCGGCGCGGTGCTGCCCGGCGTCCTGCGCACGGGGGCCGGCCTCACCGGCGTGCAGTCGACGCTGGTGCTCGTGGTCGCGTACGCCGTGCTGGCCGCGGCGTACGTCGGCGCCGGGGTGCTGAGCCAGCGCATCGGCCGCAAGCCGTTCCTCATCGCGCAAGGCGTGCTGACGGCGGTTGCCGCGCCGCTGCTGTTCCTGCTCATCGCGAGCGGGCAGCTGGCGGGTGTGGTGCCGGTGGCCGTCGCCGTGGTGGCGCTCGTGCTGGTCGTCGTGTCGACCTACGCCGTGGTGAGCACCTACATCGTGGAACGGTTCCACGTCGGCGTCCGCTCCAGCGCGTACGGGCTCGGTTACACGACCGCCGTGGTCATCCCGTCGTTCTACGCCTTCTACCAGGCCGGGCTGGCGAGGTTCCTGCCCTACGACCTCACCCCGCTGGTCTTGCTCTGCGCGGGCGGGGTGCTCATCGTGGTGGGTGCCGTGTCCGGACCGGAGACGAGACACGTCGACCTCGGGGCCCAGCCCGCCGAGGCACCCGCACTGCAGCCGACCCGCAAGACAGGAGACAGGCCGTGACGATCATCGACCAGGACATGCGCGACATCATCGACCGGGCCATGCTGGCGTTCGCCGCGACCGTGTGCGAAGACGGTTCGCCCAACCTCTCCCCCAAGGGCTCGGTGCGCGTCTACGACGACGAGCACCTGGTGTTCATGGACATCGCCTCGCCCACCACGATCGCGAACCTGCGGCGCGACCCGCGGATCGAGATCAACGTCATCGACTTCTTCAGCCGCCGCGGCTACCGGTTCAAGGGCCGGACCCGCTTCGCCCCGCCGGGCGCGCCGGAGTACGAGTGGCTCAACTCGTGGCTGCTCGAGGTCAACGGGCCCGGGTACCCGGCCAACGAAGTGGTGGTCGTCGACGTCGAGCGCGTGCTGCCGGTCCTGTCGCCCGCCTACACCTGGGGCGGCGCCGAACAGGGCGCGCTGACCGAGGCCTGGGAGGAGCGCTACCGCACCACGATCGCCGAGCACAAGCTCGGGGATCCGGTGACCGGGGAGCGGCAGGCGTGACGGTTCCGGCGACCATGCGGGCCGCGTTCATCCGGGCCACGGGCGGCGTCGAGCGGATCGAGGTCGGGGACCTGCCGACACCGGTTCCGGGGCCGACCGACGTGCTGGTCCGCATGGAGGTGAGCAGCGTCAACCACGTCGACCTGTTCGTGCGGTCGGGCGCGTACCGCACGCCGACGCCGTTCCCGTTCGTCATCGGCCGCGACCTCGTCGGCACGGTGGCCGCGGCCGGTCCGGGGGTCGCCGGCTTCGCGCCCGGCGACCGGGTGTGGTGCAACAGCCTGGGCCACGGCGGCCGGCAGGGCGCGTTCGCGGAGTACGCCGTCGTGCCCGTCGACCGGCTCTACCCCCTGCCCGCGGGCGTGGCGGCGGAGACTGCCGCGCCCGTGCTGCACGGGGCGGCAACGGCGCACGTCGGGCTCTTCCGCGAAGCCCGCCTGGCGCCCGGCGAAACCGTCTTCGTCGGTGGCGCCGGCGGTGCCGTGGGGAGTGCCTTGGTGCAGCTCGCGGCGGCCGCCGGCGCCCGGGTCGTCGCCACGTCGTCACCGCGCGACGTGGCGTGGTGCACGGAATCCGGCGCCGCCGCGGTGATCCCGTACGACGCCGCGGACTTCGATGAGCAGGTGCGCGCGGCCGCCCCCGGCGGGTTCGACGTCTGGTGGGACAACAGCGGCCACCACGACTTCGAGCGGACCCTGCCGCTGCTGCGCCAGGGCGGCCGGGTCGTGCTGATGGCCGGGCTCGGGGCCGCGCCGGTGCTGCCGGTCGGCGCGCTGTACGTGCGCGATCTGAGCCTGCACGGCTTCGCGATCAGCAACGCGTCCGTCTCCGACCTCGCGGCCGCCGCGACGGTCATCAACGCCGGCCTCGCGTCCGGCCGGCTGCGCGTGCGCGTCGGCGCGACGTACCCCCTCGCCGACGCGGCCAAGGCGCACGCGGCGCTGGAGTCCGGTTCGGTGCGCGGGCGGATCCTCGTCCGGCCGAACTGACGCAGTTCAGAGCGCGGCGTTCTCCGCGGCGACCTTCCGCGCGAACGCCCGCTCGATCCCGGCCGTGGTCACGGTCAGCCCGCGCACGACCGAGCCGAGCACCTCGGTGGAGAACCGGGTCGAGGGCATCGAAACGCTGACGGCGGCTCGGAGGTCGTCGTCGTCCGTGCGGACGACGCGGCCCACCGCCGTCACGCCCGCCTCGGTGGCTTCGACGTTGAGCGCGAAGCCCGCGGCCGGGATCCCGTGCAGCTCCTCGCGCAGCGCCTTGAGCGACGGCCGTTCCTGCTCGCGCCCGGCCCAGGCCTCCGGCGCGTAGATCGCCTCGAGTTCCTCCGCGGGCAGCTCGGCCAGGATCGCCTTCCCGCCGGACACGAGGTGCGCGGGGAACACCGAACCCTCCCGGCTGCCCACGCGCAGTACCCGTTTGCCCTCCACCGTGCCGATGAAGCGCATGTGGTCGCCGAAGAGCACCATCAGGTTCGCGCTCTCGTCCAGGCGGGTGGCCAGCGACTCGACGAACGGCATCGCCACCTGCCGCAGCAGGGACACGCGCGAATGCGACCGGGCGGCCAGCGACAGCACCGGGCCCGCGGCGTACGACCGGTCCTCGTCCTGCACCGCGAAGTCGCGGTACACCAGCATCGACAGGAGCCGGTGCGCCGTCGACCTCGCCACGCCCAGGCGCTCCGCCGCGTCGCTGACGCGCAGCGGACCCTCGACCTGGAGGATCACGGCCAGCTGCAGCGCGTGGTCGACGCTCGTCACGGAGTAGCTCGGTGAGTTCTTCATGACGGAATCTCCTCTTCGCCCTGACAGTAGCATTCTAGCGTTGTTTCCCCGTCGTCCCAGTGTTTCACGGGTGATTGGTGTTCTGGACAACAGAACTTGCTGTGCACGTCGGGGTGCCGCGCCGAGAATGGAAGTGTTCCCACGCGGAGAGGAGCCCGCACCGTGCAGTTCTACCTCGACGGCTACCGCCCCGGTGACCCGTTCGTGCAGCAGCCACACCCGTCCGTCGCCGATCGTCCGGCCGGCCTGCCGGAGACGGCCGACGTGCTCATCGTCGGGTCCGGCCCCGCGGGCCTGGTGCTGGCCGCTCAGCTCGCGCAGTTCCCGGAGCTGCGCACGGTGGTCGTCGACCGCCGCGACGGGCCGCTGGAAGTCGGGCAGGCCGACGGCGTCGCCTGCCGCACCGTGGAGATGTTCGAAGCCTTCGGGCTCGCCGACCGGCTGGTGCACGAGGGCTACCGGGTCAACGAGGTCACGTTCTGGCGGCCCGGCGCCGGCGGCATCGAACGGACCGGGCGCATCGACGACGTCGAAGAGGGCCTGTCCGAAATGCCCCACGTGATCGTGAACCAGGCCCGGATGCTGAGTTACCTGCGCGAGCACCTGAGCCGCTCGGCCGCGCGCACGGAACCGTTCTACGGCTTGCACGTGACCGACCTCAAGGTCGACCCCGACCCGGCGGCGGAGCACCCGGTCACGGTGACGCTGCAGCACCTGGAGGGGTTCGAGCCGACGGGGGAGACCTCGACGATCCGCGCCCGCTACGTCGTCGGCTGCGACGGCTCGCGCAGCGCCACCCGGCAGGCCATCGGGCAGGAGCTGCGCGGCGAGGCGGCCGACAAGTCGTGGGGCGTGCTCGACGTGCTGGCGGTGACGGACTTCCCCGACATCCGGCTGAAGTCGGCCATCCACTCCGACCACGGCAGCATCCTGATCATCCCGCGCGAAGGCGGGTACCTGGTGCGCCTCTACATCGAACTCGACAACGAGCGCGACGGCGAAATGCTGCGCTCGCGCACCGTCACGCCGGAGAAGCTCGAGGCCGTCGCCAACCGGATCCTGCACCCCTACAAGATCGACGTGAAGCACGTCGGCTGGTGGACGGTGTACGAAATCGGCCAGCGCCTGTGCGACCGCTTCGACGACAACCCGGTTTCCCCGCGCGTCTTCATCGCGGGCGACGCCTGCCACACCCACAGCGCCAAGGCGGGCCAGGGCATGAACGTCTCGATGGCCGACGCGTGGAACCTGGGCTGGAAGCTCGGTACGGTGCTGCGCGGCACGTCCCGCCCGGAGATCCTCCGGACCTACTCCGAAGAACGCCAGGCCGTCGCCCACCGCCTGATCGAGTTCGACCGCGAGTTCACCACCCTGTTCAGCGGCCACGACGACGATTCCGCGCGCTTCCAGCACTACTTCCGTGAACAGGGCCGGTTCACGGCGGGCGTGGCGGTCCACTATGGAGCGTCGGCGCTCACCGCTTCGGCTCAGCACCAAGGGCTGGCCACCGGGTTCCCCGTGGGGATGCGGTTCCACTCGGCACCGGTGATCCGCCTCGCCGACGCCAAACCGATGCACCTGGGCCACGCCGCCCGCGCCGACGGCGCCTGGCGCCTCTACGCCTTCGCCGACCCGGCGCACCCCGCCGCGGCCGATTCGCGGCTCCGCGCGCTGGGGGAGTTCCTGCCGTCGCTGCTCGACCGCTTCACGCCCGCGGGCGCGGACCCGGATTCGGTCCTCGACGTCCGGGCGGTGCTGCAGCAGGGACATCGCGACCTGACGGTGGCCGATCTGCCGCCGGTTCTGCAGCCGCGCAAGGGGCCGTTCGGTCTGGTGGACTACGAGAAGGCCTTCTGCCCGGCTCCGGCGGGGGACATCTTCGACCTCCGCGGGGTGGATCGCGAGCACGGTTGCGTCGTGGTGGTGCGGCCGGATCAGTACGTCGCGGACGTGGTGCCGCTGGACGCGTTCGACCGCCTGGCGGAGTTCTTCGCCGGAGTGCTCGTGGAGCGGTGATCGGGGTGGCCGTGGGCTTTCGGCTCCCGGCGACGGGCTGAAGCGGGGGGCCACGGCGAGGCCGGGAACCGCTGGCAGCAGGATGGCCGGCACCATCGACCACTGGGCTGGGCAAGCCGCCGACGGCGCGTGACCTGTCGGCGGTGCGCCGGCCGGTTGCGCGTCGGGCAGAAGCACGACAACGGTTTCCGTGCTGCCGAGGACGATTTGGTGCCGGATCCGTCGGACTGAGGCCGGTGGGTTTGTCGGCTTCGCCGGCGCGCGGTGTGGTGCGAAGGGCGATCAAGTTCTGAGCCCGCAAGCGGAAATCCGGCGGACGCGAACGCCTACCGGATCGGCTGGTTCCGGAGTCGCGGCCCGGAGGACGACAGCGGTTTCCGCAGTGCAGAAGAGGTTCGAGTGCCGAAAGGCGTCACCCGCTCGCGGCGGGCCGGTCGGTGAGTGTCAGCTGGGCCGTGCGTTCCCGGCCGTCCGGGCTGCGCACCGTCACGGTGATCACGTCGCCCGGGGAGCGGCGGCGGAGTTCGCCCACGAAGTCCTCCGGGCGGCGCGTCGGGCGGCCGTCGACGGTGAGGAGGATGTCGCCGGGTTGCAGGCCGGCGGTGGCGGCCGGGCCGGCGGGGACGGTGGCGGTGATGATGACGCCGTCGGTGCCCGGGAGGTGGAGCTGGGTGGCGATCTGGGGCGTGATCTGGGCCGGCTCGAGGCCGGCGAAGGCGTGGCGGGCGTGGCCGGTGGTGCGCAGCTGCTCGGCGACGTCCGTGGCGGTCGCGGCGGGGATCGCGAACCCGATGGACACGGCGCCGGCTTGGGGCGGGATGTAGGCCTCGCTGATGCCGACCACCTCGCCCTGCGCGTCGACCACGGCGCCGCCGCTGTTGCCCGGGCTGATGGCGGCGTCGGTCTGGATCAGGTCGACCAGTGCGTGGGTTTCGGTGGCACTGCCGGGAATTTCGCGGTGCAGCCCGGAAACCACCCCCGCCGTGACGCTGTTCTCGAAGCCCAGCGGGCTGCCGATCACGATGGCGAGCTCGCCGATCACCGGCAGCTGGGGCTGGAACCGCGCCGCGGGCAGCCCACGGCGGCTGACCTGCACCAGCGCCAGGTCGGTGTCGACGTCGACCGCCTTGACGGTGCCGGGGTCGCGCCGGCCGTCGGCGAACGCGATCTGCACGGCGGACGCGCCGCGGACGACGTGCTCGTTGGTCAGGATCAGCCCGTCGGCGGTGTAGACGACGCCGCTGCCGTTGCCGCTTCCGGCGAGCACCTTGACGACGCTCGGCAGCAACCGCGCGGACACGGCCGGCACATCGGCCAGGCTCCCGGTGCCGGGCGGCAGCGGGGCGTGCGTGGCCGTTTCGGTCGGGAACGCCGTGGTCGGGTCCGCGGTGCAGGCGGTGGCGAGGAGCAGGGCGGCCAGCACGCCGATGCGGTGACGGCGGGTCGGGCGGGTACCGGTCACGGCGCGCCTTCCTCGGGGCGGTTCACGGGGCCAACCACTGTCCGCCCTGGTCAGCGCCGCTGTCTTCGTCCGCAGCAGGTGATCCGTGTGGCTGTGACCTGAGTCACAACGAAGGCGTGTCGAGAACGCCCGGCCGGCTCCGTCCCCGGGGCGCGAAAGCGGCCGGACCACGGGCCGCCCGAACCGAAACGAGGGAGCACCCATGCAGGCGAACGAGGTCACCGAGGTCCTGAACCGCCCGTACAGCCAGGAGTTGCTGGCCCGCGACCTGACGCGGCTGGGCTACGTCGCGAAGGACGGAACGCCGCGCAACGTGCCGATCGCGTTCACCTGGACCGGCTCGCGGATCGTGATGTGCACGTCGAAGAACGCGCCGAAGCTGGCGTCGCTGCGGGCGAACCCGATGGTCGCGCTGACGATCGACACCGAGATCCACCCGCCGAAGATCCTGCTCGTCCGCGGCCGCGCCGAACTCGACGTCGTCGACGGCATCCCGGACGAGTACCTGCAGATGAACGGCTCGTACCAGATGACGGCCGAGCAGCGCGTCGAGTGGGAGAAGGAGGTGCGCTCGCTCTACGACGGCATGGTCCGGATCGTGGTGACGCCGACGTGGGCGAAGCTGATCGACTTCGAGACGACCCTGCCGAGCGCGGTCGAGGAGCTGGTGCGCGAACGGGAAGAACGCCGGCGCGCCGGATGAATCGCCACCGTCGCGGGGGCCGTGGACACGCGTGAACCGCGGCTCGCGCGCGGCAGGAGCCGGTGACGCGCGGCACGCCAGCGAGCAGTGTCGTGGGGGTTGCGATCATCGTCACCGTTCTCGCGAGCGCTCCGGCTGGCAGTCTGGTGGGGTACCACCGAGGTTTCGGTTCACGGCGATCAGCTGCGGCACGGTGACGATCGCCGTGGTCGCAGCCGACCGTCGCACGTGACCCTCCCGAAAGGACGTTCCATGTCTGCACCTGCCACCCCGTACGTCGTCGTCGGCGTCGACGGGTCCGCGGAGTCCGAGCACGCACTGCGCTGGGCCGAGTTCATCGCCCGCCAGACGGGGTCCGAGGTGCGCGCCGTCATGAGCTGGTCGCCGGTGCTCCCGGGTGGCGGCGTCGCGGTGCTGGGGCCGGACGGCTGGGACCCGGAGGCCGACACGCGGCAGATCCTGGCGACGACTGTGCGCAAGGTCCTCGGCGAAACCCCGTCGGTGGCCGTGGAGGAACGCGTCGTCGAGGGCGGTGCCGCCAAGTCCCTCCTCGAGGAGAGCGCCGAGGCCCGCATGCTCGTCGTCGGCAGCCGGGGCCGTGGTGGCTTCGCGGGTCTGCTGCTGGGTTCGGTGAGCGCGGTGTGCGCGGCGCACGCGAAGTGTCCGGTGCTGATCATCCACGGGGACACGCCGCTGCCGGAATGAGCCGGCATTTCGCCGCTTGGCGCACCTGGCGGACCATCCATTGTGGATCTGTGCCGCCGGGTGCGCGTCGCCCGTCTCAGCGGGGCACGGCGGCGAACTTCGCGACGGCTTCCTCGGTCACCGGCGTGAACAGGTTGACCAGGTTGCCGTCCGGATCGCGGAAGAGGAACGCGCGATTGCCCCACGGCATGGTGGTGGGTGGTGTGACCACGTCGCTGAGGTGGCCGCGCAGGAATTCGTGCCGGGTGTCCACATCGGCCACGAGGAATTCGAGGATCGCGGAGCGGTTGCTCGCCGGGGCGGCCGAGCCGGGGGCGAAGAGGGCGACCGTGCGGGTGCTGCCGATGGCGAGCGTGGCCGACGGGAAGCACACCTCGGCGAAGTCAGGGGTGCTCCAGGTCGCGGGCGTTCCGGTGACGAGTTCGTAGAAGGTGACGAGGCGGTCGACGTCGTCGGTGATCAGGCGGACGGAAGCGAAGTTCACGAGGGTCCTTTCGGTCGAATCGCCTCGAAGGTACGAGGGATCGAGGACGGGTACGGTCCTCGTTCGCAACGATCAGCCCTCCGCATCAGGGCGCCTCTTCGTCCGCCTGCCTCGCCCGAGCCCGCGACCGCTCGCTGTAGCGGATCGTGAAGGTGACCGGTACGACGAAGGCGAGCACCTTGATCACGACCAGCTCGACCGTGGCGTGCGGGGCGAAGTGCAGCAGGAACGCGCCGGCCGCGGCCGAGACGGTGAAGCTCGCCGCCCAGACCGTGGTGATGACCACGTTGACCCGGCGGAAGCGGGGATGGTGCCACACCTGCGGTGGGGTCATGGTGCGGGCGATGCCGAGGGTGAACGGGTGGCGGACCGCCAGCGAGCCCCACGCGGTGAGCGCGAGCCAGGCGTCGGTCAGTGCGCCGACGTAGTCGCGCAGCGGTGAGTCCGGGTCGGCGAAGGCGTAGCCGGACAGGAGTGCGAAGAACACCACCGCGCTCAGCTCGATGATCAGCGTGTCCCACGCCTGGCCGCGGCGGCGCTGCAGGAGCAGAAGACCACCGGCCAGCGCGAGACCGATCAGGCTCGACCAGCGCCAGTCGGCCTGCGTCGAGACGATGGCGAAGCCGATCCACGGGATGAAGCTCTTCAGGTAGTTCACGGCTGGGTCCCTCCCCGGGGCGACGAGCCCTGACGGACCTGTCATAACCGCCGAGCCGGTGGTGCGGCAAGGAGGAGAAAATCAAGCTCCCCGATCCTCACCCGGCGCAGCGCGTCGGGCACTGGCGCCCTGGTTCCGGATGCCGGTGAAGAACGGACCGGACACGCTGCGGGGCCGACTGTCCCACCGGTGATCGAGCACGAGCCGTGAGCTGATTCCGACAGAAATCGATCCGCTGGTACGTAGACATCGCAAGTCGCCAGACATCCGATGGATTGCACTGGAGCGGCTGGAAAGCCTGGCGCTAATGGCGCTACCACAAGAAGTAGGTCGCAGTGGTGATCAAGCCAGAATGTGTCATTGACAGCATTGGTCAGATGTATTTACCTGGACGGCGCCGGAGCCGACAACGTTGTCCACCAGGGCGACGAGCGGTCCCGTCCCGAGCCAGGAGGTCGCTCGTGCCTGATTCCTCGTTCAGCCGCCGGGGGTTTCTCGTCGGGGCCGGCGGGCTCGTCGCCGGGGCGGCGTTGTTCGAGCCCACCGCGTCGGCCGCTCCGGCGCGGCCACTGGCGCCGGTCGACGCGATCGACCCGTTCATCGGCGCGGTGACGACGGCGCCGGACACCGCCTGCGGCAAAACGTTCCCGGGTGCGGTGTCGCCGTTCGGGCTGGTGCAGCTCAGCCCGGACACCGTGTCGGGCGGGGACAACGGCAGCGGCTACTCCTACGAGATGACGTCGCTGGAGGGCTTCAGCTTCCTGCACATGTCCGGCGTCGGCTGCTACGGCGACCTCGGCAACCTCCAGATCCTGCCCCAGACCGGCCCGCTCGTGACGGACCGCGAAGCCGCGAAGAGCCCGTACCGCAAGGAAACCGAGCAGGCGAGCGCCGGTTTCTACGCCGTCGAGCTCGACCGCTACCGGGTCCGGGCCGAGCTCACGGCGGCACCGCGCGCGGGACTGGCGCGGTTCGTCTTCCACGACGCGGGCACCGCGCGGATCAAGGTCGACCTGACCCGCCGCATCGGTGGCGACGGTTCGCACTCGGTGCTGCAGACCGTCCGCCAGGTCGACGACCGCACCGTCGAGGGATCGATGCGCTGCGACCACGGCGGCGGTGGCTGGTTGTGCGGCGGCCAGGTGCTCGTCTACACCGTGTACTTCTCGATGCGCTTCAGCCGCCCGGTGAGCGTGTTCGGCACGTGGGACGGCGCCGACGTGTCGACCACTGTCTCGGAGCGCACCGGCACGCAGCTCGGGTTCTTCGTCGAGTTCCCGACCGGCGCGGAGGAGGAGACGCTGGTCAAGGCCGGAGTGTCCTTTGTGGACGTCGACGGGGCCAGGGCGAACCTCGCCCACGACCAGCCCGGCTGGGATTTCCGCGCCACCGCGGCCGCGGTGCGGCGCCGGTGGTCGGACGCCGTGGGCCAGATCCGCGTCGAGGGCGGCACGGACGAGCAGCGGCGGATCTTCTACACCGCGCTCTACCACACCAAGATCGACCCGCGCGTGTTCGGCGACGTGGACGGCCGCTCCCGCGTCGGCGACGCCGCGCCGATCCGCACGCCGTACGGGCGCCGCACGCTGTTCTCCGGATGGGACGTCTTCCGCGCCCAGTTCCCGTTGCTGGCCCTGCTGGAGCCCGGCGCCGTCTCGGACACGATCGCGTCGCTCCTCGAACTCACCGACGCCGGCCTGGCCAAGGGACTGCCGCGGTGGGAGCTACTGGGCCGCGACCTGGACACGATGATCGGCGACGGTGCGGTCAACGTCATCGCCGAGGCCCACCTCAAGGGCATCGGCGGCTTCGACCTCGCGAAGGCCTACCGGTTCAGCCGGGAGGTCGCGCTCGGCCCGGCCGCCCGCTCCAACCGCACGGACTTCGCGAACTGGACCAGCCTCGGCTACTGCGGCGCGACCAGCATTTCGGCCACCCTGGAGAACTGCTACACCGACCACGCCCTCGCGAAGCTGGCCGACGCGCTCGGCCACCCCGACGACGCCCGCACCCTGCGCGCCACCGCCCAGAACTACCGCAAGATCTTCAACGCCGGCGACGGCTGGTTCCGCGGCCGCAACGCCGACGGGAGCTGGCAAGGACCCGGCGACGGCTGCATCGAAAGCACTCCGGCCCAGCAGGGCTGGTTCGTGCCCCACGACGTGCAAGGGCTGATCGACCTGGTCGGCGGGCGCGCGGCGTTCGTCGAGCGGCTCACCGCGATCTTCGAGGCCACGTCACCGGAGCAGATCCGCGGCTGGAACGAGAACTACAACCACTCCAACGAACCCGTGCACCAGATGGCGTTCCTCTTCACCTACGCCGGCGCTCCGTGGCTGACGCAGAAGTGGTCGCGCTACGTCTGTCAGTACGCCTACCAGGCGAACCCCCAGGGGCTGGCCGGCAACGACGACGCCGGGCAGATGTCGGCCTGGTACGTGCTCGCCGCCACCGGCTTCTACCCGGTCAGCCCCGTCGACGGCGTCTACGTGCTGGGCAGCCCGCTGTTCGAACGCGCCCAGCTCGCCCTGGGGAACGGCGAGAAGTTCGTCGTCGAAGCCGAGGGTGCCGCCCAGGGGCTCGCGTTCATCCAGTCCGCACGCCTCAACGGCCGCCCGCTGCAGCGCGCGTGGCTCACCCACGACGAGATCGCCGGCGGCGGGGTGCTGCACCTGCGGATGGGCGCGACCCCGAACACGACGTGGGCCACCGATCCCCGGTGGGCGCCACCCTCGGCGTCCGCACCCAGGTGAAGCCCTGCCCGGCTGCCGCTCGGCCACAGATCACGCAGGTCAACCAACCCGGACGTGAACGGCGAACGACCGGATACCCGGCATTCCACTGTGGATATTTAGCGCTGCTTAGCAGATGGATCCCGCGTTGCCAAGATCTAGGAACGCCCGCGCCGCTGTTGATACGGTCACCGCCGCCATAAGTACGCGATATATGACGGTCCCCTTGTCCGGAAGGTCGGCGTATGTGCCAGTTGTGCGGTTCGGAAGTCACGCCCTCGACGGTTTCCCGGCGGACGTTGTTCGCCGCCGCGGCAGGGCTGGCGGTGGCGCCGATGGTGGTGGGCACCTCGGCCGCCTCGGCGGCGCCGCGGCCCGACGACGGCGCGGACCTCATCCTCCACAACGGACACGTCATCACCGCGGCGCTGCACGGGCACGCCGCGCAGGCCGTGGCGATCGGCGGCGGGCGGATCCTCGCGACCGGCCCGTCGAGCCAGGTCCTGCGGCTCGCCGGGCGGCGCACCCGCCGGATCGACCTGCGCGGGCGCACGGTGGTGCCCGGCCTGATCGACAGTCACCTGCACCAGTTCAACTCCGCGCTCGACCGGCCCAACGTGTCGCTGCTGGAAGCGCGCAGCATCGCCGACGTCGTCGCGCGCATCGGTGAGCGCGTGGCCGCGAGTGCCGCCGGCGCCTGGGTGCAGGCGCGGTCGGGCTGGCACGAAAGCCTGCTGGCCGAAGGCCGCCTGCCGACGCGCTCCGAGCTCGACGCCGTGTCGCCCCAGAACCCGGTGTACATCCCGCGTGGCGGGCACGTCGCCACCGTCAACAGCGCCGCGCTGGCGCTGGCCGGCATCACGCGCGACACGAAGGACCCGACCGGCGGCGTGATCGTGCGCGACGCGAACGGCGAGCCCACCGGTGTCCTGCTGGAGCGCGCTCGCGCGTTGATCACGCCCGTCCTGCCGCCCCCGCCGTCGGCCGATCAGCAGCGGCAGCAGTTGCGCGACCAGATGGCCGAGCACAACGCGCTCGGCATCACCGGCGTCACCGAACCCGGGCTCTCGCCCGACCAGATCGACATCTACACCGGCCTGTGGCACGACCACCAGCTGACCACCCGCGCGCACCTGCTCTGGCGGATCGCCGCGCTCGCGGACGTGGACGCGGCCGTCGCGGCCTTCAAGCCGCACACCGGCGACGACCTGCTCCGCTTCGACGGCCTGAAGTACCTGTCCGACGGCGGCGTCGAAGGCGGGTTCCTGCGCGATCCGTACCAGATCGTGCCGGGGGAGCAGACCAGCGCCGACTACCACGGCGTGCAGCTGCTACCGCCCGGCGGCGCCGACGAGCTGACCGAGATGTATCGCCGCGCGGCGCAGCACGGCTTCCAGGTGCAGACGCACGTCGTCGGCGACGCGGCGATGGACTTCGTCGTGGGGGTCATGGACACCGTGCACCGCGAGACCCCGCTCGCGCGGCTGCGCTGGGTGCTGATGCACCTGTTCCTGCCCAGCAGCGAGAACATGGCGCGCATGCGCAAGATGGGGCTGCTCGCGAGCGTGCAGGACCACCCCGTGCTGCTCGGTGCCAACCAGGTCAAGTGGTGGGGCGAGGAACGCGGGGCGCGGGCGATCCCGATCCGCGAGATCCTCGACGCCGGCCTCGTCGCCGGTGGCGGCACCGACGCGCCCGTCGTGCCGCCGAACCCGCTGTGGTCGCTCGGCTGGATGGTCACGCGCGAGACGCTCAAGGGCGACGTCCTCGGCCCCGAACACGCGATCACCGCGCGCGAGGCCCTGCACCTCTACACCCTCGGCAGCGCCACCACGCAGTTCGCCGAGCACACCCTCGGCACGATCGACCGCGGCAAGCTGGCCGACGTCGTGGTGCTCGACGCCGACCCGCTGTCGGTGGATCCCGGTGCCATCAAGGACATCGGGGTCGACCTGACCGTGGTGGACGGCCGGGTGGTGTACGAAAAGGACTGATCAGGCGGTCTTCTCAGCCGGCCAGTTGCGCACGGCCGGCGCGTAGCCCGCGGGTTTGTCGCCGACCTTCGCGCCGGTGCTGACCAGCCACGACTGGTACTCCGGCGTGAACATGCGGTACACGCCCGCGGGCGGCGTCGCGCTGGCGCGGTCGAGGTCGGCGCGGAGCTCCGCGGGCAGCTCGAAGTCGAGGGCCGCCAGCGTCGAGCCGAGCTGCTCGGGGCTGCTGGCGCCGACGATCGCCGACGCGATGCCGGGCTGCGTGGCGACCCAGTTGATCGCGACCTGCGCCATCGGCACACCGAGCTGCTCGGCCGCCGTCTCGAGCGTCTTGAGCAGTTGCCACTGCTGCGGCGTCCAGGTGTCGCCGCCTTCGGCCAGGCGGCCCTGGCCGGTGACGGCGTCGCCCGAGCTGCGGTACTTGCCGCTCAGGAACCCGCCGCCGAGCGGGCTCCACGCGGTGACACCGAGGCCGAGCTGCTGCGCCGCGGGCACGTGCTCGGTCTCGATGCCGCGCTCGATCAGCGAGTACGGCAGCTGGAGGCTGACCATCGGCGTCAGCGAGTTCGCGTCGGCGAGGGTCTGGGCGCGCGAGGCGTACCAGGCGGGGACGTCGGACAGGCCCGCGTAGCGGATCTTCCCGGCGGTCACCAGGTCGTCGAACGTGCGCAGGACCTCCTCCACCGGGGTGATGCGGTCCCAGGTGTGCAGCAGGAACAGGTCGACGTAGTCCGTGCGCAGGCGCCGCAGCGAAGCCTCCAGCGCACGGACCAGGTGTTTGCGCCCGTTGCCGCCCGCGTTCGGGTCGCCGGGGTCGACGCTGTTGGTGAACTTGGTGGTCACGACCATCCGGTCGCGGTTGCCGGCCTCGGCCATGAACTGGCCGAGCAGTTCTTCGCTGTGGCCGGCCGTGTAGAAGTCGGCGGTGTCGAGGAAGTTGCCGCCGGCCTCGACGTAGCGGCGGAAGATCGGCCGAGCTTCGTCGGCGGTTTTGCCGTAGGGGGCGTGGAATCCCGCCGTGCCGAAGTTCATCGTCCCGAGCGCGAGCCGGCTGACGCGGAGCCCGGAGCGGCCGAGCAGGTAGTACTGGTCGAAAGTCATGACCCCACCGTGCTCGGCCGAAAATGGACCCGCAAGTCCAGAGTTGCGCGAAGCCGGGCCGGGAGGGCCGCGCCGCCCTCCCGGCCCGGTGCTAGCGGCCCGCGGTGAACGCCACCGTGAGACCGCCGAGGCGGGCGGTGTGCGGTCCGCGCGCCAGGTTTCGCAGGTCGAACGACAGCCGCGTCGACCGGTCGGTGCCCAGCGACACCGTCTGCTCGCCGGCGACCGCGCCGTCGAGCCACAGCACGCCCGTGTACGAACCGGCGCGTTCGCCGACGTTCTTCACCGCCGTCGTGATCCGCGCGTGGCCGTGGGTGTCGGCCGTGAGGTCCGAGACGGCGAAGCGCGGTTCGGGCCCCGGGGTGCGGTCGTGGACGAACACGTCGGAGTAGCCGTTCGTGTCCCCGGCGACGAGGTTCGTCGCTTCGCTTTCGAAGGCGACGTACTTGCCGTCGGCGCTGATCGACGGGAAGTCGCTGTACGCGTCGCCCAGTTCGCCGTACGGGCCGCCGGAGATCTTCTCGGTCGTCCGGGCGCGCAGGTCGCGCACGTAGACGTCGGAGAAGGCGTCGTCGCCGGCGACGAGGTTGGTGGCGAAGCTGAAGAACGCCACGAACTCGCCGTTCGCGCTGATCCGCGGGCTGGCGGAGTACGCGTTCGCGCCGCCGGCCGCGCCCAGCGCCTGCGTCACGAGGGTGTTGGTGTGCGTCTGCCGGTCGTAGACGTACACCTGGAAGCCCTCTTCGGTGCCGCTGATCGCGTACGCGACCTTGCGGCCGTCGGCGCTGATCGACGGCTGCGTGGCCTCCGCTCCGGCGGGCGCCGGGATCAGCTCGGTGGTCCCGGCGCGCCGGTCGCGCACGAACACGTCGCGGTGGGTGTTCGCGGTGCCCGGCACGAGGTTCTCCGCGCCGCTTTCGAACGCCACGAACCGGCCGTCGGCGCTGACGCTCGGCTCGAGCGAGTCGCCGTTCGCCGGCGCGCCGCCCGCGCCCGCCGACACCAGTTCGGTGCGGCCGCTGACGCGGTCGCGCAGGAACACGTCCTGGCGGCCGTTGGTGTCCCCGGGCACCAGGTTGGTGGCGGTGCTGAGGAATACGGCGTAGCGGTCGTCCGCGGTCACGACCGGCTGGCTCGACGACTGGTCCGCCTGCACCCCGCCCGTGCCGACCGAGACCCGCTCGGTCCGGCCCGTCTTGCGGTCGTGCACGAACGCGTCGGGCACGCCGTTGGTGTCACCCGGCACGAGGTTCGTGGCGCCGCTGAGGAATCCGACGTAGCGGCCGTCGGGGCTGACGGTCGGACTGATCGCCCACGCGTTCGCGCCCGTGCCGTCGGAGGCGACGGACATCCGCTCGACGATCCCGGTGCGGGCGTCCCTCGCGAAGACGTCGACGTCCTCGTTGGTGTCGCCGGGCACGAGGTCCGGCGCCAGATCGCCGAACGCGATCACGCCGCCGTCGCCGCTGAGCGCGGGCCAGAACGCGTCCGCGTGGACCTCCTGTCCGGTACCGGACAAGGAAACGCGCTGGGTCGCGGCCGGGCGGGGCAACGCGAAGTCCGTGCTGCCGCGGGACTTCTTGCCCGTGACGACGACCCGGCGCGGGTCGGTGGCCGAGATGCCGAGCGCGGACGCGGACACCTGGTACGTGCCCTCGGGCACGTCCCGCACGGTGTAGCCGCCACTGCGGTCGGACACGGCGGTGAGCTCGTCCGGGACGCCGAGCACGCGGACGGTGGCGCCGGGCACCGCCGAGCGCGTCGGGCCGTAGGTCACGCGGCCGGTGATCGTGCCGCGCGGGGTCGGCTGGAGCGTGATCTTCAGGCCGGCGATCGTGCCGTCGACGACGGTGGCGCTCACGTGCTGGTCGCGGTAACCGAAGCGGGACAGCGCGAGGTCGTAGCGGCCCGCGGGCAGGCGCAGCGTGAAGTGCCCGGCGGCGTCGGTCGTGGCCTTGCGGCCGGTCGACGTGACGGTGATCGTGGTGCCGGACAAGGGTTCCCGGGTCCGGTCGGCGGTGACCGTGCCGCTGACGCCGCTGGTGAGCGATGCCTCGGCGACGGCCGCGTACGCGTCGATCCGGCCCGCGCCGTAACGGGTGTTGGGGAGCGCGCCGTAGCGGTCGTCGGAGAACGCCGTGCCCTTGAGGATGTCGAGCGTGTCGTCGACGCTCAGGTCCGGGTTCGCCTGCCGCATCAGGGCGACGGTGCCCGAGACGTGCGGTGTGGCCATCGACGTGCCGCTCAGGCTGCCGTACTCGCCGCCGGGCAGGGCCGACGTGACGTCGAGACCGGGCGCGGACAGGTCGGGCACGACGTAGCCGGCCGGCCAGGACTCCGGAGCGTTCTGCCAGTCGGTCTTGTGGACGACGCCGCCGCACGAGAAGTCGGGCACGTTGTCGTTGCCGTCGGTCGCGCCGACGCCCACGGACTCGTAGACGTTGCCGGGGCTGGCCGAACCGCCGGGCACGCAGTCGTTGCCGATCGCGAAGGCCGGGAACGCGCCGGCGAGGTAGATGTTGCGCGCGGGCTCGACCATTTCGTCGGAGTAGCCCTCTTCGCCGAGCGACATGCTGACGACGTCGGCCGGCTTCCCGGCGGGTTTGCCGTCGGCGTCGTACGGCGCGATCGCCCACTGCATGCCGGCGATGACCTGCGCGAGCGTGCCGGTCCCGCCCGGGATCACGAGGCCCGCCATCAGGTCCGCGCCGGGTGCGACGCCGATCTGCTCGCCGGACGCGTCGCCACCGGCGATGGTGCCGGCGACGTGGGTGCCGTGGTAGGCGCTGTCGTGCGGCGTGGAGTGCACGGGCCTGCCGTCCTCGCCGAATTCGAGCCAGCCGCCGGGGTGTTCGGGATCGGAGGGGTCGTCGGTCACGAGTTTGCCCGCGAGGTCGGGGTGCCCGGCGTCGATGCCGGTGTCGAGGATCGCGACGCGCACGCCCTCGCCCGTGAGCCCGCGTTCCCGCTGCACGCGGTCGGCGCCGATCTTCTGCACGCCCCACGTCGCCGTCTCGCCGGTCCGGCGCGCGGCGACCTTCTCGACCGGCGGCTCCGTCGGCGTCGTGAGGGTGAAGTTCGGGATCACGTGGTCGACCAGCGGCAGCGCGGCGACGGCGTCGAGAGTGGCCGGCGTGGCGCGCACGAGGACCATGTTCTTGAGCCAGAACGTGTTCACGACCTGGTCGCCGCGCGCGTCGACGAGGTTCACCACCGGCGCCTGCATGGCGGCGGCCGAATCGGTGAGCTGCTCGCGGGCTCCGGCACGCGTGAGCCCGGTGCGGTCCTTGAGGACCACGGCGGCTTCGAACCGGGTGTCCGCTCCGGTCCGGGCCGTGGCCATCCGGGTTCTCAGCTCCTGGGCGATCTTCGGCGAGTGGGCCGGGCCGGTGGGGGTGGCCGACGTCGGCACCGCGGGCAGCGCGCCCAGCGTCCCGGCGGTGACCAGCACCGCGAGGACCAGGCGTTGCCCGCGCGTCCGCAAGGCGGACAGGGACATGGGGAGACTCCTTCGCTCCGTCATCTCTGGCGGGGGAGATGTGGCGGGCGCGTCGGGGTGGGCGCCCGCCACCCGGAAAACGGTGCAGGAGTGATCAGGGGCGTGACAAGCTCGCAGCGTGGCCAGTTCCGGTCAGCTGTCGGGTTTCCGACACCCTTCGTGGTCCGGACCAGTGGGAGGAACGACGTGCTCGAGGCGATCGGGCTCAGCGGTGACGACGAAGCGGTCTACGACGCGCTCGTCCACCGGACGCAGGCGACGGCCGCCGAACTGGCGGAAGACTGCCGGCGCCCGCCGGCGGGCGTGCGCCGGACGGTGCGGCGGCTCGTGGCCCTCGGGCTGGCGACGCGCTCGGCGGGACGGCCTTCGCGGTTCGTCGTGGTGCCGCCGGACCGCGCGATCGAGGCCGTGGTGCAGGAACGCGAAGCCGCGCTGCGCGACACGCGCCGCCACATCGCGTCGCTGACGGCCACCTACCGCGCGAGCACCCGCTTCGCGCACCCGGGCGAGCTGGTGGAGGTGATCTCCGGACGCGACGAGGTCAACGAGCGGTGGGCGCGGGTGCAGCAGGAGGTCCGGGTGCAGATGCGCGGGTTCGACCGCCCGCCCTACGCCGCGCCGAACGGGCACCAGGAGCCGAACCACCTCGAGCTCGCGTTGCTGGAGCGGGGTGTGCGCTACCGCGTCGTCTACGACAAGAGCGCGCTCGAACTCAGCGGTGTCCTCGAGGACATCGCGGTCGGCGTGCGGCACGGCGAAGAGGCCCGGATCGCCGGCGACGTGCCGATGAAGCTCGCGATCGCCGACGACCGGTACGCGATGATCCCCCTGCTGCGTCCCGGCGACGTGGCGTTGACCGCTTCGTACGTGATCCACCCGTCACCGCTGCTGGACGCGCTGATCGCGTTGTTCGAAGCGGTGTGGGCGCGCAGCGTGCCCTTCCAGTCGGGCGCGGCGGACGCCTTGCCGCCCGGCGAGGCGCAGCTGCTGGCGCTGCTGGCGTCGGGGCTGACGGACAAGGCGGTCGGGCGCGCGCTCGGCTGGAGCGAACGCACGGTGCAGCGGCACGTCACGAAGCTGATGCACCGCGTCGGCGCGCGGACGCGGTTCCAGATCGCGATGGAAGCCACGCGGCGGGGCTGGTTGTGACGGGGTCCGGCTCAGTGGCCGTGGTGGTGGGGGTGGTGGTGCTCACGCCAGGCGCCGCTCCCGGCGCTCGCCGCGGATTTGGCCTGGGACCACTTGAGCTTCGCCAGCTCGGCCGGCGTGAGCTCGACGCGGCGGGCCCAGTGCCGCCCCGAAACGATGACGGCGGACCCGAACACCGCCAGTCCCGCCATCCCCAGTACCGCGCTGGCACCGATCAGCGACACCGCGGCGATCAGCAGCCCCCGGTGCACGTCCTCGCGCGCGGGGCCGGTTTGGTGGTTGTTCATGGGTGGCCTCCCTCCTGTCCGGGCACACGCTCGCGGTCCGACCCCTGCGCGCACATCGCCCGGCGAAGGTGAAGCGCGTGGTGGGGCGTCGCGGTGATCGACGGCGGATCCGCGAGCCCGGCGGCTCGTGCTCACCTCGCGGACGGGTGTCCGGGCCTGTTCCGGGTCGGTGGGTCGCCCGGATTTCGTCGGACGTGGTGCTTCGGCGCCGGTGAACCGGGTGGTGGTCGGGGCATGGCCGGTCGGGCTGCCGGCCGGTCCGGCGTTGCGGGAATGGGCTGAACTCCAGGCGGGCACGACTCGCCGACCGGCCGGCACTCCGGTCAGTCCGGTGCCGCCGTCCCCGGTCGGCCGGCGACGGCGGAACCGCTTCCGCGGCGGGCCCGCCGGGAAAACGGCTCGTCAACGTCGGTGGTCGCCGGCCCACCCGGCAGCGGGTGGGGGCGACCACCGGACGGTCACCCGCGCCGCCGTGAGACGCGGCGAGCGGTGCGCCGCGCGGTCCGGCGGGCGACCCGGCGTGATCCGAACATCTTCTGCCTCCTCGAACGGGTGGGTCGGAACGGATCAGGAAGCGCCGACGGAGGCGGTTTCCTGGGCGTGCAGCGCGCGGGCCTCCTCGGCGGTCAGCAGTCCGATGCCGATGAGGTCGAGCGGGCTGATGAAGCCGTCGCTGATGCGGAAGCCGCCCGCGGACGCGATGGCGTCGCGGAGCGGGACGGCCCAGTGGTGTTCCAGCAGCAGCAGTGCGGCGGCCGAGCCGTTGGGGATCTCCTCGAGCACGTCCCACGCGTCTTCGTCGGAGAAGACCTGGATGTCGTCCGCGGCGGCCGCGCCGGCCTCGGCGCCGGCGACGAGGCCCTCGTCCCCGTCGATGCCCAGCCCGATGAGCGCGCCGACCTTGCTGCCGAGTTCGCGCGCTTCGTCGTCGGTGAGGTTGCTCAAGTGCACCACTTCGACCTCGCCGTCGTCGTCCTTGTGGACGGCGAGGGCATCGATGACCCGGACGGTGTCGCTCTCCCGCAGGCGTTCCAGCTCGTCGATGATGGCGCCGTGGAACTGCGGCTCCGGGAATCCCAATACGATCAGCTGAACTGGTCCGATTGTCATGTGACTCCTTTCCGAGACTTCGGCACGGTCCAGCGTCGGCACCCCGCCCCGGGCCCCGCATCATCCGCCGGGGGTGAGCCGGGTCGAGGGGGTCCTTTGTGGACGACGGTGGTGGCGTGGTCACCCGGGTGTCCGCGGGGGTCCGGGACCGCTCACGCGCTCAGCCGTGCAGCAGGTGCCGCGAGCGGTCCACGAGGGCGCCGGGATCGGGTACATCGGTGAGGAGGCCGAGGAAGGTGTCGGGCCGGACCAGGCCGAGGAAGGTGTCAGGCCGGACCGGGCCGAGGAAGGTGTCGGGCCGGACCAGGGCGAGGCCGTGGTCGCCGAGCGCGTAACGGCCGAAGGCGCCGGCCGGGTCAAGGACACCGTCGCGCGGCGCCGGCGGGGTGCGCACGACCGGCCCTCGCCGAGTGTGGCCAGTGCGGCGCGGAGTCGGCTGGGTGTGGATCGCGGCCCGAGCGGGCCTCCAGGGCGATCGGGGCGGCCGCAGCGCGTTCCCCCGGGGCAGCACACCCATCACGGCGAAGTACTCCCGCGTGCGCGGGTGCACGGTGACCGCGCGGGACCGGGTCGTCGGCTCGGTGAGCCGGCCGATCAGCCGGGTACGGGCACCGCGCCGCGCCGGCGGCGGTCAATCCGACCGGCCGCCGCCGGCGATGAGCGCGGAATCCGGCTCGGTCACAAGCCGGATTCGGGCGTCAGATCACGGTCGCGCATCATCTCGCATCCCCCCTCGTGGTCGGCAACAGGTGTATTCAAGGCGTCGTTGCGGGATTTCCGAGCGTTACGGGTCTTGAAAACAATTTTGGTGTCCTTTGTGGACTCATGTCGGTTTTTGTCGGATCCGGCGTTTAGGGTCTTCGGCATGGTGTTATCAGTGCGAGAACGTGAAGAATTCCTGGCAGAGCCGCACGTCGCGGCGTTGTCGGTCGTCGAGCGAGCCGACCGGGCGCCGCTGGTGATGCCGATCTGGTACCAGTACTCGCCGGGTGGTGCCCTGTGGATCCGCACGTCGCCGGAATCGCGGAAGGCACGGGCCATCGCCTCGGCCGGCCGGTTCACCCTGATGGCCGACCGCGTCACGCCCACGGTCCGCTACGTCTCCGTCGAAGGCCCCGCCACCCTGGGCGGCATCAGCACCGACGAGCAGTCCTGGGAAATGGTGGCGCGGTATCTGGCTCCGGATGCGATTTCCGCGTTCCTGGAGTTCGAACGGCGCGAAATCGGCCCCCACATCGTCATCACGATGCGGCCCGAGCATTGGCTGTCCGTGGACCTGGGCCCGGTCTGACCACCCGCTGACCCGGCGCGGTGGGGTGTTTTCCCACTAGAGTTGACGGGTTCGCCGGCCGCGCACGGGCAAGGGGAGACCATGACGACCTCGGACGACGAAACGCCCTCGGACGAGGCCGCCACGCCGGAGTCCGACGTGCCGACTGGTCGTTCGGCCGGGTCGCCGAGCCCAGCGGACAGTGGCGACGCGGCGCGTCCGACTCGACCACGGCTTGATGACACCCTGAGCGGCAGCCAGCCGCCAGGCCCGGGCTTCGAGCCGCGCGCTTCACGGCTTGATGAGCCCGGCCACGGCGCTCGGCCTCGTGCCTCACGCCTCGATGAAGCCGATGAAGGCGCCCAGTGGCGGGGTCCGGACCTCGGATCGTCCGGTTCGTCCTCGCGAGACCGTCCGGGTTCTCCGGCATCCTCGTCGAAAGGCTCCCTGGGTGGCGCCCGCCCGCCGGGCCCGCACTTCGAGTCACGCGCCTCCTGGCTCACCGACTCCGGCGACGAAACCGAGTCACCGCGCGGCGAGGTCGACGGCGCACGCCCGCCGGGCCGGCGGGTTCGACACCCCGAACCGTGGCCGCAGCACACCCCTCCGACGCCTGCGCCCCGGCCGTCGGCATCGCCGGGTCCGCGCTTCGAGCGGCCCGGCGACGCGGATCTGGAGTCGGTGCCGGACTTCCTGAAGAGCGACCGGAACGAACCGCCCGAAGGCCCGCTGGTCCGGGGCGTGCACTCGGATTCGTCGGAAGCGCTGGGGTACCTGTGCCCGCCACCGCCGGGCCCCTCGTTCGCGGCCGGTCCGGCGGAGCCGCAGCGGGAACCGGCCGGATCACCGGACACGCCGCCGATGGGGATGCAGCCGCCGGCTCCTTTCGCGGACCGGTCGGCGCCGACCGGGGGTCCGTCGCCGGGGCCGGCGTTTTCCTCGCCCGAGGCGAGGGCATCGCAGGAGCCCGAGAGCCAGGCGCACGCGGAGCCGCGCTCAGGTGCGGGAACAGGCGAACGGCACGGGCCGTCGGAGCCGGGTGCTCGGCAACCGCTGTTCGCTCCCGCGCCGGTGGCACCGCCGACTGGCGACCAGGGGCCCGGGCCGGCGACGTGGGTGTCGCAGCCGAAGGGCGGGCCGCCCGGGCCGAGGGTGTCGGGGCTTGGCGCGGGGCCGGCGCCGGGGTACGAGACGCAGACCCAGGGGGCGCAGCCGCCCGGGCCGGAGCTGTCGGTGTTCGGGGAGCCGCTCACGCCGCCGGCGCCGTGGGCGGTGGAGCAGCCCGCGGGAGGGGGCAGGCCGCCGGGGCCGCAGGTGGCGGCAGGGGACCGGCCGCCGGGGCCGCGGATGACCGAGTACCGGGCGGGTGACCCGGCGAAAGTGGATCCGTGGCGGATCCACGGGCCCTACGACGACGTGCGCGAGTCGTGGGTGCGCCGGGTGGTCAAGCGCTTCCGAGGGCGCGGATGACCGGAATCCTGCAAGGCGCGCTGGGTGGCGCCCGGGCGCTGCTCGTCGGCTGGTTCCTGCCGAGCCTGATCAACGTGGTGGTGTTCGCGTTCGTCGTCGCGCCCGGGCCGGCGAAGTTCGGTGCCCTCAGCGCCGACGCGGGGTGGGCGGCGATCGCCGGGGTGCTGGGCACGGCCGTGCTCGGGCTGGTCCTGGCGGCGCTGCAGACACCGCTGTACCGCGTGCTCGAGGGTTACCTCGGCTGGCCCGGCTGGCTGTTCCGCGCGCGAACCCGCCGTCAGCTCGCGCGCAAGCACCTGCTGCGCAATCGCGTCGACGCCATCACGCTCGCGCGGCACGAACGCGGCGGGCGCCTGGCCGACGCGGACCGCCCGACGCTCGCCGCGTTCCGGGCGCACGCGGTGCTCGGGCGGTACCTGGCCGAGGACGTCCGCAAGGGCGCGGTCTGGCTGGCCCTGCTCACCGAACGGCTGCACCGCTACCCCGTCGACGACGGCCAGGTGGCGGCCACCCGCCTCGGTAACGCCATCCGGCGTTTCGAGGAGTACGGCTACAACCACTACCTGCTCGATTCGCAGGTCCTCTGGCACGAGCTCAACGCCGTCGTCCCCGATCCCGTCCGCAAGCAGGTCGAAGACGGCCGCACGAACGTCGACTTCTTCGTCTGCCTCCTCTACGGCCACCTCGTCGTCGCGGTGGCCGCGGCCGCGGACCTCATCGCCGGCACGGCCGGGCGGCCCTGGCTCGTCGCCGGTGCGCTCGCCGGCCTGCTGGTGCTCGCCGCGGTCTGGTACCGCGTGGCCGTCGTCGCGACCGACGAGTGGGCGGGCGCCGTGCGCGCCATGGTCAACCTCGGTCGCGCGCCGCTCGCCGCCGCGATGGGGCTCACGCTGCCCGCGACCATCGGCGAGGAACGCGTGATGTGGCTGTTCACCGGTGATCTCGTCGGCACGGCCTTCAACCCGGGCGTGGAAGTGCTCGACAAGTACCGCACCACACCGGAGACCAAGCCGAAAACCTGACGCTGTCACGTTCACCGCACCTGCGCGGTCTGGTCCGCGTGAACGAACGAGAACTGCGAGCCGGTGCCGTCGTGGTCTTCGGCGGGGTGGTGTTCGAGGTCGCGTACGCGATCGCCGGGACGCCGCCCGGGCCGATTCCTTTGCTGGCGGGGCTTTCGGCCGTGGCGACGACGACGGCGGCGGTACTGCGGAAACGCGCGGTCGTGCTGGGGTGGATCACCGCGGTGCTGCTCGCCGCGGACTTCGGGGGCGCGGTGGCCGACCGGTTCGGTGTGCTGGGCGCGCCGGGCACGAGCGGAGTCACCTGGGGCGACTGGCAGACCTTCACCACCTACACCGGCACGCTCGTGCCCTGGTTGGCGCAGCCGTTCGTCGCGCCGCTCGCGGTCGTGGCGACGATCACCGAGACCGTCCTGTGCGCGTGGCTGGTCAGCGGAGTGGCGAGGCGCTGGGCCGGGCGGGCGTCGGCCGCGGTGCTGGCCGTGTTCTGCGTGGCGATGCTGACCACGGTCGGCGGCGCGGCCGTCGCGAAGAACGCGGTCCCGGTGCTGGCCGGCGGCGCACTCGTGCTGGCGTCGATCCCGGCGCGGATCCCGGCGAAACGCCGCCACGCCACCGGCGCCAGGTGACCGGTGTCCACTGTGTCCAGTGGGAGGCGCCGTCTCGGGGTCGCCGCGACGGCCCCGAGACGGTGCGGTCAGGCTAGTGCCGCGCGGGCGGCGAGGCGCCGGTCTCGCAGGAGGGCCAGCGGGATCGGCAGGAGGCCGAGCACACCGACCACGGCGTTGGCGGTCGTGAGGATCACCATCTGGCTCGCGCTGTCGGTCATGGTCTCGAACAGGTGGAAGAAGAAGTGCGGCACCGCGAACACCGAGTACGCGACCGCCGCGGGCACGACGTAGTGCGTTTTCGGTGTGATCAGCGCGATCAGCAGCACCGCACCGATCCCCAGCAGCGCGCCGCCGAAGTCGTGGGCGAAGTGGTCGCTGAACGGGGGGTTCAGGTTCACGGTGGGGAAGTTGTCGTAGAAGCTCTGCGGAGCGAACTGGTTCCAGCCGCCCACGATCAGCGCTTCGAGGAGCAGGATCGCGAACGCGATCCGGATCGCGAGGGTGTACATGGGTTTCCTTTCCCCGGCGGTCGAGCCGGTACGGCGGTGGGGTGGCGCCCGTCCGAAGCGGTCACACCCGGGTGGCTTCCCGCCGGACCCGGTTCAGGTATTCGGCGAACGTGCGCTTGCTGCGCGTGTACTCGGCTTTGGGCAGCAGCGCGCCGCCGGTCATCGCCTTGCCGACCGAGCCCGGCAGCTTCACCGGGACGACGATCTTGCGTGAGCCGCGAGCCTTGACCAGCCGGCGCGTCATGTCGCCCATCTGCAGCTGCTCGGGGCCGGCCAGCTCGCGCGCGTAACCCGCGGGCGCCTTGCCGACGTGCGCGGTCAGCGCGTTCGCCACCTCCTGCGCGGACACGGGCTGCGACAGCTCGCTCGGTACGACCACGAACGGCCCGCGCGCGCCTTCGAGCAGCGGCTCCGGGAACTCGTGGAACTGCGTGGCCCGCAGGATCGTCCACGGCACCGGCCCCTGCCGGACGAGCTCTTCCTGCTTGCGCTTGCCGTGGTAGTAGCCGAGGTCGACGTCGTCGATGCCGACGATCGAGAGCGTCACCACGTGCCGGACCCCGGCCGCCGCGGCGGCGTCGATCAGGTTGCGCGTGGCCGCGGCGAAGAACGCGACCGCCGGCTTCTTGCGCACCGACACGACGTTCGTGACGTCGACGACCTCGTCGCACCTCGACAGCTTTCCCTCCAGGCCTTCGCCCGTGGTCAGGTCGACGCCACGCGATCGCGCCAGCACCACCGGCTCGTGCCCGGCCGCGGTGAGCCCTTGCACCACCATCGCGCCGATCAGGCCGGTCCCCCCGGCCACTGCCACTCGCATCGGTCTTCCCCCTCGTGTCGTCTCGGGTGGTGATCACTGCCCAGACTGCGCAGCACCGCGGAACGTGACGGCCGAGCGCTGTGACCCATCCCTCGACTGACCGAATGAGAAAAATGGTCAGTCGGTTCCATGCTCGCCGCATGACTACCGAACAGGACCGGCGCGCACTCGTCGTCGGAATGGGGATCAGCGGCATCGCCACGGCGATTCGCTTGCGGCAGATCGGCTGGGAGCCCGTGCTCGTCGAACGGGCTGCGCAGCGCCGCTCGGGCGGCTACTTCGTGATGTTGTGGGGCGCGGGGTTCGCCGCCGCCGAGCGGCTCGGCATGGCGGAGAACCTGCCGGACCACGGCGCTCCCGGCAGCGTGCAGTGGGAGATCGACCGCCTCGGCAACCGCACCCGCGCACCCAAGGTCTTCGTCGGCTACGCGGGCGGGCCGCGGTCGATGCTGCGCGGCGACGTCGAGAACGCCGCCTGCGCCGCGCTGCCCGAAGACGTCGAGGTGCGCTTCTCGACCGTGCCCACGCGGATCGAGCAGGACGCCGGCGGCGTCGACGTGACGCTGCGCAACACCGCCACGGGCGAGACCGCGACCGAGCGGTTCGCTCTCGTCGTCGGGGCCGACGGCCTGCGCTCGACCGTGCGCAGCCTGGCGTTCGGCCCGCCCGAACGGTTCCTGCGCCGGATGGGCCGGATCACGTGCGCGTTCCAGCTGTCGAAGCCCCTGACCGACCTCGCGCAGGAGGACTTCGCGGCGCTGCTGGAACCCGATCGGGCGATGTGGATCTTCGGGTTCGCCGATCACCTGCCGACCGTGCTGCTCACCTACCGGACCGACGACGTCGACGCCGAATTCCACAAGCCCTTCGCGCAGCGGCTGCGCGAGGTCTTCGGTGCGGAACCGACCGGGCGGGCGCTGGGTTCCGTGCTGGACGAGGTCGACGCGGCGGAGCAGGTGCTGTTCGACTCGGCCGAGCAGGTGCTGCTGGACACCTGGCACCACGGGCGCGTCGTGCTGGTCGGCGACTCGGCGTGGTGCGTCACGCTGTATTCCGGCATGGGGGTGTCGGCCGGGCTCGCCGGCGCCGACCTGCTCGGCACCGAACTGCAGCGCCACCCCGACGACCTCGCGACGGCACTGGCCGAGTGGGAGCGCAAGCTGCGCCCGCCCATCACGGACTGGCAGCGGATGGCCGACGGGTCGCGGCTGCTGTTCAACCCGGGCGGACGGCGCGACCAGCTGCGGCGCCGGATGGTGGTGCGCGGCAGCGGTTACCCTGTCGTCGGCCCCTTCGTCCGGCGGATGGTGCGGCGCACCCGGCTCTCGAAGAACGCGGACGTCGCGGCGGCCTGAGGCAGGAGGAGAAGCGGTGACGGAACTCGCGCGGCACGATCCCGCGAAGGCCGCGCGCATCCTCAAGGTGACCCGGGACCTGGTGCTGCGCCACGGCGTGCGCGGCATCAGCGTCTCGGAGATCGCCCGGCCCGCGCAGATCGGCAAGGGCACGCTCTACTTGTACTGGCGCACCAAGGAAGAGCTGGTCGCGGAACTCGTCGCGCGCGACTTCCTCGACGCCGCCGACGAGTACTTGCCGGGCCTGGCCGCCGACGCCGAGCGCGTGCGGCCGCACCGGATGTGCTGGGCGATGCTGCAGACCGTGCTGGAACACCCGTTCGCGCGCGCGGTGCAGGTGGCCGATGTGCACACGATCGGATTGCTCACGGAACGCGAGGACACGCGCCGGCTGCTCGATCTGCTCGGCCCCGGCGTCCTCTCGCGCGACCTGCTCGAGGTGTGGCGCGCCCATGGCCTCGCGCGCGCCGACTGGGCGTTCGCCGACCAGGCCTACGCGTTGCGCGCGTTTTTCGCCGGGTTCTTCTCCCTGGCCACGGGGGAACGGGCGGAACCCGTCGCCGACTCGCGGGCGGTGTTCGAGGCGAGCGTGCGGGCGCTGCTGGATCCGCCCGGCGAGGTACGGGCGGACGTTCCGGCCGCGGCGGCCGAAGCGCTGGACCTGCTGACGCGGCGCCAGGGTTCGGTGCGGGCGCTGCTGTCGCCGGTGGACCACTGACGCGGGTCCCGAGTGGACCAGGTCCGCCGGGGGCGTTTCGCCTAACGTCGGGGACGTGGGCGAGACAGCGGTGAAACTGCCCGCGGGTGTGCGGACCGCGGTGGCGATCTCGGTCGACCTCGACACGGCGGCCGTGCCGCTGCCGTCGGAGCGCGGGTTCGCGGTCGACGTCGGGGTGCCGCGGCTGCTCGCGCTGCTGCGAGAACTCGACGTGGTGACGACGTGGCCGACGTCGGCGCGTGACCTGGTGGCGCACCAGCCGGCCGTCGAGGCGGTGCTGGACGAAGGGCACGAACTGGCGGTGCACGGGTTCGCATCTCTGGGGGATTTGCCCGCGTACGAGCGGGTCGCCGGCCGGGCACCGGCGGGGTTCCGGGCGCCGGAGCGGCTGTTCACGGCCGGCACCGGGCGGATGCTGGCGGACGCCGGGTTCAGCTGGGACAGTTCGCTGGCGGGCACGGAGTTCGAGCCGTACCGGGTGGACGGTGTGCTGGAGATCCCGGCTTCGGCCTACGCCGACGACCTCGCGTGCGCGTTCGACCACCGCCCCGTTTTCCGGCGGTGGCGGGACACCTTCGACTACGCGCACCAGCGCGTGCCCGCGGGCGTGTACTCGGTGACGGTGCACCCGCACGTGATCGGGCGGGCGCACCACATCGTGGCGTTCGAGGAGTTCCTGCGGTACCTGCGCGGTTTCGCGGACGTCTGGTGCGCGACGCTGTCGCAGGTGTGCCACGCGTGCTCCGCGTGAACCGGTCCAGCCGGGGGAGTGCGAAGTGGACTACCGGTCGCCGGGCGTCGCGGCCTAGCTTGGGGTCATGACACAGGTGATCGACTCGCCGCCGCGGGCGCTCTCGCGGGCCGGGCGCTGAACAGGGGGACGACGATGCGGATCTTCCTCGCCGGGGCTTCCGGCGTGGTCGGCAGGCGGCTGGTGCCGGAGCTGCTCGCCGCGGGTCACGAGGTGGTCGGGCTGGCGCGCGGCCAGGAGTCGGCCGACGTGATCACCGCGCTGGGGGCGCAGGCGGTGCTCGGCGACGTGTACGACGCGCCGGGGCTCGCGGACGCCGTCGCCGCGGCCCGGCCGGACGTCGTGGTGCACCAGCTCACCGACCTCGCGGCCGGTGACCGCGCCGCGAATTCCCGGCTGCGCAAGGTCGGCACGCGCAACCTGGCCGACGCCGCGCAAGCCGCGGGCGTTCGGCGGATGGTCGCGCAGAGCATCACGTGGGCGTACGAACCGGGCGCCGCGCCGGCCACGGAAGACGTCGGGCTCGACCTGCACGGCGCGCCCGACCGCGTCGCCACCGTGTCGGGCGTGGCGGACCTGGAGACCGCCGTCGCCGAACTGCCGGAGTGGGTCGTGCTGCGCTACGGGACCCTCTACGGCCCCGGCACCTGGTACACCTCGGGCGGCCTCATGGCGCAGCTCGCCGCGGCCGGCCAGCTGCCCGCGAACGCGGACGTCGCGAGCTTCGTGCACGTCGACGACGCCGCGTCGGCCGCCGTCGCCGCCCTCACCTGGCCGACCGGCGCGGTCAACGTCTGCGACGACGAACCCGCGCCGGGCGTCGAGTGGGTGCCGGCGTTCTGCGCCGCGGTCGGTGCGCCGGCGCCGGCCCCGGTCGAGGGGGAGCGCACGGCGTGGGCGCGCGGTGCGGACAACACGAAGGCCCGCAAGGAACTCGGCTGGGTGCCGGCGTGGCCGTCGTGGCGGGACGGTTTCGCGAAAGCCTGACCGGCTGCCGTCGAACCGAGGGGCCGAAGCGCCGGGTCACCACGGGGAAATCGCGGCTCCGTCCAGCAACCGGGTCAGCGCGTCGAGCGCCGGGTGCCACGAGTGTTGCGGCGGGGTCGCGAAACCGAGGATCAGGCCGGCCTTCGAGCAACCGGCCGAGTGCCAGTAGCCGGCCGCGTGGAGGCCCTGGACGCGCAGGCCCGCCACCAGTCCCGTGTCCATCAGGCGTTTCTCCTCGGCCGGGGCGGCGAGGGGCAGCAGGGCGTGGAGGCCGGCGGGGACGCCGTCGAGGGAGACGTCGGTCAGGGTGGCGAGCCGGGCCGCGAGGTCGGCTCGCCGCTTCTGGTAGGTGTGGCGGGCGCGGCGCACGTGCCGGTCGTAGTCGCCGCGCTCGAGCAGGTCGGCGAGGGCCAGCTGGTCGGGGGCGGCGACCGTGGCGCCGGTGAGCAGCACGGCGTCGAGGACGGGGATGCGCAGCCGTTCGGGCAGCACGAGCCAGCCGATGCGCAGGCCGGGGGCCAGGGCTTTGCTGGTGCTGCCCGCGAAGACGATCCGCTCCGGCGCCGCGGCCTGCAGTGCGCCGATGGATTGCTTGTCGTAGCGGAACTCGCCGTCGTAGTCGTCCTCGACGAGCAGGCCGTCGCACGATTCGGCCCAAGCGAGGAAGGCGGCTCGCCGCTCGGCGCTCAGCACGGCACCGCGCGGGTGCTGGTGCGACGGCGTGAGCAGGACCGCGCCGGCGTCGGCGGGGATCGCGCCCGGGTCGGCGCCGAGCGGGTCCACCGGCAGCGGCGCAGTCGCCAGGCCCGCACCCCGGATCAGGCGCCGGTGGTGGGGCATGCCCGGGTCCTCGGTGGCGATCGTGCGCACGCCCGTCTCCCGCAACGCCCGGGCCAGCAGCGCCAGTCCGTGCGTGAACCCGCTGGTGATCACCACCGCTTCGGCCTCCGCCCGGACACCCCGGGTGCGGGAAACGTACGTCGCCACCGCTTCGCGCAGCACCCGCAACCCGGCCGGGTCGCCGTAGTCCAAAGTGGAGCCTGCCGCGGCGGCCAGCGTGCGCTTCACGCTCGCCGCCCACAGCTGGTGCGGGAACAGGCTCAGGTCCGGCCGCCCCGGCCGCAGGTCCAGCAACCGCGGGCCGGACCCGTCGGGCGTGGTTTTCGCCGCCGGCAGCCGGGTTTCGGCGACGCGAGTACCGGAGCCGGTCGTGCTCACGAGCCACCCCTCGGCCACGAGCTGCGCGTAGGCCTCGACGACGGTGCCGCGCGCGATGCCCAGGTCGTCGGCCAGGCTGCGGGTGCCGGGCAGCCGCGTGCCGGCGGGCAACCGCCCGGACGTCACGGCCTCGCGCAGCGCGGCTTCGATCGACCGCGACCCCAGCTCACCGCCGACGTCGATGTGCAGGTCGAGACCCAGCGGGTTGTCCCGCGACGGCACGGCTCACCCTCCGTGGGCCGCCGCCAGCGGGGCGAGCTTGGCCGGGTTCACCACGAAGCACACCTGGTCGATGCCCTCGGGTGACGCGTCCACCCAGACCGCAGCCAGCGGTTCGCCCGCGCGGGAGACGTAAACGACGTGCTGCCCGTTCGCTTCCACGAACTCCGTCTGCACCTGCTGCCCGTAGATGCCGACCGTCCGCGTGAGGTACCGCGCCACGCGTTCGCGCCCCGTCACCGGTTTCCGCGCGGCGGTGACGACGCCGCCACCGTCCGAATAGGCCACGGCGTGCTCCGCGAGCATGCTCTGCAGCTCCGCCAGATCACCCCGCTGCGCGGCCGCGAGGAACGCCTGCAGCAGCCGGTCGCGTTCGGCCGGGCTCACGCGCCCGCCGCGTTCGCGCGCGACGTGCCCTCGTGCCCGGTGTCCGAGCTGCCGCGCGTGCTCCTCGGTGATGTCGAGGAACTCCGCGATGTCGCGGTACGGGTAGTCGAACGCCTCCTTCAGCACGTACACCGCGCGTTCCTGCGGGGTCAGCCGTTCGAGCAGCAGGAGCAGGGCCAGCTCCAGCGCCTCGCCGCGCTCGACGACGTGCTCGGTGTCGTCGCCGGTCGGGACCGGCTCCGGCAGCCACGGCCCGACGTAGAGCTCGTGGCGCGCCCGCGCGGAGCTCGCCGCCGTGAGCGCCAGCCGGCTCGCGGTGGTGACGAGGAACGCCTCGGCGTTGCGCACCGTGGTGCGATCCGTGCGCTGCCAGCGGATCCACGTGTCCTGCACGACGTCCTCCGCGTCGGCCGACGTCCCGAGGATCCGGTAGGCGATGCCGAACAGGCGCGGGCGCGCGGCCTCGAACGCCGCCACCGCGTCGGTCAGCCCGCCATCCGCCACTTCGGTCACTTCGCTGCTCCTCGCGCACTGCAGGGGATTCCGATGGTGGCAGGAGTCGACGCGGGGCGGCAACCGCGGGGGAACCTTGACTCCCGAGGTCCAGGTTGTCTAGGGTGGCGCCCGTGCGGATGAACCGGGGCGTCGAGTGGTCCGTCCACGTCCTGCTGTCGCTCGCGTGGCTCGACGACGACAAGCCCGTGCCCACGGCGGAGCTCGCGGCCAGCTACGAGCTCCCGGTCGCCTACCTCAACAAGCAGCTGCAGGCGCTCGTCCGGGCGGGCCTGCTGCGTTCGGTCCCCGGCGCCCACGGCGGGTTCCTGCTCGCCCGGCGGCCCGAGGAAATCACCCTCATGGACGTGGTCTCCGCGATCGAGGGCCGCGAACCCGCGTTCCAGTGCACCGAAATCCGCCGGCAGGGCATGGGAGAGGACGCGCCGCGCAGCGCGTTCCGCCGCAAGTGCGCGGTCGACGCCGCGATGCAGCAGGCTGAAGTGCAGTGGCGCCGGGCGCTGGCGGCGCAGACGATCGCGGACATCCGCGCCGAAGCGGACAGCCACGCGCCGTCCGCGGGCCGCCTCGCCCGCAAGGCGTACGGCCGCGCCTGAGCCCGGCCCGCCGTCCCCGGGGGACAGCAGGCCGGCGCCGGTCAGGAGAAGCGGCGCGCCGACGGGTGGCGCAGGTGGTCGCGTTCGCGCATCTCGTCCTCGTCGAGGAACGTCATCATCGGCACGTCGGGCGCGCACACCATGGTGACCACGAACTTGCTCGGCACGTCCTCGCGCAGGTTGGCCGCCTGCCAATGCACGACGTCGCCGCCGGGCTCCCAGAACGCCTCGCCCGCCTTGATCGGGTAGGGCTCCTCGCCCTCGAGTTCGAACAGGATCTCGCCTTCGAGCACGTAACCGAACACGGGCCCGGAGTGCCGGTGCGGGCCGCTGCCCGGATCACCCGGCGGCACCGTCACGGTGCCGACCATGAAGTGCGACCCTTCCGGGACGAACGGCGGCGTCTGCGTCAGCAGGTTCTCGTAGTTGTTGCTGGGACCGGATGCTGGGTTCATACGGCGAGGCTAAGCCGGTCCCGTGCGCGCGCGCCGGTCCACTCGGGACTCGATTTCCTGGACCGGTTGCCGGAGTTCGTTCTCCTGGAAGCCGATCTCGTCGATCTCGGTCTCCAGCACGCAGCGCTCGCCCAGGTGTCTTCGGGGACCGCCGGGAACGCCGACGGCGATGACGTCGCCGGGTTGCAGCGGGACTGCGTGCGACAGCCGCCGGAGCACGTCGACGGGGTCGAGGCCGGCTGTGGGGGCTTCGCGGACGAGGGCGCCGTCGACGATCTCGCGCAGGACGACGCGCGGGCGGACGCCGCCGGGGAGTTCGTCGGGGGTCGCGAGCGCCGGGCCGAACGAGAGGGTGCCGTGGGTGGACGTGGTGATGGCGGTGAGGATCGAGAAGCCCGCGATCGCCGCGGCGGCCGCCGCTTCGCTGCCCCGGTGCAGTGGCGCCCCGAGCACGACGGCCAGGTGGGTCTCGCAGTCCGCGTCCGCGCCGGGCGGCGGGAAGATCGCGTCACGGGACCCGGCGAGGGTCACCGGCAGCCACGACGCGGTCCGGCTGAGGCGCCCGACGCAGAGGATTCGGCCGGGCGACAGGACCAGGGGCGCGCGGGTGCTGAACATCGCCTCGTGCGAGCAGCCCGCCGCCGAGCCGGCGACGCTTCGCCACCGCGGGTCGCGCAGCGCCGTGCCGACGTCTGGCCACGGCAGTTCGACGAGCGTGCCGTCGCCCTCGGCGCGGGCCGCCCGGGTGCCGCCGCGGGTGCGGATCGTGGTCAGTTTCATGGCGGCCTTCCTTCAGGCGGTGGTGGGAGCTCCACTTCGGACGGCCGGGTTCAGACGGAACGCGCATGAATGCCGCGTTCCTGTCGATGAATAACCGGGTGGAGTTCGGGTGCGGGGCGCGTGCCGGCGTCGCCGGGCTGCTCTGTCCGGGTGGTGTCGTGGTGCGCTGACCTGCGAGGTCGGTTCGATTCAGGGTGCTCGTCCCGCCCGGTCACGGGCCGATCGGAACCTTGACATTTTATATCCAGGTTCCTACGGTTCTCCCATCGCCGAGGCCGGCCGAGTCCGGCCGCTCGGCGGCTTCGCGGTGGTTGCGGAGCCGGCGGCGAGTTAACCTACCCAGCGCCGGAGGCGCAGAAGGGAAATCCGGATGTCAAGGATCCTGATTGTGGGCGGCGGGTTCGCCGGCGTGTGGAGTGCCGCGAGCGCGGCGAAGCTGCGCCGGGACCGCGGTCTGTCCGAAAAGGACCTCCAGGTCACCGTGCTCACCGCGGGCGACGACCTGGTCATCCGCCCGCGGCTGTACGAGGCGGACCCGGACCGCATGCGCGTGCCGCTCGACCGCGTGCTCGGCCCGATCGGCGTGCGCCGCGTCGCCGGAACCGTGACCGGCATCGACACCGGGGCGCGCACCGTCACCGCGATCCGGCGCGACGGCACCACCACCGAGATCGGTTACGACCGGCTGGTGCTGGCCTCGGGCAGCCAGGTCGTGCGGCCCGGGCTCCCCGGCGCCGAGCACCTCTTCGACATCGACACCCTGACCGGCGCGGCCACGCTCGACGCGCACCTGCGCCGCCTGCCGGAACGGGCGGGGGAGCACGGGCAGTTCACGGCCGTGGTCGTGGGCGCCGGGTTCACCGGCCTGGAGATCGCGACGGAGCTCGTCGGCCGGCTGCAGGAGCTGGCCGACAGCGTGCGCGTGGTGCTCGTCGAGCGCCTCGACGCCGTCGGCCCGGAGCTGGGTGAAGGCCCGCGCCCGGCGATCGAGAAGGCGCTGGCGGACCTCGGCGTCGAGGTCCGGCTGGGCGTCAGCGTCGAGCAGGTCGCGCGCGACGAGGTGCTGTTGTCGGACGGCACCGTCATCCCGGCCGCCACGGTCGTGTGGACAGCGGGGATGTCCGCGAGCCCGCTCACGGAGTTCATCCCCGCCGCGAAGGACCACCTCGGCCGGCTCGAGGTCGACGAGTTCCTGCGCGTGCGCGGCGTCGAGGACGTGTACGCGGCCGGGGACACCGCTGCCGCGGTCTCGCCCGCGGAGGGCCGCGTCGTGATGCAGAGCTGCCAGCACGCCATGCCGCAGGGCAAGTTCGCCGGCCACAACGTCGCGGCGGACCTGCTGGACGATGCGCTGGTGACCTTCCAGCCGGCCCCGTACGTCACGTGCCTCTCGCTCGGCCCGGCCGGCGCGGTCGTCACCTCCGGGTGGGACCGGGAGGTGCAGATGACCGAGCACGTCGCGAAGGACCTCAAGACCACGATCAACGAGCAGTGGATCTACCCGCCGGTCGACGACCCGGCGGAGCTGCTGAACCAGGCGGGCCCGCGGGGAGAGCTGCCGGAGTACGAGCCCGCCGAACCGCTCGCCGCCGGCTGAGCGCGGCCGGCTGCGGGAAGTGAGGTCGGGATGGAGCTGCGGCACTTGCGGTACTTCGTTGCCGTGGCCGAGGAGTGTCACTTCGGCCGGGCGGCGGACCGGCTCCACATCGCGCAGCCGGCTTTGTCTCACCAGGTCAAGCAGCTCGAGACCGAACTCGGGGTCGAGCTGCTGGCCCGCACGACCCGCAAGGTGCAGCTGACGCCGGCGGGCCGGCGGTACTTGGATCGGGCGCGGGCGGTGCTGGCGTCGGTGGATGCGGCCGGTGTGGAGGCCGGGCGCATCGCCCAGGGTGACGTGGGACGGGTGGCGATCGGGTTCACCGGCTCCGCGACCTACGAGCTGCTGCCGTCGCTTGCGCGGGTCTTGCGGCGGGACTTCCCAGGGATCGATCTGGACCTCAAAGGGGAGATGCTCACACCGGATCAGGTGTCGGCGCTGGTGGAGGGGACCCTCGACATCGGGTTCTTGCGTCCGCCGGTGCGCGAGCCGGGGCTGGTGGTGCGGGTGTTGCGGCGGGAGCCGCTGATCGCCGCGTTGCCGGCGAGTCATCCGCTCACGGCGCGGGACACGGTGCGGCTGGCGGAACTGCGGGACGAGCCGTTCATCTGCTACCCCTCGCGGCACCGGTCGGTGGTGTATGACGCGGTGTTCGACGCGTGTCAGCAGGCGGGGTTCGTGCC
>NZ_JBITBT010000010.1:0-246154 GCF_044452505.1 Amycolatopsis sp. NPDC051903 | reverse complement strand
CGACCGACCGCACCGGACCGTCTGCGCACAACACCGCTTCGGTCAGTTCGAACAACGCATCCGCCCGCCTGACCAGGCAGTGGTAGAACTCCTGCCGGAGCATAGACAACTCCCCGGCCGCACCGACGTCGCCGGCATGATGCACACTGATCAACTGAAGCCCTTGGCTCGATCTTCCGTCTGTCGCAAGAAGGAATGATCGACCAAGGGCTTCACTCATGATCAACAGGGGTCTCCACCGACCACTCAGACGTTAAAACTCAAGCTAGCGCGTGGCGCCCGCTTCGGGTGGTTCGCCGGCGCTCGTCGCGCCGCCGCGCCGCGACGACGGACACATCCGCGTGGGGCCCGTTCTGATCTATTCTGGGACGGGGAATTCCACGAGGAGGGGCCATGACCGACGAAGAGCTGATCGTCGAGTTCGCCCTGCGCCGCCTCGCCAACCCCGATCTCGATCTGGAGGAAGTGGCGGCGCTCGTCGTGCGGCGGCTGGGGCCCGAGCGGATGCTCGAGTTCGCCGCGGCGAACCTGGCCACCCGCAACGAACTGCGCGGCGCCGTCTTCCCCGCGGCCGTCGAGCACGTCCTGCGGGTCGTCCTCACGTTGCGCGGGCCGAGCGACTAGCGCGGCGGGCCGGCCACGGACTGCGCCCGCCGCCGAAGGCCCACAGGGCGAGCACCGGATCGCAGAGCGCGCAGCCGAACGAAGAGTCGTGGAAGAACGGCAGGATCGGCTGGCCCTTGAGGTGGTGGACGACGTCCCACGCGGTGTGCAGCAGCCACCCGATCCCGATGAACGCCCACGAATCCAGACCCTTGAGCGCCACGAACACCATCACCGCGGCGAAGACGAGCTCCCACGGGCCCAGCGCCCCACCCGACAGGTAGGCCCCGCCTGCGCCGGCGATCATCAGCGCGGTGAACCTCCGCCGCCCGGGCTCCGCGAGCAACGACGACAGCCCCACATACACCAAGCCGATGACGATCGGCAGCAGCACCTGGATCATGATCGCCACGGTAGGAACCGGACGCCCGGCCCACCACCGGGTTGAGCGCCAGAAACCCGCGGATTCCCGCCAGGTGACGGGAATCCGCGGGCGGCGCGGCGAGTCAGCGAGACTCGGGGTGGCGGCGGTGCGGCCACGCGGGGAGCTTGAGCCCGCGGCGGGTCACGTAGAAGCTGGGGATCAGGTCCAGCGACGGCGTCAGCGCGCCGGTCGTCTCGGCCGGGGCGGGGATCGGGGCCGGGGTGGTGGTCTTGGTGGTCATGACTTCCTCCGAGGGGGTCCGAAGTGGATGAGTCCGGTGTGGACGGTGTCAGGCGGCGGCAGCAGCGGTGACCGCGGCGGCCGACGGGGTGAAGGTCGCCGCGCGGGTGCGGGCGCCGGTGATGGCCGTGTTGAGCGTGGTGAGGTCCTGGGGGCCGTCGTGGCGCTGGTCGTTGATGAAGAAGGTCGGGGTGCCCGCGACGCCGCTGAGGTCGGCGGACTCGACGTCGCGCTCGACGTGCGAGGTGAAGCGGCCGCGGAGGAGGTCCTCGCGGAAGCGGGCGGTGTTGAGGCCGAGCTGCGTGGCGTAGCCGACGAGCGCGTCGAAGTGCAAGTCACCCTGGTTGGCGAGCAGCAGGTCGTGCATGGGCCAGAACGCGCCCTGCGCGCCCGCCGCCTCGGCGGCCTCGGCCGCGAGCTGCGCGTGCGGGTGGATGTCGTGCAGGGGCAGGTGGCGCCAGACGTAGCGGATGTCGGCGTTGTCGGCCAGCAGCTCCCGCGCGGTCGGCGCGACCATGCCGGTCCAGGGGCACTCGAAGTCGCCGTACTCGACCACGGTCACGGCGGCGTCCTCGGGCCCTCGCACGTGGTCGCGGCCGAGGTCCACCGGCGCCACGAGATCGGTGAGCTCCGGCGCGTCGCCGAGCAGCGCGCGGGTCCGGACGGCCTCCGGCAGCGAAGCGGTCACCCGCTGCACGGCGAACGTCAGCAGCGCAGCGCCGGCGGCGGCCGCCAGCACCCCGAGCTTCGCCTGCTCCAGCTCCCGCCCGGTGAACGCGAGGTCCGCGATCAGCAGCGAAACGGTGAAGGCGACGCCGGCCATCGTGCCGCCGCTCAGCACCCCGGCCCAGCCGACCGCCGGCTGCAGTGAACCGCGGCTCAGCCGCGCCAGCAGCCACGACGTGCCGAACACCGCGAGCGGCTTGCCCGCCACGTAGGCGAGGAAGATCCCGACGGTGATCGGCGCCGTGACCGCGCTCGCCAGCACGTCGGCGTTGACCGCGATCCCGGCGTTGGCCAGCGCGAACAGCGGCACCACGACGTAGCTCGCGACGCGGTGGAAGGCGTGGCGCAGCCGGGCGTTGGCCGACAGCGTCGCGGTCAGGCGCCGGCTCGCCGAGCTGGCCGCCTCCGCGGTCGGCTGCTCGCGGAAGAGCCGAACCAGCGCGGTCGCCTCCTCCAGCGTGTCGCGCTTGGGCACGTACGCCGACGTCGCGAGGCCCACGGCCAGACCGGCGACCACGGGGTCGATCCCGCTGGTGAGCAAGGAGCCCCACACCGTCAGCGCCAGCGCGGTGAACACGGGCTTGCGGTAGCGGTAGTCGAGGCGGCGGCTCGCGAGCACCCCGGCGTACGCGAGGGCCGCGATCCCGAGCGCCACGAGGTTCACGTGGCTGCTGTACGCGAACGCGATGACCACCAGTGCCACGATGTCGTCGACGACGAACACCGTCAGCACGAACGTCCGGATCCGCTCCGGCGCCCCGCGCCCGACCACCGCGAACACCCCGAGCGCCAGCGCGGTGTCGGTCGACATCGCCGCGCCCCACCCGTGCGCGCCGGGCCCGCCGCCGGTGAACGCCAGGTAGATGAGCACCGGCACCGCCATCCCGGCCAGGCCGGCGACGGCGGGCAGCACCAGCCGGCGGCGCTCGCGCAGGTCACCGAGGTCGAATTCGCGCCGCGCCTCGAGCCCCACCACGAGGAAGAACAGGGTCATCAGCCCGCTGTTGACCCAGTCGCGCACCGGCAGCGCGGCGGCCAGCGGCCCGACGCGGACGCTCAGCACCCAGTGCCACACGGTTTCGTACGCGCCGGGCGCGACGTTCGCCCACACCAGCGCCACGACGACCGCGGCGACGAGCACACCGGCGCTGCCGGACTCCGTCTTCAGGAACGCCCGCAGCGGGCTCGATGCCGGTCCGGACATCGACATGCGGCCCATCGGCATCCCGTCCATCGGCGTTTCGGGCCCGGACGCGGTAGGCATCGGGGCCATCGACGGCATCGGGGCCATCGCGTCCGCCGGCCGGATCGGGGTCACGTTCCTCGGCTGCATCGGGTTCTCCTCGGAGTCGGGCGGGAGCGGGGGTCAGTGCGCCTTGCGGCCCAGGAAGTCGCGGATCAGCGCGGCGACCTCGGCTCCGGCGCTCTCGAGCAGGAAGTGGCCGCCGTCGAGCAGGTGGATCTCGGCGTCCGGCACGTCCTCGGCGAACGCCTTCGCGCCCTCGGGGCCGAAGATCTCGTCGCCCTCGCCCCACACGGCGAGCACCGGCGGCTGGTGCTCACGCAGGTAGGTGTGCAGCGCCGGGTAGAGGGGCGGGTTGGTGGCGTAGTCGCGGAACAGCGCGAGCTGGATCTCGTCGTTGCCCGGCCGCGACAGCAGCGCGAAGTCGTGGAGCCAGGTGTCGGGGCTGACCAGCGTCTCGTCGGCCACGCCGGTGAGGTACTGCCAGCGCGTGGCGTCCAGCGTCAGCGCACCGCGGATGGCGTTCTCGGTCTCGGGTGTCTGCTCCGCCTGGTAGGCCCACACGGTCTGCCAGAACGCCGGGACGAAGCCCGCGTCGTAGCCGTTGCCGTTCTGGGTGATGATCGCCGTGACGGTGCTGGGGTTCGCCAGCGCGAGGCGCCAGCCGATCGGGGCGCCGTAGTCCTGCACGTACATCGCGTAGCGCGTGATGCCCAGCTCGCGCAGCAGCCCGGCGGTGAGGTCGGTCAGCGCGTCGAAGGTGTAGTCGAACTCGTCGACCGCGGGCGCGTCGGAGAAGCCGAACCCGAGGTGGTCGGGGGCGATCACGTGGAAGCGGTCGGCCAGCGCCGGGATCAGGTTCCGGAACATGAACGAGCTGGTCGGGAAGCCGTGGAGCAGCACGAGCACGGGGGCGCCGGCCGGCCCGGCTTCGCGGTAGAAGAGCCGGCGGCCCTGCACGGTGGCGTAGCGGTGGTGGACCCGCGGCGTCTCAGTCATTGTGTCTAACCCTTCAAGTTAAATTTGATGGTTAGACTCAAACATGGTAGAACTAACCTGTCAAGAGGCAGTTTGAAGGTTAGGTTGCGAGGTACGCCGTGCTGGAGACCGACGAGCGGTTGCTGCTCGACCTGCTGAACACCACGCCGATCGTCGACGGCGAGCCGACCGACGAGCTCGCCGCCGAGGACGCGGGCCTGCGCTGGCTGACCGACCACGGCCAGCCGGAGTCGGCGGGCGAATGGCGCACACTGCTCGACGTGCGCTCGGCGCTGCAGGACGTGATCCGCGGAGACGCGGACCCGCGGGCGGTCGGGCGGTTCATCGACGGCGTCGGCTACCGGGCCCGGCTCGGCGACGAGGGCGTCGAGTGGAGCCTCGACGCGCCGGCGGGCCGCGCGGCCGCCGCGCGGGCCGTCTTCACGTGGGACCAGCTGCGCCACTCCGGCCGCTTGCGCCCGTGCGCCAACCCCGACTGCCGCCGGTTCCTGATCGACCACAGCAAACCCAACACGGCCCGCTGGTGCTCCATGGCGGTGTGCGGCAACCGGATGAAGGCCCGGCGGCACTACCGGCGAGCGCAGCAGTCCGAAGTGGACTGACCCGCAGGAGCGGCCGGCGGGCTCGGGAGTGCACGACCGCGGCGGGCCCTTCCCCCGACCGGAAGGGCCCGCCGCGATAGCTATTCGTTGTGCAGCACCGCCGCGATGGGGGTGCGCGCGGCGCGGCCCGCGGGGACGAGGGCGCCCAGCACGGCGATGACGACCCCGGCGAGACCCAGGAGCACGAGCGTCGGTGCGCGATAGACGTCGATCACGAACCCGAACACGTCCGATTGGGCGGCGCGCAGCATGGCCGGGCCGACGAACCCGTGCACCGCGACGCCCAGGGCCAGCCCGATCAGGCCGCCGACGACACCGAGGGCACCCATCGACGTGACCATCATGACCAGCACCTGGCGGGGGGTCATGCCGATCGCCTTGAGCACGCCCAGGTCGCGGCGGCGTTCGTGGGCGTTGAGGACCACGGTGTTGAACACGCCGAGCGCCGAGACGACCCCGAGCACCAGCGTGAGGATCGACGCGCTGCTGATGAGGACCACGGCCTGCGACGACGTGCTGTCGCGTGGGGGAACGGCGTCGAGGCCCGGGTCGCGCGCCTGGACCGCCTGCACCAGAGCGGCGCGGTCGGCGCTGGACGCGAGTTGCACGTCGTAGGTGTCCGCGCGGGCGTCCGGCGCGAGCATCCGCAGTGTTGACCAGTCGCCGTAGATCGTGTCGGCGTTGTTGGTGAGGGTGACGCCGACGATGGTCACCGGAACGCGGGTGCTGCCGAGTTCCAGGGTGATCGTGTCACCGGGGGAGAGCCCGCGCTGGTTCAGGAATCTCGACGGAGCGGCGGCTTCCCCGGCGCCCGCGGGCCACTTGCCCTCCACGATCGGCGGCCCCAGAGCCGCCGAATCCCCGCGCGAGAACACGACCGACGGGTTCTCCTGGCTCCCGAGCAGGTGCACCGTGCGCACGGTCGAGGCCGACAAGCGGGCGGCGCCGGGCAGGGCGCGCAGCATGGCCTCGTCCTGGGCGTCTCCGAGCGTCGCCTCAGGATGCGGGCCTGGGGCACCGCCGGGCGCGCTGATGCCGCCCTTCAGCGCGGCCAGGAACTCGACGCGGTCCGGGTGGACCGGGCGCATCGCGGAGTTGTACGCGGTGACCGACAGCGTCACCCCGATCGACAGCGTCACGGTCAGCACGCCGAGCACGATCGCGGCGAGCGTCAGCACGCTGCGCGCCGGCCGGGCGAACGTCACGCCGAGGCCGAGGCTCACCGACCGCGGCAGCCGGGTGCTCGCGAGCCGCCGCTGGATCGCCGGCGCGCGCCCGAGCCGCGGCGCGCTGCCCGCGCTGATCGCCGCCGTCGCCGGCAGCCGGCGGGCGCGCAGCGCGGACACCAGCGCCGCCAGCGCCACAACCACCGGCAACCCCAGCAGCGCCACGACGTCGACCCACGTGTCGATCCCGCCGGCGCCCGCCCCGAACGCCTCGAACGCGTTCGCGAGCACCGGCCCGGCCACGAGGTTGCCGCCGATGGTCCCGACGACGCACCCGGCGGCGGCCGGGACCGTGACCATCACCAGGTACACCGCCATCACCTGGTTCGGGGTGAACCCGAGCGCCTTGAGCACCCCGATGGTGCGGTACCCGGCCACGACGGCGCCGCTGACCACGTTGGCCACGATCAGCACCGCCACGGCGAGCCCGAGGATCCCGAACGGCACCAGGAACGGGACGAACAAGTTGACCTGGCCGTCCAGCCGCTGCTCGGCGGTCAGGTACGACTGCGCCCCGAGCACGGCCCGAGGCGGCAACCCGGCCGTCACGGCGGCCCGCCCGGCGTCGACGTCGGCCGCGGTCGCCGCGTGCGTGAAGCGGTACAGCACCTGCACGGTGTCCGGGTGCAGTGCGGCGATCTGCGCGGGCGTCACCCACGCGTCGGCCGACGCGCTCACCGAGTACGCGAACCCGACGACCGTGAGCGCGGGCCGGCCGGGGATCGTGAACCGGTCACCCAGCCGCACCGGGTCGTCCGCGCCGCGAGGGCGGTTCAGCACGATCTCGCCCGGCGCGGTCGCCCAGTGGCCGGCCCACACGTCGAGGCGGTCGACGGGGCCGCCCGGATCCGCGCGGCCGACCGTGGTCAGGGTCCCGGCCCGCGTGTCCCCGCTCTCCGCCGTGTCCAGCGTGACCTGCCCGAACGGCCCGGCCAGCGCCTCGACGCCGGTGCCGGTCAGCCGCGCACCCGCCACCTTCGCGCTGTCGTACGCCACGACCAGGTGCGCGCCGTCCTGCTGCGCGAACGCCCGCTGGAACGGGCCCGACGCCGACACCAGCAACCCCAGCGCGAGCACGATCGTCCCGGTGGAGACCGCGACGACGAGCCCGATCACCACCGTCTGCACCAGGCGGCGCCGGACCGCGGCACGCGCGACCCGCCAGACCGCGTTCACTGAGCCCGCTCCAGGCTGTCGGTGCTCGCGATCCGCCCGTCGACGACGTGGACGACCCGCGTCGCGCACTGCTTCGCGAGCCGTTCGTCGTGGGTGACGAGCAGGAGCGTCTGGCCGATCTGGTTGAGATCCAGCAGCAGGTCCATCACCTGCTCGCCGGAGCGGCTGTCGAGCGCGCCGGTCGGTTCGTCGGCCAGCAGCAGCGCGGGCCGGTTCATCAGGGCCCGCGCCACGGCGACGCGCTGGCGTTCCCCGCCGCTCAGCTGCGCCGGATAGGTGTTGCGGCGCCCGGCGATGCCGAGTTCGCCGAGCAGTTCGAGCGCGCGTTTGCGCGCCTGTCCGGCCGGCGTGCCGGTGAGCTGCGCGGCGAGCGCGACGTTGTCGAGCGCCGGCAGGTCGTCGAGCAGGTTGAAGAACTGGAAGATCATGCCGATGCGCCGGCGGCGGAACAGCGCCAGCCCGGTTTCGCTGAGCTTGCCGAGGTCGTCGCCGTTGACGACGACCGACCCGGACGTCGGGCGGTCCAGCCCGGCCACGAGGTTCAGCAGCGTCGACTTGCCGCTGCCCGACGGGCCCATCACGGCGACCGCCTCGCCGGCGCGCACTCGCAGCGTGACCCCGTCGAGGGCCACCGAGTCGCTGTACTCCTTGCGCACGGCGGTCAGCTCCACCACCGCTGCTCTGCTCTCGTCACTGCTCACGGTGGCCATCCTGGGGCAGCGGCGGGGCCAGGGGCATCAGCCCGGGGTGGTAACCGCGCGGTGGGGTCATCCCCGGGATGTACGCGCTGGATCCGCGGGGTGATGCGCTGCGGCGAGTGGCCTGGGAGAGTCGGGAGCGTGTGGGAACTCGTCGTCGCGGCCGTCGCGGTCCTGGCCGCCGTGGTGCTCGCCGTCCGGCTCCGCGCCGCGCGGCGGGCCGCCGCGCGGGCACTGGAGGAACGCGGGTGGCTGCTGGAGCGCGAACGCGAAAGCGCGGCGCAGCAGGCGGTCGACGCCGAGCGCGCCCGGATCGCGCGGGAGCTGCACGACATCGTGAGCCACAACGTCAGCGTGATGCTCGTGCAGGCCGGCGCCGCCCGGCTGGTGGTCGAGACCGAACCGGCGCAGGCGGCCGAAGCGCTGCGGGAGGTCGAAACGGCGGGGCGGACCACGATGACGGAACTGCGCACCCTGCTGGGGTTGCTCGCGCCGCCGGCCGACGGCGAGGAGCCGTCCGACCTGGCACCGCAGCCGAGCCTGGCGCGCCTGGGTCCGCTGGTCGACCGGATCGCGTTCGCGGGGCTGCCGGTGGAGGTGCGCGTGTCGGGGGAGCCGCGGCTGTTGCCGTCCGGAGTGGACTTGACGGCGTACCGGATCATCCAGGAGGCGCTGACGAACGCGCTCAAGCACGGCGACGCCGACAAGGCCGAGGTGACGGTGCGCTACACGGACCACTACCTGCGCGTGGAGGTGGTCAACAGCGGCCCGAGCGTGCTGACCGGAGGGCCCGCCACCCCCTCGTCAACCGGAGAGGGCCGGGGCCTGCTCGGGTTGCGCGAGCGCGTCGCGGCGTTCGGTGGTGACCTGGACGCGCGGCGCCGGCTCGGCGGCGGGTTCCGCGTGCGCGCCCGGATCCCGCTGGAGCGCCCGTGACCGCGCCACGCGTCGTGATCGCCGACGACCAGGGTCTCGTCCGCACCGGCTTCCGGATGATCCTCACGGCCGGTGGCGTCGACGTCGTCGGCGAAGCGGCCGACGGGGCGCAAGCCGTGGCGCTCGTGCGGGAGCTGCACCCGGACGTCGTGCTCATGGACATCCGCATGCCCGCGGTGGACGGCCTCGAAGCCGCCCGCCGCATCCTCGCCGGCGAGCCGCGCTGCAAGGTCCTGATGCTGACGACGTTCGACCTCGACAGCTACGTCTACGCCGCACTGGCCGCCGGCGCGAGCGGCTTCCTGCTCAAGGACGTCACCCCGGAACACCTCGTGGCCGCCGTCCGCCTCGTCGACACCGGCGACGCCCTGCTGGCACCGTCGATCACGCGCCGGCTCGTCGAGCGGTTCGCCTCGGGCGCCCCGGCGCCACGGCCGCCGGCGATCCACCGCGACCTGACCGCGTTGACCCCGCGCGAACTCGAGGTGCTCACGCTGCTCGGGCGCGGCCGCTCGAACACCGAGCTGGCGGCCGACCTGACGCTGAGCGAGGCGACGATCAAAACGCACGTGGCGCGGATCTTCGCGAAGCTGTCCCTGCGAGACCGCGCACAAGCCGTCGTGCTGGCGTACGAAACGGGGCTGGTCGCGCCCGGCGACCCGCTGGAGCCGTGAGCCTTCACCGGGGCACCGGGCGCGGACCGGTCGGGAGCCGGCCGGCACGAGACGTTCATCCGCCGCACGTGGCTCGGCCGCACGGCGAACCCGGGACCCCACCGGCGCAGGCCGCGCCCGGCAACGATGCGGATTCCCTGATCAACGCGTTCACCATCACTTCGGTAACCGCAGACTGGTAGCCGAAGTCCAGTGAACTACAACGCCTGGAAACATCGATAGCGTGATGGCCCCACGGATTCGACAGCCTGCCTCAGCGGGAAAGAGAACTCGACGTCGCTTGAATCGCTGAGTTGACTCGCTCGGCTCCCCTCGGGGCATTTTCCTGAGCGTGGTTCGAACCAATCCATTCCAGGAGGAATCCAGTGGGGTGTGCACGAGCGCAATTCCCGACGTTGTGCGGAGCCGGGTCGCCGCGTCCGTTGCGCCTTCAGGCGGCGCTCATCGGAAGCCGCAGCCGGGGTCGGTGGCGTCCGCGCCGAAAGGTGCCCCGTGTGGCAGTACTGCGAGACCGATCAGCACCGTCTTGGTGGTGCCGAGATTACGTCCTAAGTGGACCTCTTTGGCGTGATCGACGAATGTTTCACCCTGGCTGAAGGCCTCCTCGTGGTGACAGTCGGCCAGGTCGTGCGTGAGCGTGCCGCTGCGGACGGATGAGTAGATGGGCCCGGGGTGACTGTGCCACCCGGTGCTGGCGCCGGGGGCGAGTGTGAGCTCGACCAGGATGTAGTCGGTATCCCCGATGGTAGTTCGCGAGATCGTTCTTTGGGTGACGCCTGAACCGGGTGTCGCCTCGGCGACTGCGGGCATGAGCAGGGCGGCGGACAACGTCGCCGCCGCGACCGCGGGTACGGCGAACCTTCGCATGCGAGGTCTCCTGTCTGGAGTGGAGGGTGGTGGTCAGCGTGCGTCGTCGATCAACTCGGATCTCAAGGGTGACGCCAGACCGTCCGGCTGAACTTGCCGGGGGAGCATATATAGCGCGATTTTCTGGCGTCAATATGAAAATGCATTTTGGTGGGGAGAATCCCGATGGAGTGGAACTCCTGGGGGTGCCCGACAGTGACCACGAAGCTGCACGGTGGGTCGTGGGGAAGTTTCGACTCGCCGCAATTTCTCGTGGCTTCACGGTCAGACGGACGGGTTTGGCGTCCTTTCCGGTGGGCGCACGCCTGGCCCGCGAACCGTGAGTCTCAACCGACCGCAGCGCGGACGGCCGGCACGACGTCGTCGGCGAAGCGCAGCACCTGGTCCACGGTCTGGTGTTCGGGCCAGAACACGAACGTCGTGTAGGGCAGGTCGGTCGCCAGGCCGGTGAGGTAGGAAGCCCATTGCGCCGCGTCACCGCGCACCGGTTCGGAACCGGCCGACACGGCCAGGACACCGGGTTCGTCGGTGATCGTGCCGACGATCTGGGCGATGCGGCGCACGTCGGAAGGCTGCCGGCCCGCGGCGCGCGCGGACTCGTCGAGGATGGCGTTGGCCGAGGCCCACTGGTCATAGGGCAGGTAGGACGGGATCGGCGCGGCCCAGCCGTCGGCGATGCGGCCGGTGAGGGCGAGCGCCTTGGGACCCTGTGCACCCGTCCAGAGCTCGATGGGGTGGGCGGGCTTCGGGCCCGGGGCCAGACCGTCCACTGTGTAGTGCTCGCCGGGCAGTCGGACGGGGTGGTGCTCGCCGCTCCACAGCGCGCGCATGATCGTGAACGCTTCCTCCAGCGCGGCGTTGGCCTCGGCGCGCGAACGGCGCGGCACGCCCATGCGCTCGATCGCCTCCCAGAAGCCGCCCGCGCCGATGGCGAGCTCGACACGGCCGCCGGACACGAGGTCGAGCGACGCGGCGGTCTTCGCGAGCATCGCCGGCGGACGCAGCGGCAGGTTGGCCACGTCCGGGAACACGCGGATCCGGCCGGTCGCCGCGAGCAGCGTGCCGGCGAGCACGAAGGTGTCGAGGTACTTGGGCACGTACGGGTGGTCCTGGATGCCCAGGAACTCCAGCCCGTGCTCCTCCGCGGCGACCGCCAGCTCGCGGTGCGCCCCGACGTCCAGCGTCGGCACGAGCGAGAACCCGAAAGCCGGTTCGGTCATGGCGGACACCCTTCCCTCGGCGATTAGTCATGTATAGTGACCATCACCAAGGATGACCACTGTCGCGCCGGAGTATACAGTGAGAGGGAGCGTTCCGTTGGCAGCACCGGAATCCGCGGCGCCGGATGCCCCCACAACGGGCGGCGCCGCTGTGGCCGAGGGTGGCTTCGCCGCGAGCGACACCGGCCGCGTCGAGGCGTTCAGCGACGCGGTCATCGCCATCGCCATCACGATCCTCGTGCTCGAACTGCGCAGCCCGCCCCACGAACCCGGCCACCTGCTCGCCGCGCTCGCCCACCAGTGGCCGGTCTACGTGGGTTACCTGATGTCGTTCGCCTACATCGGTGTCATCTGGCTCAACCACCACCAGGCGTTCCTGCGCATCCGCGCCGTCGACCGCGGGCTGCACCTGGCCAACCTCGCACTGCTGTTCACCACGGCCGGCCTGTCGTTCCCGACGGCCGTGGTGTCCGACGCCCTGCAGGAGAACCTCGCCGGCGACGACGCGCGCACCGCCGTCGCGCTGTACGCCCTGATCGCGGCCGCGATGTGCGCGAGCTGGCTGTGGATCTACCACCACCTCGACCGGTACCCGGCGCTGAAATCCCCGCGCTGCGAAGTGGATTACGTGCACCAGGGGTTCGTCCGTTCGCTGTCGGGGCTCGTCGCCTACCTCGTCGGCGGCGCCGCCGGCTTCCTGATCCACCCGGCCATCGCGCTGGCCGTCTACGTCCTGCTGCCGATCTTCTACTTCGCCACCACGGAAGGACTCCGCCTGCGCCTGCGGGCACCCTCGCCTGTTGCACCTCATTGACCCTGCTCGCACCCAGACGTACAGTCCCGTTGAACATCCGCCGGAGGAGGCACACCGTGAACAGCACGCTCGTCGGCCAGGGGCCGGTCCGCCTCGAAGGCATCTCCCAGCGGTTCGGCGGCGTGCAGGCGTTGCGGAGCGTGTCGCTCGAGATCGCCCCGGGCCAGGTCCACGCCGTGCTCGGGGAGAACGGCGCCGGCAAGTCGACCCTCATCAAAGTCCTCACCGGGGTGCTGCAGCCCGACGAGGGCGCCATCAGCGCCGGCGGCCGCCCGCTCAAGCTGCACTCGCCGCGCGCCGCCCGCGACGCCGGCATCACCGCCGTCCCGCAGGACGTGGTGCTGGTGCCGCAGCTGCCGATCGGCCGCAACGTGCTGCTCGGGCTCGAACACGGCCTCGCCCGCAAATCCCGGCTCTCGGCGGGCGAACGCGAGCTGGTCGAATCCGTCCTCGCCCAGGTCGGCGCCGACTTCGACGCCGCGACCCCCACGGCCTCGCTCAGCGTCCCGCAGCTGCGGCTGGCCCAGCTCGCCCGCGCGCTCGTCGGCACCGGCACCGTGCTCGTGCTCGACGAACCGACGGCCGCGCTTTCGGCCGCCGACGCCGACCACCTGCTCGAGCGCGTCGAAGCCCTGCGCGACTCCGGCCGCGCGATCGTCTACGTCTCGCACCGCTTCAGCGAGGTCATGCGGCTCGCCGACGTCGTCACCGTGCTGCGCAACGGCGAAGTGGCCGGCCGCTTCGACCGCGGCGGCCTCGACCGCGCCACGATCATCGAGGTCATGACCAAGCGCACCGAGGAGTCGCTGCTGCCGGAGGCGGCCGAACCGCGGCCCGCGCCGTCGGCCGGCCGGACGCTGCTCGACGTGCGCGGCCTCGGCTCGGAAGGCCGGTTCGAGGACGTCTCGTTCAGCGTCGGCGAGGCTCGTGTCCTCGGCATCGCCGGCGTGCAGGGGTCAGGGCAGGGCCGGCTGCTCGCGGCCATCGCGGGCCAGGAGCACTACGACACCGGCACGGTCACGGTCTCCGGCGCCGCCGTCGGCAAGGGCTCGGTCGCCCGCGCCTACCGCGCCGGCCTCGCGCTCGTGCCCGCCGACCGGCGCGGCGCGGGCATCGTCGGCGGCATGTCGATCCAGCGCAACCTCGCGCTGCCGGTGCGGTCCGACCGCCGGGCCCGGCGCTTCGGCCTCCGCCGCCTGGCGCTGGAAGCGCGCACGGCCGGCCGCTACGTGCACGACTTCGGCGTGCGCTGCAGCGACGTGCGCCAGCTCGCCGGCACCCTCAGCGGCGGCAACCAGCAGAAGGTCTCACTGGCCCGCGCGCTCGCGGCCGACCCGGCGGTGCTGCTCATCGACGAGCCGACGCAGGGCGTGGACGTCGGCGCCAAGGCCGAGATCCGCGTGCTGCTGCGCCGCGCCGCCGGTGCGGGCCGGTGCGTGGTCGTGGCCGCGTCGGAGTTCGAAGACCTCATCGGGCTGGCCGACGACATCCTGGTGATGCGCAGCGGGCGCATCGTCACGCAGCTCGACGGACAACGGACCACCTACCGCGAGATCCTCCACCACGCGCTGCCGTGAGCGTGGGTCAGCGAAGAATCAGCGTGGTTCGGCGAAAGGAGCGTGCACCATCCACACCCCGACCGCGGGTTCGTCGCCGGCGTTGAACAGCCGGTGCGGGGTCGTGGAGTCGAAGTACACCGAATCGCCAGGACCGATCTCGCTGGTGTCGAACCCGACGGTGACGCCGAGCCGTCCGCTGAGCACGTACCCGAACTCGTGGCCGGGGTGCGTCTGGCGGCGGCCGTCCGGGCACGACGACGCCCCGGGGTCGTAGGTGATCTTGAGGAAGTCGACGCCCGGGATGTCGCACGGCGTCAGCCGTTCCCACGTGATGCCGCCCTCGAGCTTGAGCATGCCGCGCGTCTCGCCCAGCTGGACGAGGGGAGCGCTGATCAGCTTCTGCGAAGCGGTGAACTCGCCGTGCACCAAGGCTCCGCCGGCCGACGACAACGTCGACAGCGGCAACCGGGACACCGGCGCCGGGGGAGGTTCCTCGCCGACCTCAGCCGCCGGAGCTGCGGTTTCGCCGGCCGGCGCCGCGGCCTCGCCGGTGTCCGGCGCTGTCTCCTCACCGGGTGGGTCGAACAGCTCGTCCACGGTCAGGTTCAGGTGTTGCACCAGCGCGTACAGCGACGCGACCGACGGCCGCGCCTTGCCGTTCTCGATCTGGCTCACCAGGCTGACCGACACGCCCGCTTTGCGCGCGAGCTCCCGCGCGCTGATCCCGACCTCGGTGCGCGCCGCCCGCAACCGCCCGCCGATGCCCGCGAGGACGTTCGCCCGATCCGCCTGATCGCCTACCGCCTGTGACGGTTGCACAGCACCTCTCCCTCGCCTGCCGAAGGTGTTCACCCGCTCGCCAGAAGTTCCGTCCCGGACTGTTGACTTTCATCGTACACAGCCCCATGGTGTTTAACTATGGTGGACAGAAGAGGTCGCGAAACGCAGCGTAGCGTTCAGCGATCATTAACAGGCCAACCGTCGCGGTGGCTCCGCGCCGGTCGCGCGGAACTGCAGATCCTGGCGGCCCTGGTCGTGCTCGCGGTGTTCTTCGCGCTCACGCAGGGCTCGACGTTCGCCGACCTGACCAACCTCGACAACATGTCGCGGCAGGGCAGCATCCTGCTCGTCGTCGCGGTGGGCCAGATGTTCGCGCTCGTCGTCGGCGGGTTCGACCTGTCGGTCGCGGCGAACATGGGTTTCGCCAGCACGGTTTCGGCCTTGCTCATGCAACACGGTGCCGCTCCCGCCACCGCGATCCTCGCGGGCCTGGGCAGCGGCGCGCTCATCGGTCTCGTCAACGGCGTGCTGATCGCCTACCTGAAGATCAGCCCGTTCGTGGCGACGCTGGGCATGCTCACCTTCCTCACCGGCTACGCCAACAAGCTCGCCGGCGGCCAGTCCGTGTCCGGTCTGGACCCGAAGTTCACGCAGTACCTCGGCAGCGGGCAGTGGGGGTTCCTGCCCGCGGGCGTCGGGGTCGCGGTGCTCGTGCTGGTGCTGGCGTGGGTCGTCACCGCGCGGCTGCGCTTCGGGCTGTACCTGTTCGCGGTCGGGGGGAGCACCGAGGCGAGCAAGCTCGCCGGCGTGCCGGTCGCGGCGGTGCAGGCGGCGGCGTACTGCTTGTGCGGCACGTTGTCCGCGCTGGCCGGGCTGCTGCTGTCGGCCCGCGTCGGCATCGGCCAGGCCGCGCTCGGCCTGAGCTACGACCTGCTGTCGATCGCCGCGGCGGTGATCGGCGGCGTGGTGATCGGCGGTGGCGCCGGGCGGCTCTTCGGGGTCGTGCTGGGCGTCTCGCTGTTCACGGTGCTCACCACCGGGCTGGACATCGGCGCGGTCGACGAGTTCACCCAGCAGATGATCACCGGCGGCGTGCTGGTGCTCGCCGTGCTCCTCGCCCAGCTGCAGGCGAGGCGCCGGAAGCGGCTCACCCGCAGCTCCAGCGCGGCGCCCGCACCCGCCGCGGCTGTTCCCCCCTCCCCAACCCCCACCGGAGACCGGCCATGACTTCCCGTAGATCGCTCACCGCGTTGTTCGCCGCCGTCGCCCTGGCGGGCCCGCTCGCCGTCGCGTGCACCGCGACCCCGAAGGCCGGCCCGGCCGCTGCCCAGGCGGGTGCTGCCGCCGACGTCAGCCAGTCGGCCAAGTGCGACGCCAGTCCCAGCGAGGACGAGGTGCTCGCGTTCAAGGCTCCGAAGGCGAAGAAGCCGTACAAGATCAGCCTGATGGAGGTCAGCCTCGCCGGCTACTACTACCAGGCCAACGTCTACGGCGCCCAGCAAGCCGCGAAGGACGCCGGCGTCGAACTGACCACAGTGGCCGGTCAGGGGTACGCCAGCCCGGCCCTGCAGGTGTCGCAGGCGGATAGCGTGCTGGCCCGCAACCCCGACGCCGTGATCCTGTTCCCCAGCGACATCCACGGTTCCGTGCCGGTCGTGCAGAAGGCCAAGGCCCGCGGTGTGCCCGTCGTCGTGATGAGCACGCAGCTCGCGTCGGACGACGTCGCCGCCTCGGTGATCCAGGACGACTACGAACTCGGCAAGGTCGGCGCCGACCAGCTCGCCGCGCGCGTCCCGCAGGGCGGCCCCGGCGTCGTCATCGCCGGGCCCGGCAACGCGACCTGGTCGCTGCGCCGCGTCGCCGGGTTCACCGACCAGCTGAAGGCGAAGTACCCCAACCTGAAGGTGGTCGCCTCGCCGACGCAGCCGGTCGACCCGGCGCAGGGGCTCAAGGACTTCACCAACGCCGCGCAGGCCAACCCCGGCATCAAGTGGGTCTACTCCGTCTACTACTACCAGCTGCTGCCGGAGTCGATCCCCGCGCAGTTCAAGGGGATCCCGTTCGTGACCACGGGCTATGAGCCCACGGCGATCAAGTCGCTGCAGAACGGCAGCCTGACCGAGACGACGTCCGTGCAGAACGTGCGCCTCGGCTACCTGTCGGTCGCCCGGGCGGTGAGCGTTCTCAACGGTGAGAAGCCGCCCGCGACGACCTGCCTGCCCGCGCCGAAGTTCGGCAAGGCCGACATCGGCTCGCCGGCGGCGGACGCGGATCTCTACCCGGCCGGGTTCACCGCGTCGGCGGGCCAGTGACGTCCCGGTTCTCCCTGTAGGCACAACGCGAAAGAGGCTGAATTGAGCACCATTGCGGCAACCGGCACCACCGGCACGATGGGTGTGGACTGGGAGCAGCGGATCGACTTCGACCGGCTGCGGACCGATCGGCTCGCGCGGGTGCGCGCCCAGCTCGAGAAGTCGGAACTGGGCGCGGTCCTGGCGTTCGACTTCTCGAACATCCGCTACCTGACGGCGACGCACATCGGCACGTGGGCGATGGACAAGCTGATCCGCTTCGCCCTGCTGACCCGCACGGGCAAGCCGATCTCGTGGGACTTCGGTTCCGCGGCGCGGCACCACCAGCTGCACAACCCGTGGCTGATGGACGGCGAGGGTGAACCCCGCGCCCGCGCGGGTATTTCGACGCTGCGGGGCGCGTTCCACCCCGACGCCGGCATCGCCCGTGAGGTCGCCGCCAAGATCAAGCGCGAACTCGACGCGCAGGGGCTGGCCGGTGAGCCCCTGGGCATCGACGTGGTGGAGCCGCCGGTGCTCTTCGCGTTGCAGGAGCTGGGTGTCCGCGTGGTCGACGGGCAGCAGGTGTTCATGGAGGCCCGCCGGATCAAAACGCCGGAGGAGATCACGCTGCTCACGCACGCGGCGGCGATGGTCGACGCGGCGTACGAGGACCTGTACGAGTTCCTGCGGCCGGGCGTGCGGGAGAACGAAACCGTCGGCCTGGTCGCGAAGAAGCTCTACGACCTGGGTTCGGAGTACGTCGAGGGCGTCAACGCGATCTCCGGTGAACGCTGCTCGCCGCACCCGCACGTCTACTCCGACCGCCTGATCCGGCCGGGCGATCCCGCGTTCTTCGACATCCTCCACAGCTTCAACGGCTACCGCACCTGCTACTACCGCACCTTCGCGGTGGGTTCGGCCAGCCGCGCGCAGCGCGACGCCTACACGCGGGCGCGCGAGCTGATGGACCGGGCGATCGCGGCGGTGAAGCCCGGCGCCACCACGGCCGACATCGTGCGGCTGTGGCCGGCGGCGACGGAGTTCGGGTTCGCCGACGAGGAGGCCGCGTTCGGGCTGCAGTACGGACACGGCGTGGGCCTGTCGATCTGGGAGAAGCCGATCTTCTCCCGGCTGGTGTCCTTCGACCACCCGGAAGTGCTGGAGGAGGGCATGGTCTTCGCACTCGAGACCTACTGGCCCTCCGCCGACGGCGTCGGCGCGGCCCGCATCGAGGAGGAGCTCGTGGTCACCGCCGGCGGGTGCGAGCTGATCACCAAGTTCCCGGCCGAGGAACTCATGGTGGCCGGCGGGCGGCGCTACTACACCGTCGGCGGCCCGATGAACCTGCTGCGGGAATCCCAGTCGCACCTCAACACCGCCGCGGGCCGCGGCGAGGAGTGACGCGCTGAAACCGGAAGGCCGGGCTCCTCCCACCGGGCGGGGGAGGGGCCCGGCCTTTCTCGGTGCCGGTGCGGGAAAGCGCGGTCGTTCCCCGCACCGGCCCGGAAAAGGCCGGGCTCGTCCCTCCTGACGAGGGAGCGGGCCCGGCCGTTTCCGGTGCTACGCGGTGGTTCTCACTCCGCCAGCGCGGGGTAGTCGGTGAAGCCGTGGTGGTCGCCGCCGTAGTAGGTGGCGTGGTCCGGGGTGTTGAGCGGCTTGTTCTCCCGCAGGCGCCGCGGCAGGTCGGGGTTGGCGAGGAACAGCTGGCCGAACGTGATGACGTCGGCGGTGCCGTCCTCGATCAGCTCCAGGCTCTCCTTGTCGGTGGTCGAGCCGGGGGTCGACGGGTTGAGGACCAGCACGCCGTCGAACTCCTTGCGGATCTGCTGCGTGATGTCGCGGTACGGGCCCTCGAAGAGGTGCAGGTACGCCAGTCCGAGCGGCTTGAGGCCGTCGACGAGCGCGGCGTAGGTGTCGTGCGGATCGGCCTCGTGGATGTCGTTGTTCGTGACGCCGGGGGAGAGGCGCATGCCGACGCGGTGGGCGCCGATGCGCTCGGCCACCGCCTTCGCGACCTCGATCGCGAAGCGGGCGCGGTTGTGGTGCGTGCCGCCCCAGCGGTCGGTGCGGCGGTTGGCGTTGGTGGAGAGGAACTGGTGGATGAGGTAACCGTTGGCGCCGTGCAGTTCCACGCCGTCGAAACCGGCGTCGATCGCGTTGGCCGCCGCCTGCACGTGGTCCTCGATGGTGGCGGCGATGCCCTCTTCGGTCAGCTCGACGGGCACCGGCGCGTCGCCCATGCCGTCGCCGATGAAGATCTGCACGTCGGCGCGCACGGCCGACGGGCCCACGTGGCGCACGCCGTCGGGCAAGAGGCTGGAGTGCCCCACGCGGCCGCTGTGCATGAGCTGCGCGAAGATCCGCCCGCCGTTCGCGTGCACGGCGTCGGTGACCTTGCGCCACCCGCGGACCTGCTCCTCGCTGTGCAGGCCCGGGCTGTTGAGGTAACCCTGGCCGACCACCGAGGGCTGCGTGCCTTCGGTGATGATCAGCCCGGCGCTCGCCCGCTGGGCGTAGTACTCGGCCATCAGGTCGTTGGGCACCGTGCCGTAGGCGCGGTTGCGCGTCATCGGCGACATCGCGACGCGGTGGGGCAGGGTGAGTTCGCCGAGCTTGATCGGGTCGAACGCGCTGGGCATGGAAGTCTTCTCCTTCACTCGGTCGCGACGGGGAGCCCCGACCTGGTCGGTGTTCAGCAGTAGCACTGACTGTTTAACATTATCGAACACTTCGCGGGGATGTGAGGCCCCCGGGAGCTATGCAAGTCGTCACAGTCCTGCTATGTTCAGTTCAGCTGAACACGCGGCGGGCGGCAGATCTTCCCCGCGGCGGAGCTTCGTTGAACAGGTGCCGATCGAGCCCGTGGGAGTGCCCGATGTCCGATCCCCGAATTCACGCCGACCTGCGCGGTGCGACCGTGGTCCTCACCGGCGCGAGCGCGGGCATCGGTGTCGCCACCGCCGAGACCTTCGCCGAGTGCGGCGCCGAGGTGGTGCTCGTCGGCCGCGACGAGGAGCGCCTGCGCGCGGTCGCGTCGCGGATCGAGGCGCACGGCGGCACCGCGGAGGCCGTCGCCGCCGACCTGTCGTCTGACGAGGGCGCGGCCGCCATCGTCGAGCGCACGCTCGCGCGCTTCGGCAAGATCGACGTCGTGGTGCACAACGCGGGCACGTTCGAGTTCAAGCCGTTCGAAGAGACCACAGTGGACAGTCTGGACGCCCAGTGGCGCAGCAACGTCCGCGGCCCGTTCGCGCTCATGCAGGCCGCGCTGCCGCACCTGGAGCCCGGCGCTTCGGTGGTGTTCGTCGGCTCGAACGTGACGGCGGTCGGCTTCCCGCAGACCGCCGCGTACTCGGCGACGAAGGGCGGCGTGGAAGCGCTGGCCCGCGCGCTGTCGATCGAACTCGCGCCGCGCGGCATCCGGGTGAACATCGTGTCGCCCGGCATGACGCGGACGCAGATGACCGCGCGGCTCGACGATCCCGTGCTGGACCGGGAGGCGCGCGCCGCGACGCCGACCGGCACGATCGGCGAACCGCAGGACATCGCCAACGCCGTCGTCTTCATGGCGAGCGACCTCTCGCGCTACGCGCTGGGGACCACGCTCGTCGTGGACGGCGGCTTCATCGCCTGCTGACCGCTGGGCGAGCGACACCGGTGATCGGAGGAACCACCCATGACCGAAAGCCCCTTCACGGCGATCCGCCGGGCCGGCGACCTGGTGTTCGTCGCGGGTCAGATCGCCCCCGAGGCCGGGGGAGACGTCGCCGCGCAGACGGCCGCGGTGCTCACCCGCGTCGAGGAACTCCTCGACGGCGTCGACGCCCGGCTGAGCGACGTCGTCGACGTCACCGCGTTCGTGAAGGACCCGCGCTGGTGCGCCGACGTGCTCGACGCCGCGCGCCCGTTCTTCCCACAGGATCCGCCCGCGTGGACGCTCGCCGGGTTCACCGGTTCCGCCTGGGCGCCGGGTGCGCTCGTGATGATCCGCGTCACCGCTCACACCGGCGCCGAGCCGAAGCGCTGCCTCACGCCGCCGGCGCAGGCGTGGCGCTCGCGGTACCCGATGTCCTCGGCCGTCGCGAAGGGCCCGCTGGTGTTCGTCGGCGGGCAGCTCGCGACGAAGCCCGACGGCACGGTCGAGCCGCCGTTCGACCACGTCGCCCAGTCGCGCGCCTGCTACGCCGGCCTGGCCGACTGCCTGAAGGAGGCGGGTGGCGACTTCTCCGACGTCCTCGGGTTCACCTCGTTCCACGAGGACATCCGCGGTGCGCTGCCGACGATGGACGAGGTGTACACCAAGGAGATCATGGCCGGCGTCGACCTCGGCACCGTCGCCACGACCAGCCACCTCGGCTCCACGGGCCTGCTCACGCGCGGCGCGCTCGGCACGTTCCACGCACTGGCCGATCTCTCGCCCGGCGGCCGCGTGGGCAACACGCCCGACAGCATCTGGTGGAAGGGCGTGCTGCCGATCGCCGGCGCCACGCGCAAGCGCCGCGGCCGCGTCATCACGGTCGCCGGCCAGGTCGCCTGCAACCCCGACGGCAGCATCCACGCCCCCGGCGACCCGGATCGCCAAGCGGTCTACATCTTCGACTGCATGCGCGAAGCGCTCGAAGGCGTCGGCGCCGGCCTGGGCGACGTCGTGGAGATCAGCTCGTTCCACAAGGACCCGCGCTCGCTGCCCGGCGTGCTCTCCGTCGCCGCTCCCTACTTCGGTGACAACCGTCCCGCGTGGACGGCCGCCGCCGTGCCCGGCCTGTGGATGGAGGGTTACCTCCACGAGATCGCCGCCACCGCCGTCGTTTCCGACGACCTCACCTGACACCCCCGCCCGTGCTGCGCGCCGAGGATGTGGACGCGAACTGGCGGCGGTGGCGGCCGGGCGGGCGCCGTGCCCGTCGGCGCCCACCACCGAAACGGCGCCGCGGCGGCCGCCGGATGCCGGCACTGTCAAAGCGGCACTGCACCACGCCGCTCCCGTGCGAAATGGCGAAAGCGGCGCTGCCAAGCGGGAATCGTGGCCGGACCGGTGCCGCGGGAACCGGGCGCGCCAAGCCCCAGCGCGTCAGGACCGGGTGGGAACCGTGAACACTTCCGGGTGCTTCACGAGTTCCACCCGCGTCCGGCGGATGTGCAGTTCCAGGATGCGTTCGGCGGAGGTGTGGTCGCGTTGGCGCAGCGCGTCGATCAGCAGCCGGTGCTCGGCCTGGATGAGCCAGGCCCGCCGGTCCCACGCGAGGTGGGTGAACGCGCGCCGGTAGTGCTGCGTGGTGTCCCAGAGGCGGTTGAGGATCGCGGCGAGGTCGTGCGCGTCGTGGTGGCGGTAGACCGTCCAGTGCAGGCGGCGGTCGAGCACGAGGAATTCCTCGACGTCGCCGGTGGCCTCGATCCGGTCCTCGAGGGCGGCGAGCTCGTCGATGTCCGCATCGGACAGTCGCGGCGCGGATTCGGCCAGCAGCAAGGGTTCCAGCCGCTCGCGCATCTTGTACGACAGCTCGCACTCGCGCACGTCCATGGACGTGACCCACGCACCGGAGTTGGCGCGCAGGGTCACCAGGCCGCGCGATTCGAGGATGCGCAGCGCTTCGCGCACCGGGAGCCGGCTGGTGCTGAGCTCTTCGGCCAGCTCGTCCTGGATGATCCGCGTGCCCGGGGCCAGCCGGCCGTCGAGGATCCGCTCGCGCAGTTCGTCGGCGACGCGCTGGCTGGCCACGCCGGCGGGTACGGCCACGCTCGGTCCTCTCAGTCGAAGGCCCGCGGGTTGTGGTCGAAGGCCTTGCCGTTCGGATAGGACACTAGCTCACACTGCAGGCCCCACGGCGACAGGAAGTACACCCACCGCTGGCCTTCGCTGGCGCCGCGGCTGGCGGTCGGCTCACCGAGCACGCGCAGGCCGCGTTCACGGAGATCGGCGACGGCCGCGTCGAGGTCGGCCACGTACAGGGCGATGTGGTGCCCGCCGACGTCGGAGTTGCGCGGCGGCTCGGGGTTCTGGTCCTCGGCCTGGTACTCGAACACCTCGAAGATCGCCTTGCCGCCGAGGCGGTAGAAGTGCAGCTGGCGCATCACGGTCCGGTCGGCGACGTCGAGGTGCTCGCTCATCCAGCTGCCCTCGTCGTGGCGGAACGGCCCGAGCCGGTACAGGTACTCGCAGCCCAGCACGTCGGTGAAGAACTCGTGGGCTTGGGCCAGGTCCGGCACCGTGATGCCGAAGTGGTCCACGCCCGTCACGCCGGGGATCGGCATGAGCACACCTCCAATGGATCCATTCTCTTGCTTTTCATAGCTACTTCACGGCATAGTCTGCGTCAAGACCTTGGCAATGGATCCATTTATTGACGAAACCGGACGAGGAGCCCTGATGGCCACTCATGAGTCACTGGTCGCCGGCGCGCCCTGGATCCAGCTGCGCGCCACGCCGGAGGACTGGGACGAAGCCGACCCCGACCTGTTGCTGCGCCTGCTCGGGCAGGCCCAGTGGATCCGGTCGTTCGAGGAGTACGTGCTGGACCTCGCCGCCCGCGGCCTCGTGCACGGCCCGGCACACTCGAGCATCGGGCAGGAGGGTGGCGCCGTCGGCTCGATCGTGTCGCTGCGCAGCGACGACTACGTCAACGGCTCGCACCGCGGCCACCACCAGTTCCTGGCGAAGGCCTTCGGCCACGTCGCGCCGGAGTCGACGGGCCTGCCGGCACTGGGCGACGAGGTGCGCACCGTGCTGCGCCGCACGCTCGCCGAGATCTGCGGCCTGGCCGAGGGCTACGGCAACGGCCGCGGCGGGTCGATGCACCTGCAGTGGCGCGAGGCCGGCGCGATGGGGACCAACGCGATCGTCGGTGGCGGGGTGCCGCAAGCGGCCGGGTTCGCCTGGAACCAGCGCCACGCCGGCACGGACGCGGTCACGGTCACGTACTTCGGCGACGGCGCGGTGAACATCGGCTCGGTGCTGGAGACGTTCAACCTCGCGGCCGCGTGGAAGCTGCCGCTCTGCTTCTTCATCGAGAACAACCAGTACGCGGTGTCCACGCCCGTCGGCACAGCGACGGCCGAACCGCGGCTGTCCGCGCGCGGCCTCGGCTTCACCATCCCGAGCTGGCGCGTCGACGGGATGGATCCACTCGCCGTGCACCTGGCCATGACCGAAGCCGTGGCGCACATGCGCGCGGGCGGCGGGCCCACGATCGTCGAGGCGGACCTCTACCGCTACTTCCACCAGAACGGCCCGTACCCGGGCAGCGCCTTCGGCTACCGCACGAAGGACGAGGAGCAGTCCTGGCGCGACCGCGACCCGATCGACCTGCTGCGGGCTCACGCCGTGCGCCGCGGCCTCGTCGACGACGACCGGCTCAAGGCGTTCGACGAGGAGATCACCCGCACGCTGCACGAGATCGGCGAGAGCTTCCTCGAAGCCGGGCCGGACGGCAAGCAGCGCATCCGGCAATCGGCCTGGCCCGACCCGGCGTTCGTCGACGTCGGCGTGCGCGGTGATCTGTCCGAACTGGCCGGCAGCCGCTACGAAGAGGCCGCCACCTTCTCCGGGGAGCTGAAGGAGCGGCGGTTCATCGACGTCGTCAGCGACGTGCTCGCCCGCCGGCTCGAGACCGACGAGCGCGTGGTCGTGCTCGGCGAGGACGTCGACCGGCTCAAGGGCGGCACCAACGGCGCCACCAGGAAGGCGATCGAGAAGGTGCCCGAGCGGGTGCTGGGCACGCCGATCAGCGAGAACGCGTTCACCGGCCTCGCGGGCGGCATGGCGATCGACGGCCGGGCGCGCCCGATCGTCGAGTTCATGTACGCCGACTTCATGTGGGTCGCGGCCGACCAGCTGTTCAACCAGGTCGCCAAGGCACGGCACATGTTCGGCGGCCACGGGAGCGTGCCGTTCGTGCTGCGCAGCAAGCTCGCCGCGGGCACCGGGTACGGTTCGCAGCACTCGATGGACCCGGCGGGCGTCCTCACGACCGCGCCCGGGCTGCGGGTCGTGGCGCCGTCGAACCCGTTCGACTACGTGGGCCTGATGAACACCGCCCTGGCGTGCGACGACCCGGTGGTGGTGCTCGAGCACGTGGACCTCTACGCGTCCACCGGCACCGCGCCCGTCGACGACTTCGACTACCGGCTGCCCGTCGGCAAGGCCGCGGTGCGCCGCACCGGCGACGACCTCACGGTGATCAGCTACCTGTCGATGGTCGGGCACTGCCTGGAGGCGCTCGACGAGACCGGCGTCAGCGCCGACCTGATCGACCTGCGCTGGCTCGACCGCGCGAGCCTCGACTGGGACACGATCGAAACCAGTGTCCGCAAGACCAACCGGGTGCTGATCGTGGAGCAGGGCGCGCTCGGCACGTCCTACGGCGGCCGGCTCGCCGACGAGATCCAGCGCCGTCTCTTCGACTGGCTCGACGCGCCGATCGAGCGCGTCACCGGCGGAGAGGCGTCGCCCAGCATCAGCAAGGTCCTCGAACGCGCGGCGATCGCGCGGACCGAGGAAGTGGCCGAAGCGCTGCGGCGCGTCACCGACTGACGGGAGTTCCAACGATGGCAACGCTGTTGCGGGTGCCCGAAGTCGCCACGGGGTCGACCGAGGCCGTGCTGAGCGAGTGGCTGGTGCCCGAGAACGAGGCGTTCGACGCCGGCACGGCGCTCGCCGTGCTCGAGACGGACAAGGCGGCCGTTGAGGTCGAGGCCGAAGCGGGCGCGATCGTGCTGCGGCAGCTGGTCGGCCGCGGCGCGACGGTGGAGGTCGGCTCGCCGATCGCCGTGCTCGGGGCCGCGGGGGAGGACGTGAGCGCGCTGCTGGCCGAGCTGGGCGGGCCGGCGCCCCAGGCGGCTGAACCCGAACCGGTGGCCGCTGCGCCCGGGTCGAACGGAGCTGGGCCGAGCGGGTCCGCACCGCGGATCTTCGCGAGCCCGCTGGCCCGGAAACTGTTGAAGGAAGCCGGAATCGGGCTGGCGGAGGTGACGGGAACCGGGCCCAACGGGCGGATCGTGCGCAAGGACGTCGAGGCCGCGATCGCCCGCGCGGGCACGCCGGTGCCCGTGGCTCCGGCGCCCGCGCCGGTGGTTCCCGAACCGGCACCGGCGCGTCGGGAACCGGAGGGCGGCGCGTCGTACACGGAGCTCCCGCACAGCCGGATCCGCCGGGCGATCGCGAGCCGGCTGACGACGAGCAAGCAGACGGTGCCGCACTTCACCGTGCGCCGCAGCGCGCGGATCGACGCGCTGCTGGCGCTGCGCGAGCAGCTCAACGAGGTGTCGCCGGCGCGGATCTCCGTGAACGACCTGATCATCCGGGCGGTGGCCGTCGCGCACACCGACGTGCCCGACGCGAACGTCATCTGGACCGACGACGCGCTGCGCAAGTACGACTCGGTCGACGTGGGTGTCGCCATCGCGTCGGAGAAGGGCCTGGTCACGCCGGTGCTGCGCGGGGTCGAAAAGCTGTCCCCGAGCGGGGTTTCCGCGCAGGTCAAGGCGTTCGCGGCGCAGGCGGGCGAGGGCAGGCTGAACCAGCGTGACCTCGAGGGCGGCACGATCGCGGTGAGCAACCTCGGCATGTACGGCGTCGACGACTTCACCGCCATCATCAACCCGCCGCACGCCGCGATCCTGGCCGTGGGCGCCGGAAAACCCGGTCCCGCCGTGGTCGACGGCGAGCTGACCGTGGCGACGCAGCTGTCGCTGGTGCTCTCGGTCGACCACCGGGCCGTCGACGGGGCCCTCGCGGCGCAGTGGATGGCCGCGTTGGTCGAGGCGCTCGAGCGGCCCCTGCGGCTCGTCGCCTGACGCGGCCCCGGTTCCGCCCGGCTGTTCCCCCGGGCGGAACCGGGCTGCGCCGAACGGAAGATCGGCCGCTCGTCGCGTCGCGGACTTCCGAGTGCCGACACTTTCCCTTCGCGCGGGGTCGGCGCGGCGTTCAACGCGCCCACTTAGCTTGCGCCGCATGCCTGCTTGCGATTTCACCCGCCGGGACCTGCTGCGCTGGACCGCGTACGCGGCCGCCGCGGCGGGTTCGACGACCCTGCTCGACCCCGCCCGCGCCCTGGCCGCGACCGATTCATCCGGCACGGGACCGGTCACCCCGGTCAACCTCGAGCTCGTGACGCTCGCGGAGGACCGCGCCGTGATCACCTGGTACACCGGCCACGCCGGCACCGACGACGGGCTCGGGCGCATGGTGCCCGCGGCGTCCGACGGCGAGGTGCACTACGGCACGCACCCGAGCCGGCTCAACCGCGTCGCGCACGACACCTCGGGCCACACGCCCTACCACTACGTCGAACTGCACGACCTCGAACCCGGCCAGACCTACTACTACCAGGCGCGGTCCAACGGGACGCTCGCCGCTCCGACCGCGTTCACCCTCATCGCCGGCAACGCCGTCGGGACGACCGACCGCGGCCTCGGCACGACGGGACCGTTCGAGTTCACCACGCCGCAGCCGCCGCAGGGCAGCCACCTGTTCTCCCTGGTGCTGTGCAACGACCTGCACATGGGCGAGACGCAGGCGGGGCTCGTCGGCGGGCAGCCGCAGTACATCGGGATCTCCCAGGTGCCCGGCCTCCCGCCGTACCCCGAGGTGATGCTGGAGTCGCTGGTGCAGGACGTGAAGCGCTTCGACCCGCGCTACCTGCTCGCGGCGGGCGACATCTCCGCCGAGGCGGTGCCGACGGACCTCAGCCGCGCCGGCCGGCTGCTCTCGGGCTTCGGCCGCTACCAGGAGGACTACTTCGTCACCCGCGGCAACCACGACCGCGCCCACATCGGCGACGCGTACTCCACGTGCCGCGTCGGGCAGTGGCAGGGCAACGACTGCTTCCACGACGCGTACTTCGCGCACACCGAGCGCACGTACTTCTCGCGGGACCTCTCGGGCCTGCACGTGATCGGCCTCGACACCTACGACAAACCCGGCAACGGCGGCGACGCCGGCGCGCTCTCGCCCGAGCAGCTCGACTGGTTCCGCGCCGACCTCAAGGCCCACCGCGACCAGCCGACGCTCGTGTTCGGCCACCACCCGCTCGTCGTGCAGGACTCGGCGTTCCCGATCACCGCGAGCAACTCCGTGGACGCCGGCCAGGCCGCCCAGATCCTGTCCTGGTACGCCCAGACCCCGGGCGTCTTCCTCCACCACGCGGGCCACACGCACCGCAACCACCGCACCACCTCACCCGCGGCCCCCGGCGTCACCCTGCAGGAAATCGCGGCCGCCAAGGAATACCCCGGCGGCTTCTCCATCCTGCGGCTGCACACGCACGGCTACGCGCTGAACTTCTCCAAGTCGCGCAGTGCCCTCGCCCGCGAGTGGAGCGAACGCAGCCGCCAGGAAATCATGGGCTACTGGCCGCAGTTCGCCTTCGGCAACACGGTGGGGGACCGGAACACGGTCGTGAAGCGCGACTTGACGGGGTTGAAGAAGGGGCACCACTGAGGTTGCGTCCTGGTGCTGCTGCCTGGGATCGGGTGGTAGCAGTGTCCTTTGTGGATCGCGTGGCACCCGCCTGCCGTTGGTAGTGCTGGCTGACGCGATTCGACCGGGCGGCGCGCGGTGTTCGGGCGCCGCCCGGCCGAGCGGTCTGGTGCGGCTCAGTTTTTGCGGTGGCTGAGTGTGCCAGGTTTGCGCGGACGTCGGAGGTTCGGCACGGGCTCGCGTGGTCGGTGGGGCGGCTGGTGGTGATGAGGCGCTGTCCGGCGCAGTGGCCTGGAACGGCTCGGTGTTTCGGTGTCGGCCGGCCTTGTGCAGGCGGCGTTGATCCGGCGTCGGCCCAGCGGCTCGTCGTGATGCGGCCTTCGCCGGCGCGGTCTGGCTGGCGTGGCCCGTAATGGCCGGCACCGGATGCGGTGGCTGTCGCTGCGGCCCGGCGTACCGACGTGCGTCGGCTGTCGGTAGCCGAACAGAGGTCCGGGGTGCCACCGCGAGCCGTCCCATGAGCCGGTTCGCGGTGACGGCGGCGGTTTCCGCGACCGGTTCGCTGCGGCGGTGCCTGCTGGCGCTTGGGTGCCTCGCGGAGCCCGTCGGGTCAGTGGCCGCCGTGGCCGCTGTCGCCGCCGTGGTCGTCGCCGGGTTCGGGGTGGTGGCCGCGGTCGTCGCCCGGTTCGCGGTGGGTGGGGTAGGTCGGTGGGGTGTAGGTGGCCGGCGCGGGTGTGGTGGGGTCCGGGCGGATGTCGCGGTCGTCGCCGGGTTCGGTGGCGGTGCCGCCGTGGCAGTCGCCGGCTGTTGGCGGGGTCCGGTCGTCGGGGTGGGGCTGTCCTCAGTGGACACGAATGCGGCCGGTCGGGGTTGCGGCTGCGGGGTGCCGGCGGCCGAACCGCGCCAGACGACTGCCGCGGCGATCCCCGCGATCGCGACGGCCCCCGTGACGACCCCGGCGATGCGGCGGGAGCGTCGGGGGCGAGTGGTCTGCTCAGGTGTGTGCGCCATGGACTCAGCGTCCGGCCACCGACGGGCCGTCCACCATCGTCCGGTGGTACTGGTACCGGCGACAGTTCGCCCGGTGACGAACCTTCGGCGGGCTACCCTCGCACCGTGGCGACCGGTGACTACAACCTCGCGGCGACGGCCCGCGCGATCGGCGAACCGGCGCGCGCCGCGATGCTGCTGCGGATGATGGACGGCCGCCGGCACACCGCGCGGGAGCTCGCGGACGTCGCGGGCGTGGTGCCGTCGACGGCGAGCGCGCACCTGGGGCGCCTGGTGCGCGCCGGGCTCGTCACGGCGGTCACCGAAGGGCGCACGCGGCTGCACGCGCTGGCGTCGCCCGAGGTGGCGGCGGTGCTGGAGGCCCTGGCGGCCGTGTCGCCGCTGCTGCCGGTGGAGTCGCTGCGCGACGCGCGCACCGCGAGCCGGCTGAGGGCCGCGCGGCTGTGCTACAGCCACCTCGGCGGGCGGCTGGCCGTCGTGCTCACGCGGACCCTCGTCGACGGCGGCGTGGTCGGCGAGCTGGGCGAAGGCGCATCGTCCACAGTGCACTCGTTCGACCATCCCCTGTTGCAGGCACTGGACATCACGGACCTGCCGCCCGGCTCGGCCCCTGCCGCGCGCGGCTGTCTCGACTGGACGGAGCGCACACCCCACCTCGCCGGACGGCTCGGCACGGCCATCGCCGCCCGCCTGCTCGACCACGGCTGGCTGCGGCGCCGCCCGCTCGACCGGGCGCTGACCATCACCCCCACCGCCCTCGCCCACCTTGACCGGCTCGGCCTCGACTCAGCCCCGAACTGAGCACCCGCCGGCCCCGCTGTCCGGCGTTCACGGGTCAATCCCACCCTCCCGCGAACAGTCAGGAACTCGGCCACCGCCCGGCTTTCGCCGGTCGCCTCCGCCGGGGCCGGCGGCCCACCAAACACCCCCGGAACCGACTGGAACTCCACCGCGGCCTCGGGCGGTCATGTCCGCGTGCGCCGGCAGCCCGTTGAGCACCCGCGAACAGGCAGGGATTCCACCGCGGCCTTGGGTGGTCGTGTCGGCCGGGTTGCCGGCCCGTTGAGCACGCGCGATCGGTCAGGAGTTCGGCCATCGTGTTGCTTTGGGTGGTCGTGTCGGCCGGGGTTGCCGGCCCGTTGAGCACGCGCGATCGGTCAGGAGTTCGGCCGCCGTGTTGCCTTGGGCGGCCGTGTCCGCCTGGGTCAGCGGCCCACCGAACATCCTCGAACAGAGAGGAATTCCGCCACCGCCCGCCCTTCCGCAGCCACCTGCGCACGTTCCGCCCGGGTCAGCCGCCGCAGCGGGGTCACGGTGACTGTGCCGTCGGCGAGGGTCCAGGTCGCGGTCACGCGGCCCTCGACGAGGACCACGCGGGCGCCCGCGACGGAGAGGTTGCGGTGCTCGTCGTCGATGATGCGGGTGCGGTCCTGGTAGCCGAGGAGGGCGTTGTCGAACGCGGGGAGGAACCGGACCGGCGCGGGGGTGTCCGCGTCGGGTCGTGGGGCGTCCGGGAGGTCGAGCAGTTCGCGGCCGCGCGAGTCCCGGAAGGTGACGAGCTCGTCGCGCACCGCGGCGACGGCGGCGGGCAGCCCGGCGAGCCCGGACCACGCGCGCAGGTCGGCCACGGTCGCGGGCCCGTACGCGGCGAGGTAGCTCCGCACCAGCTCCGCGCCGGCCACGTCGTCCGGGCGCGCGGGCACCGGACGGCCCAGCCACTGCGCCACCGGCAGGTACCGCACGCCCGCCTTCTCCCGCCACACCCCGCGCGGCGGCAGCTGCACCACGGGCACGAGCGCCGCCACCAGCATCTCGCCCAGCGCCCGGACGGGAACGTCCGGCCAGCGACCCGCCACGGCCCGCGCGAGCTCCGGCATCGACCGCGGCTCACCGTCGGCCAGCACCGCGTGCCCGGCCGCCGCCAGCTCGGCGAGGTCCACGCCGTCGAGCTCACGCCGGTAGGTGCCGAGCACGCGCTGCCGCAGCATCGCGTCGTGCCGCGCCCGCCAGGCCAGCACGTCCTCGGCCGTGACCAGGTGCACGGTGCGGCGCATGAGATGGGTCCGGACCACCCGCCGCTCGACGAGCAGCTCCGACAGCTCCGCCGGATCGAACGCCCGAACCCGCGACCACAACCCCACGAACGGCTCCTGCGGCTCCTGCGCCTGCAACCCGCACAGATGCCCGACGGCCCCGAGCACGGTCCCGTCGGCACGGTCCAGCAGCAACTGACGGGCGAGCGTCGCACGATTGAGCGACCGGGTGTCCAGCACGGTCATGCAGCGATCTTCGCAGGCACAGCGGCCAGAACCTGACCTCTTTCGACGGTCCTTTCGCGGGCGCTCGCACCCGGCCGCACGGCGCTTTGAGACAGGGGACAGCTCCTTTCCCGGCGCTTGGCCGCGCTTGAACGGCCTCGGCCACGTCACAGCAGGTGGATCCGCACGAGTTCCCGGAACCGCCCGAGCAGGACCGCCTTCACGTCGCCGCTGGTGGTCTCTTCGCGAGCGCCTGCACCTGGTTGCCTTGGCCATCTTCACGTCGCCGCTGGTGGTCTCTTCGCGACCGCCTGCACTCCGCCGTGCTGCACGCTTTCACGCTGCCGGCGGTCTCTTCGCGACCGCCTGCACTCCGCCGTGCTGCACGCTTTCACGCTGCCGGCGGTCCGTTCGCGAGGGCCTGCATCCGGCTGCCTTGGCCATCTTCACGCCGCCGCTGGCGGTCCGTTCGCGAGCGCCTGCACCCCGCCGTGCTGAACGCCTTCACGCCGGCGACGGTCCCTGCGCGAGCACCCACTCCCGGGTGACCGCACTGCACCGGCCACTCACGCCGCCGGTGACGGGCCCTTCGCCAGTGCCTGCACGCGCCCCAGCGGTCCGTTGTAGTAGTTCTGGTCGCCCGGCAGCCCGCCGGCGCGGGAGAACTGCCAGATGCTCTGCTTGTCCCACCCGGCGGGCAGTTCGCCGATCTGCGGGGCGTAGCGGGCGAGCCACAGGGGGTCCGTGTTGCCGAACCGGTTGGTGTTGCCGGTGCACAGCTTCCACCACGTGGTGGACGTGTAGATGAGCGCGCTGCGCCCCTCGTGGGCGAGGTAGGTGCGGGTGAAGTCGGCGATCCAGTTCGTCATGTCGGCGGGGCTCTTGCCGTAGCAGGGGTCGCCGTAGGGGTTGTACTCGATGTCGAGGGCGCCGGGCAGGGTCGTGCCGTCGCGGTGCCAGTCGCCGCCGTGGGTGATGAAGTACTGGGCCTGCTGGGCGCCGGTGGACACGTCGGGGCGGGCGAAGTGGTAGGCGCCGCGGATGAGGCCCGCGGCGTGCGCGCCGTCGTACTGCCCGCGGAACTGCGGGTTCACGAACCCCGTGCCCTCGGTCGCCTTCACGTAGGTGAACCGCGCGCCCGCCCCGGCCGCGGCCTTCCAGTCGACGACGCCCTGGTGCCCGCTCACGTCGTGGCCCAGCGTCTGGCCGGCGTCCACCCGCGCCAGGCCCGGGCCGCCGTGCACCCCCTCGTGCGCCGCGATCTGCGACCCCGCGAAGTTGTCCGCGGCCCGCGAGTAGTCCGCCGCCCCGGCCGGCCCGGGCGTGAGCAGAATCCACGCCACCACCACCGCGGCCGCGAGCACAACGCTCCTGCGCCACTGGCCCCCACGCTCGTTCCCCGGCAGTTCACGCATTCCGGCTCCGATCTCGGCAACGGGCACGTCCGATGATCATCGTGCCTACGGGGCGGGGACCCCGCGAGCGATCCGTCACCCGAACGGGGCGAGGTCCACAGTGGACCTGGACGCCCGCGCCCCGGCCGGACTCCCGCTGAACGGGACACCTCGGAAGACGGCGCCCAGCGGCCTTCATCCTGGACGGACACGATCCAGAATGGGGTGCGGATTTCGCCGGGGAACGCGGGGAAAGCGCTGAAAAACTCGTCTTGCGCCGGCGTGCCGGCGTGTCGGTGATCACCGGTCACGTTCACCCTCCCGGAGGACGGCGGAGCACTCCCCGAGCGGGCGTAAGCTGGCGAAGTCACGCGCCCCGGCGGGGCCGCAAACGTCGTCGGAAGGGCCGCAGGAAGCATGGACGAGACCGCGAGCGCCACGCTGGACGACGCTGCCGAGGTCTTCGCCCAGGTGCGGCCAAGGCTGTTCGGGATCGCGTACCGGATGCTCGGTAGCGCGGCCGACGCCGAGGACGTGCTGCAGGAGGTGTGGCTGCGCTGGCAGAAGGCCGACCGCTCGGTGGTCGAGAACCCCGCCGCCTACCTCGCGACCACGACCACCCGCCTGGCCATCAACGCCACGCGCACCGCGTACGCCCGGCGCGAGACGTACCTCGGCCCGTGGCTGCCCGAGCCGATCGACACGTCGGCCGATCCGCAGCTCGGCGCCGAACGCGCGGCCGCGCTGGAGGTCGCCGTGCTGCTGTTGCTGGAGAAGCTCACGCCGACCGAGCGCGCCGCGTACGTGCTGCGCGAGGCGTTCGACTACCCGTACGCCCAGATCGCCGAGATCATCCAGACTTCGGAGGTCACGGCGCGCCAGTACGTGAGCCGCGCGCGCAAGCACCTCTCCGCGGAGCGCCGCAAGCCGGTGAGCGAAGACGAGCAGCGCAAGCTGATGAGCGCTTTTCTGGCTGCCGCGCAAGCCGGTGATCTGTCCACGTTGGAGAAGCTCTTCGCGGAGGACGTGGTGAGCTACTCCGACAGCAACGGCCTCGCCCGCGCCGCGCGCAGGCCGATCCACGGCGCCGTGCAGCTCGCCAAGGTCATCCGCGCGTACAAGGATCACTTCTGGACCGACGCCGAGATCATCCAGACGCCGGTCAACGGCTCGATCGCCGCGGTGCTCAAGCGCGCGGGCGACGTCTACGGCGTCATCAGCTTCACGGTGTCGGACGAGGGCATCGACCAGGTCTTGTGGATGCTCAACCCCACCAAGCTCTCGGCCGCCGTGCCGGGCGCCTGAGCCGGGCCGATGCGGCGCGTCGTCGTCCTGGGCCGCGGTGGCTCGGGCAAGTCGACGTTCGCGCGGCGGCTCGGGGCGGCCTTGGACCTGCCCGTCGTCGAGCTCGACACGCTGTTCTGGGCTCCGGACCTGACGCCGCTGCCGCCCGAACGCTGGTTCGAGGTCCAGCAGGACCTGGTGCTCGAGCCGCGGTGGGTCCTCGACGGTGACCTCGGCCCGTACGACGCCCTCGAACCCCGCCTGCGGGCCGCCGACACCGTGGTGCTGCTGGACTTCCCGCTGTGGCGCTGCGCCGGGCGCGCGCTGCGGCGCTCGCGCGAGAACCTCGCCTTCTGGCGCTGGCTCGTCACCTACCGCCGCCGCGCGCTGCCCGTCGTCGAAGCCGCGATCGAGCGGCACGCCCCGCGGGCCCGCCGGTACCGCATCACGAACCCCCGGGCGGCCGAGGAGTTCCTGGCCGCTCAGGCACCCACGTAGTCCGCGAGGTGCTCGCCGGTCAGCGTCGCGCGCTTGGCGATGAGGTCGGCCGGCGTGCCCTCGAACACGACCTTCCCGCCGTCGTGCCCGGCGCCGGGACCGAGGTCGACGATCCAGTCGGCGTGGGCCATCACGGCCTGGTGGTGCTCGATCACGATCACCGACTTGCCGGCGTCGACCAGCCGGTCGAGCAGGCCGAGCAGCTGCTCGACGTCGGCGAGGTGCAGCCCGGCGGTCGGCTCGTCGAGCACGTACACGCCGCCGTCGGTGCCCACGTTCGTCGCCAGCTTGATCCGCTGCCGCTCACCGCCCGACAGCGTGGTCAGCGGCTGGCCCAGGGTGAGGTAGCCGAGCCCGACGTCGGCGAGCCGCTGCAGGATCTTGTGCGCTGCGGGGATCTTCGCCTCCCCGTCGCCGAAGAAGTCCTCCGCCCCGGCCACCGACATCGCGAGCACCTCGCTGATGTCGCGCCCGCCGAGGTGGTAGTCGAGCACCTCGGCCATGAACCGCTTGCCCTCGCACACCTCGCACGTCGTCGCGACCCCGGCCATCATGCCCAGGTCGGTGTAGACGACGCCGGCGCCGTTGCAATTCGGGCACGCGCCCTCGGAGTTGGCGCTGAACAGCGCAGGCTTCACGCCGTTGGCCTTGGCGAAGGCTTTGCGGATCGGCTCCAGCAGCCCCGTGTACGTCGCGGGGTTGCTGCGCCGCGACCCGCGGATCGCGCCCTGGTCGATCGACACCACGCCCTCGCGCCCGGCCACGGAGCCGTGGATCAGCGAGCTCTTGCCCGACCCGGCGACGCCGGTGACGACCACGAGCACCCCCAGCGGGATGTCGACGTCCACGTCGCGCAGGTTGTGCAGGTCGGCGCCGCGGACCTCGAGCGCCCCCGAGGGCGTGCGCACCGACGGCTTGAGCTTCGCCCGGTCGTCCAGGTGCCGTCCCGTGCGGGTGCCGGACTTGCGCAGGTCTTCGACGCTGCCCTCGAACACCACCTTGCCACCGCCGCTCCCGGCGTCGGGCCCGAGGTCCACGACGTGGTCGGCGATCGCGATCGTCTCCGGCTTGTGCTCGACCACGAGCACGGTGTTGCCCTTGTCGCGCAGCTGCCGCAGCAGGCCGTTCATGCGCTGGATGTCGTGCGGGTGCAGGCCGATGCTCGGCTCGTCGAACACGTAGGTCACGTCGGTGAGCGACGACCCGAGGTGGCGGATCATCTTGGTGCGCTGCGCCTCGCCGCCCGACAGCGTGCCCGCCGGCCGGTCGAGCGAGAGGTACCCGAGCCCGATCTCGACGAACGAGTCGAGCGTGTGCCGCAGGGAGCCCAGCAGGGGAGCGACCGACGGTTCCGTCAACCCGCTGACCCACTCGGCGAGGTCGCTGATCTGCATCGCGCACACGTCGGCGATCGACTTGCCGTCGATCTTCGACGACCGCGCCTCCGCGGACAGGCGCGTGCCGGCGCACTCGGGACACGTCGTGAAGGTGACGGCGCGTTCGACGAAGGCGCGGATGTGCGGCTGCATCGAGTCGACGTCCTTGGACAGGAAGGACTTCTGGATCGCGGGCACGAGACCCGAGTAGGTGAGGTTGATGCCCTCGACCTTGATCTTCGTCGGTTCCTTGTACACCAGGTCGTCGAACTGCTTCTTCGTGAACTTCTTGATCGGCTTGTCCGGGTCGAAGAACCCGCTGCCGCGGAAGATGCGCCCGTACCAGCCCTCCATGCTGTAGCCGGGGATGGTGATCGCACCCTCGTTGAGCGACTTGTTCTCGTCGTACAGCGCGGTCAGGTCGATGTCGTTGACCTTGCCGCGGCCCTCGCAGCGCGGGCACATGCCGCCGGTGATGCTGAAGCTGCGGCGCTCCTTGATCGTGCGCCCGGCCCGTTCGACGGTGACCGCGCCCGCGCCGCTGATCGAGGCGACGTTGAACGAAAACGCCTGCGGTGAGCCGATGTGCGGCTTGCCGAGGCGGCTGAACAGGATGCGCAGCATGGCGTTCGCGTCCGTCGCGGTGCCGACGGTGGAGCGCGGGTCGGCGCCCATCCGCTCCTGGTCCACGATGATCGCCGTGGTCAGGCCTTCCAGCACGTCGACGTCGGGCCGGGCCAGCGTCGGCATGAAGCCCTGCACGAACGCGCTGTAGGTCTCGTTGATCAGCCGCTGCGACTCCGCGGCGATGGTGCCGAAGACCAGGGAGCTCTTGCCCGAGCCGGAGACGCCGGTGAACACCGACAGACGGCGTTTCGGGAGCTCGACGCTGACGTCCTTGAGGTTGTTCACGCGCGCGCCGTGCACGCGGATCACGTCGTGGCTGTCGGCGCCGTTCGGCGCGGACGAGGGCTGGGCCTTCGCCGTGGCCTTGGTCATCGGGTCTCCCTCTCCTCGGGTGGGTGCCGCGTGCCGCCCCCACCGGCGTCACCTGGCTCGATTCAACCAGGTCGGCGCCGGTGATCGTGGCGTTCGCGGGTGACTCAGCGGTCCTGGAGCAGCCCGAGGACGTTGCCGTCGGGGTCGGTGACGGTGGCGACGAGGCGGCCGCCGCCGACGTCCTTCGGCGCGTCCTTCACCACGGCGCCCGCGGCGCTCACCTCGGCGAGCTTCGCCTCGATGTCGTCGACGTGCCAGTAGGCGACCGGCGAGGTCATCCCCTGCGGGCCGCCGTTGGGCACGAGCCCGATGTGCTGGCCGGCGGTGTCGAAACCGACGTAATACTCGCTGTCGGCCTGCGGCGCGAGGCCCAGCAGCGCGGTGTAGACCTCCTTGGCCTTGGCCAGGTCGGAAACGGGGTGCAGCACGGTCTTGATGCCCTGCGTGGCGGACATGGTCACTCCTGGGATCTGCGGGTGCCGGGCGCCTGGTGCGGTCCGGCGGTTCGACGTCTTCGACGCTAACGGCGACGGGCGTGCGGGCGCTTCTCGATTCCTGCTCGGTTGGCGCCGACGGTGCGCGCTCGGGTGCGGCCGGTGCGTGCACCGGCCACAGTGGACGCTCGCGTCAGAGGCCCCGCGCGAGCACCTGGTGGGTGGCTTCGAGGTGCGCGGTGAGGCGTGCGGCCGCCAGATCGGCGTCGCGGGCGAGCACGGCGTCGAGCAGTCCGCGGTGCTCGGCCGGCACGTCGCGCCCGGGCTGCGGCGCCGCGACCGACCAGCGGCGGTACAGCTCGCCCTTGTCGCGCAGCCGCAGCGCGACGGCGAGCAGGTGGCGGTTGCGGCAGCCGTCGATCAGGGCGGTGTGGAACGCGCCGTGCGCCTTGCCCCAGGCCGCGCTGTAGGGCTGGGCGCCGCCTTCTTCCTGCCGCGGGGTGACCGACAGCAGGTGGTGGGCGCCGACCAGACGCGCCTCCCACGCCGCGTCGCCCTGGCGCACGGAGTAGCGCAGCGCCAGGGTTTCGATCTCCAGGCGCGCCTCGGTGAGGTCGTCGAGGTCCGCGGTCGAGAGCGAGACGACGCGGAAGCCCTGCATCGGGCGTTCCTCCACGAGGTCGCGCTCGGCCAGGCGCAGCAGGCTCTCGCGCGCGACGCCGACGCTGCATTCGAAGGTCTTGCACAGTTCGGCGGTGCGCAGTGGCTCGCCCGGTTTGCGCAGGCCGGTGAGGATCTCCGCCCGGATGCCCGCGTACACCCGTTCGTTGCGGGTCTCCTTCTCGGCCACGGCCTCATTCTACAGATGTTCGAGCACCGGGTGAGCAGCTTCACGTGCCGCCGATCGGCGATATTTTCGAGCAATCAGCAAATATTCGAATATCTGAGGTTAGGCTGATCTTGAACGACCCGACAGGAAGGGGATCGGCCATGACCGTCCAGGCGGAGCTCGCGAGCACCGGACCGGCGTACGACTTCGACGCGAACGTGGCGGGCCCGGTGCTCGGCATCCCGCCGCTGAGCGTGCCGACGTTCAACGCGTCGGAGCTGACGCCGCTGGCGAAGCCGCTGGCCGAGGCGACCGTCGGGCTGCTCGTCACCTGCGGCGCCTACTACCCGGACCAGCCGCGGCTGCGGCAGCGCGGCGACCTGTCCTACCGGCTGCTGCCGCGCGAGCGCGACCTGACCGAGGTGCTCTTCGCGCACCTGACGCCGATCCGGGCGTTCGCGCTGGCCGACCCGAACGTCGCCTACCCGCGCGACACGATGCTCGACCTCGAGCGCGACGGGGTGATCGGCCGCTACGCCGACCGCGCGGTGTCGATGGTCGGGTCGATCTCGCAGTACGACGAGCTGGCCATGGAAACGGCGCCGAAGATCGTCGACGAGTTCACCGCGATGGGCGTCGACCTCGTGCTGGTCGTGCCGTTCTGCCCGCAGTGCCACGTCGCCGGCGGGGTGCTCGCGCGGGCGATCGAGCGCCGCGGCCTGGCGACCACGAGCATCACCACGCTGCGCCGCCCGGCCGAAGCCGTGAAGGCTCCGCGGGCCACGTTCCTCGACTTCCCGCTCGGTTGCCCCGGTGGCCGGCCCCGGGAGAGCGACCAGCAACGGGCGATCGTGCGCGCCGCGCTCGAAACCGGCGCCCGCGTCGACCCGGCGGAGCCGTGGTCGCTGCCGCGGCTGTCGTTCCGGTGGGCCGCCGACGGGAACCGCGGGTGGGAAGCACTCGTGACCGATCTGTACCGGGTGGACAACGAGATCCGGGGGAGTGTGCTGGCGAACCTGAACGCGCACGTGACCACGCTGGCGGGCCAGGAGAAGGAGTTCACCATCCGCTGCGCCTGCTGATCGGTCCACTTCGGACTGCGCGAGCCGGAGGAGAACCGGGGCCCCGCCCGCGCGGACCGCCGAGCGGGGTGCGCCCGCTCCGGGAAGGAGGGGCCGGTGAACCGCGTCCCGCCGGTGCGCGGCGTTCGCACCGGCGGTGGTGGCCGTGAGCACGCCGCAGCCGCCGGGCCGTCGCCGGCATCGCGGCGCTCGACGCGTACCTGCGGCCGGCTTGACGTGGAGCGCGCTCCAGCTCCTAGCGTCACCGGGATGGAGCTGACGACGAGGGTGCTGGTGACCGGGGCGACGAGCGGGCTCGGGCTGGCGATGGCCACCGCCTTGGCCGGAGCCGGCGCGCGAGTCGCCGTGACGGGCCGGTCGGGGGAGCGTGCGCGGGCGGTCGCCGCCGAATTGCCCGGTGCGGTCGGCGTGGCACTCGACGTGCGGGACGAGACGTCGGTGGCGCGCGCCGTCGACGAGGTGTGGGCGCGGTGGGGCGGGCTCGACCTGCTCGTGAACAACGCGGGGCTCGGCATGCGCACGGTCAACCCGGAGTTCATGACGCACCCGCGGGGCTTCTGGGAAGTGCCCGCCGAAGGGTTCCGCGCGGTGGTCGACACCAACCTCACCGGCTACTTCCTCGTCGCGCGCGAAGTCACGCCGCGCCTGCTCGCGGCCGGCGGCGGCCGGATCGTGAACGTCGCGGTGAACGAGTCGACGATGACCCGCGCCGGCTTCGTGCCCTACGGCCCGTCGCGCGCCGGGAGTGAGGCGCTGTCGCGCGTGATGGCCGCCGACCTGCGTGGCACCGGCGTCACGGTGAACCTGCTGCTGCCCGGCGGCGCGACCGTGACGGGGATGCTGCCGAACGTCCCGGAGCAGCACACGTTCCTGGACCCGGCGGTGATGGGGCCGCCGATCGTCTGGCTGGCTTCGCCCGCAGCGGCCGGGGTGCACGACGAGCGCATCGTCGCCGCGGAGTTCGAGCAGTGGCTGCGCGACCGTCAGGAGCGGAACGACGCCGGGTCGAACGAGAACACGGCGTAGGCGCGCCCGGCGACGGTGTAGTCGCCGAGGAGCGTCATGCCGAGGTGCGTGTGCACGGCCAGCGATTTCTCGTTGGCCCGCTCGACGAACAGCACCCCGGCTTCGTACCCGGCGAGGTGCTCGGCCACGCCCGCGAGCAGCCGCCGCACCACGCCCTGCCCCCGGTGCGCCGGGTCGACCGCGACCGGTCCGTACAGGAACACGCCGTCGGTCAGGCCCGCGGCACGCGCGGTCTCGATCGTCAGCCGGGGCGGCCCTCCGTCGGCGCCCTCCGCCGGCGACGTCAACGCGACGCCGGCTAGCTCGCTGCCGTCGTCTTCGGCGAGGTAGACGCCGGTGGTGGTTTCGAACCGCGCGAGCTTCTCCTCGTCGAAGCTGCCCTGCACGAAACCCTGCGCCGCACGCTCCGCGGGAGACAGACCGAGCCCTCGCGCACCGTCGAGCAGCGCCAGCACCGCCGGCCGGTCGGCGGGGCCGGCCTTGCGCACCAAGATCGTCACCTCGCCCACTCTAGCGGCACCTGAGCGTGAGCAGGGCCACGCGACAATAGTGTCACTTGCATTGTTGACAATCCAAGCGACACGCTCGTAACCTGGGAGGCAGCACCGAAGGCGAAGGGGCCGGTCATGAAGAGCGAAGAGGTCGAGCTGCACCTGCGGGAGCGGCTGCTGCGCGGGGAGTTCACGCCCGGCAGCCGGCTGCCGGAGGTGAAGCTGGCCGAAGAGCTCGGCACGACCCGCAACGCCGTCCGCTCGGCGCTGCTCGCGCTCGAGTCGCGCAAGCTGGTGGAGCGGATCCCCAACGTCGGCACCGTGGTCGCGAAGGTGGACCCCGACCGGCTCGAGAAGATCTACGACGTCCTCGAGGTGCTGGAAGGCCTCGCCGCCCGGCTCGCGGCGGCCAACGCGAAGCCGGAGGACTGGGCGCGGCTGCGGGAGCTGTTCGCGCCCGGCCCGCTCGACGAGGCCGCCGACACCGGCGACCTCGAGACGTTCCTCGCGGCCATCGACTGCTACCGCGACACCGTGATCCGCCTGGCGGATCAGGATTTCCTCGCCGAGACCCTGGCCGGCATCCAGGACCAGGCGCACCTGCTGCGCCGCCGGATCCTCATGACACCCGGGCGCATGGCCGAAAGCCTGGCCGAGCACCGCGAGATCATCGCCGCCCTCGTCGGGGGTGACGCCGGGCGCGCCGAGGAACTCAAGCGCCACAACATGAAAACCGCCCGCACGCGGCTGCGCCGCTACCGCGACTTCCTGGTCTGAACCGAAGGAAACCATGCCGAACACACCGCATTCGCGCAGGAAGGCGTTCAAGGCCCTCCTCGCCCAGCCGGGGCCGCTCGTGCTGCCCGGCGCCTACGACGCCCTCAGCGCCCGGCTCGTCGAAAAAGCCGGGTACCCCGCCACGTACCTCGGCAGCTTCGCCGCCGCCGCGTCGGCGTTCGGGCTGCCCGACGTCGGGCTGCTCACCCTCAACGAGATCGCCGAGCAGGCGCGCCGCGTCGTCGACGCCGTCGACGTGCCGGTGCTCGCCGACGCCGAAAACGGCTTCTACGACGCCGCGAACCTCTGGCGCGCCGTGAAGGTCTTCGAGGACGCGGGCGTCGCCGGGGTGCACATCGAGGACAACCTCGGCGGCAAGCACACTTCGACCCCGCTCGGGCTGCTGCCGGCCGACAAGATGGCCCAGAAGGTCCGCGCGGCCGTCGACGCCCGCACCGACCCCGACTTCCTCGTGATCGCCCGCTCCGACGCGGCCTGGGTCGAGCACGACGTCGACGGCTGCGTCCGCCGGCTGGAGACCTACGCCGCGGCCGGCGCGGACCTGGTGTTCGCGCCCGCGATCCCGGCGGCCGAGCTCAAGCGCGTGCGCGACCGGATCCCGGTGCCCGTGATGGTCGCCGGCGACCTGCTCGACGTGCCGGGCTCCGACGAACCGTCCAGCACGATCGCGGAGTACGGCGACGCCGGCGCCGACCTCGTGCTGTTGTGGTACACGGTGATCGGCGCGGCGTCGAAGAACGTGACGGCGGTGCTCGACGCGGTGCGCGGGGGACAAGACGTCGCCGGGGTGAAGCACCTCGTCACCGATCAGCACGCCTTCGAAGCCGCGATGGGCTACGCCGAATACGAACAGCGAAGCGCGCGCTACGCCGCTGTCCCGAGCGGACAGGAGGCCGGCGCGTGAGCGACGAGACCGTCTACACGGGAGCCCGCCTGATCAGCGGCGACCAGGTGGTCGAGGACGCGGCGCTGGTGGTGCGCGGCGGCGTCGTCCAGCGGGTCGGCACCACCGGCGAGACCACTTCGGACGGTGCCACAGTCTCCTTGCAGGGCAAGACGATCATCCCCGCGATCGTGAACCCCCACGGCCACATCGGGTACATGCGCGGCACCACGTCGCACGCGGACCACTACTCGCGCGCGAACGTGGTCGACCACCTGCACCGGCTGGCCTACTACGGCGTCAGCACCTTCCAGTCGCTCGGCACCGACCGCGACGACACCGAGCTCGGCGTGCGCGACGACCAGCGCGCCGGGAAGCTCGGTGAGCGCGACGTCGCCGAGCTGTTCACCGCGGGCGCCGGCATCGTTGCGCCGACGCCCGGCGGCACCAACGGCGGCCCGTTCTTCGCAGCCGACGTCGTGCACGAAGCGACCGGCCCGGCCGAGGTCCGCGAATACGTGCGTGGTCTCGTCGCGAAGAAGGTCGACGCCGTCAAGTTCTGGCTCGACGACCGCCACGGCACCAAAGCGAAGCTGGGCCCGGAGATCTACGAGGCCGTGATCGACGAAGCCCACGCCCACGGGCTGATCGTCGCCGCGCACATCTACACGCTCGAAGAGGCGAAGGCCGTGGTGCGCGCGGGTGCGGACATCATCGCGCACCTGCCGCGCACCGGGGCCGACGCCGAACTCGTCTCGCTGCTGAAGGACCACAACGTCGCGGTGTTCACGTCGATGGCCATCCAGCGGCCGCCGGGTGAGGCCTGGCTCGACGAACCGGCGTTCGCGGACGTCCTGCCGCGCGAGGCCGTCGAGACCCTGCGCGCGACGATCCGCGAGCACGCGCCGGAACCGCTGTTCGACACCGGCGCGGCCTACCGCGGCATGGAAAAGACACTCGTGGAGCTCGCCGAAGCGGGCGTGCGGCTGGTGTTCTCCGCCGACACGGGCCTGCTCGCGCAGATCATCGGGTTCGCCGAGCACCGCGAGCTGGAGGCGCTCGTGGCGGCGGGCTTGTCGCCGCTCACCGCGCTGCGGCTGGCGACGGAGACGTCGGCGGAGCTGCTGGGGCTGGCCGATCGCGGTTCGCTCACCGCCGGCAAACGGGCCGACTTCATCGTGCTCGACGACGATCCGCGCCACGACATCACGGCGACCCGGCGAATCGCGGACGTCTACCTGGCCGGACAGCGCGTGGACCGGGATGGGCTGCGCAAGGGCTGGCAGCACAGCTGAGCCTCGCAACGAAGCCGGTGCCTCGCGGAGGCACCGGCTTCGCTGTGTCTGCTGTGGACAAGGTGGACGCTGCGGCCGGCCACAGCGTCCACGATGGTCAGCCGCCGACCTTGCGCTCGCTGGCCGCCCAGTACCGGTCGCGCAGCTGGCGGCGCATGATCTTTCCGGAGCCGGTTTTCGGCAGCTCGGCGGTGAACTCGACCGAACGCGGCTTCTTGTAGCTCGCCAGGTGCTCCGCGCACACGGCGACGACGTCGTCCGCTGTCACAGTGTGCCCTTCGCGCACCACGACGATGGCCTTCAGCGCCTCGCCCCACGTTTCGTCGGGCACCCCGACCACGGCGACCTCCGCCACACCGGCCACAGTGGACACCACGTTCTCGATCTCCGTGGGGTAGACGTTGAACCCGCCCGTGACGACCAGGTCCTTCTTGCGGTCCACGATGTACAGGTACCCCTCGTCGTCGAAGCGGCCGAGGTCGCCCGTGCCGGCCCACCCGCCGGGGCTCAGCACGGCGGCCGTCGCCTCGGGCCTGCGCCAGTAACCCATCATCGTCTGGTCCCCGCGGACGGTGATCTCGCCGATCTCCCCGGGGCCGACCTCTTCGCCCACGTCGTCGACGAGCTTGACTTGCACGAACGGGCTCACCCGGCCCGCCGACGCCAGCCGCGCCGGGACACCCGCGCCGGGGTCGAACGCGTGGTCGGCCGCCGACAGGCAAGCGATGGGGATCGGCAGTTCGCTCAAACCGTAGAACTGCACGAACACGTCGCCGAACACCGCGCGGGCGCGGGCGAGCCGGTCGGGCGCGATCGGCGAACCGGCGTAGACGACGGTGTGCAGCGACGAGTAGTCGCCCGGCCGCTGCTCGGCCGCGAGCACCAGCAGGTTCAGCATCGTCGGCACCAGGGGGAGGATGGTCACGCGGTGGCGTTCGACGAGGTCCAAAGTGGTCGCCGCGTCGAACTTCGCGCACGTGAGGTGGGTCGCGCCGCGCACGAAGTACGACGGCGCGACGTACCCGCTCAGGTGGCTCAGCGGCGCGACGTGCAGCACCAGGTCGTGGTCGGCGCCCGGCGGGAGCTCGAGCAGTTCGTTGCGGATCATCGCGGCCCAGTTGGCGTGGCTGAGCGTCGCGCCCTTGGGCAGGCCGGTCGTGCCGCTGGTGTAGAGGATGGCTGCCGGGTCGCCGGCCTCGGGCCGGGCGGGCGGTGCCGGGTCGTGCGCGCGCAGTTCGGCGAGCGTCGTGTCGCCCGGTCCGCCGGCGACGGTCACCACGTGGCGCAGCGCCGGCAGTTCGCCGCGGATCCCGGCGAGCCGTTCGGCCCAGGCGGCGTCGGCGAACACCACGGCGGCAGTGCAGTCGTCGAGGATGTGCGCCACTTCGCGCAGGTGCAGCCGGACGCTCAGCGCGGTGCGCACGAAGCCGCCCGTGAACAGGGCGTGCTCGGCTTCGAAGAACTCCGCGCAGTTGCTCAGCAGCAGCACGCCGCGGTCGCCGCGCCGCACGCCCAGCGCCGTGAGCCCGCCGGCGATGCGGTGCGCTCGGTCGCCCAGCTCGCCGTAGGTGAGCTCGGTTTCCCCGTCGCGCACGGCGATCCGCGAGCCGAACTCGCGGTAGGCGCGTTCGTAGAGCTCCGCGACGGTGACGCGCGGGCAGGGGAGCCGGTGCACCAGCCCGTCTTCGCCCGGCGCGCCGGTTTCGTCGAGCATCATCGCCCAACCTCCTCCGTCGATCGTTCATTGGACCGATCGGTCTGGATAAGTCTACTGGCAGGTAATTATGCTTGTACCGATCGGTATAAACAAGTACGGTCGCGCCATGAAAACCGACGAAGTCCGCGCCCTCGTGCTCGCCGAGCCCGCCGGTCCGGCCGCGCTGCGCCTCGGCACGCTGCCCGCGCCGCCGGCCGGGGCCGAGGTCGTCATCGACGTGCGCGCCGCGGGTGTGACGTTCCCGGATCTGCTGCTCACGCGGGGGCGCTACCAGGTGCGGCCCGACCCGCCGTTCGCGCCGGGCCTGGAGGTCGCCGGGCTCGTGCGCCGGGCCGCGCCGGGGTCCGGGTTCGCGCCGGGTGACCGCGTGGTCGCCTACACCGGCATCGGCGGCGGGTTCGCGGAAACCGTCGGAGTGCCGGCGCGTGCTGTCGTTCCCTTGCCGGACAACGTCGATTTCTCCGCCGGTGTCGCGCTGATGGTCAATTACCAGACCGCGTATTTCGGCCTCGCCGATCGCGGCCGGCTCGAACCGGGGGAGACGGTGCTCGTCCACGGAGGCGCGGGTGGGGTCGGCACGGCCGCGATCCAGGTCGCGCTCGCACTCGGCGCTCGCGTGCTGGCGGTGGTGAGCGACGCGGCCAAGGCCGACGTCGCCCGCCTGGCCGGTGCCACGGAGGTCCTCCTCGCCGGCGGGTGGGCGGGCGAAGTCCGCGACCGGTTCGGTGCCGTCGACGTCGTCCTCGACCCCGTCGGCGGCGATCGCTTCGACGAGAGCCTGCGGCTGCTGCGGCCCGGTGGCCGTCTGCTCGTGGTCGGCTTCACCGAGGGTCGCATCCCGCAGGTCGCCGTCAACCGCTTGCTCCTGCGCAACATCTCGGTCGTCGGCGTCGCCTGGGGTCACTACGCCGCCCACGACCCCGGCCTCATCCACCGCGTCGGTGCGCAGCTCTCGCGGTTCGCGGCCGAAGGGCGGATCCGGCCCGTCGTGGGCCGGACCTACCCCTTCGAAGACGGCGCGCAAGCGCTGGTGGACCTGGAAGCCCGCCGGACGGTGGGCAAGAGCGTGCTCGTGTTCTAGCGGCCGGTGAACTTCGCCTTGCCCGGCCCGTTTTCGAGGAACGACGTCATCCCGATCGTCTGGTCCTCGGTGTCGAACAGGGCCGCGAACACCTCTGACTCGAGGTCGAGCCCGGCCCGGAGGTCGGTGTCGAGGCCGCCTTCGATGGCCTTCTTCGCGGCCGCGTACGCGAGCGCCGGGCCTTCGGTGAACTGCCGGGCGTAGGTGAGCGCGCGGGCGAAGACCTCGGCCGCGGGCACGACCTCGTCGACGAGACCCATCGCCAGTGCTTCCGCGGCGCCGACGAACCGCCCGGTGTAGACGAGGTCCTTCGCTGCGGCCTCGCCGACGAGCCGGGCGAGGCGCTGCGTCCCGCCGCCACCCGGGATCACGCCGAGCAGGATCTCGGGCACGCCGAGCTTCGCGTTGTCCGCGGCGATGCGCCGGTCGGTGCTCACCGCGATTTCGAGGCCGCCGCCGAGCGCGAAGCCGGTGATCGCGCTGACGCTGGGCTTCGGCACGGTCGCGAGCGCACCCAGGCTCGCCGAGATCCGGCGCGCCTCTTCGGCCAGACCCGGGTTGCGCAGGTCGATCTGGTCACGGACGTCGGCGCCCGCGGCGAACGTCCTCGGCCCGCCGTGCACCACGAACGCGCGGACGTCTTCGCGGGCGCTCAGCGTCTCCGCGACGGCGAGCAGGTCTTCGCGGATGGCCCGGTTCAGCGCGTTCACCGGGGGCCGGTCGAGCCGGACGATCTCGACTCCGTCCTCGACCGTCAGTCGCACGTGTTCAGACCTGGCGCCTCCTTGAATCGATCGGTACAGGGAAGCGTAGGGATCGGCTGTCGAATGGAGTGGTGACGTGGTCCATAAATCCCGCGGCGCGCTGGACCGGGTGGTACGAAGGGGGCCGGCGGGTAAGCTCGGCCGCATGAGCGACCCCGATCTGCACTTCTACTTCGATCCCGTCTGCCCGTTCGCGTGGATGACCAGCAAGTGGGTGCGCACCGTCGCGCGGCAGAAGGCGTACGAGGTCGAGTGGCGGTTCATCTCGTTGCGCCTGCTGAACTCGCACCTCGACTACGACACGCACTTCCCGCCGGAGTACGACGAATCGCACACGTCGGGGCTGAAGCTGTTGCGCGTGGCGGCCCGGGTCCGGCGCGAGCACGGCCCGGGGCCGATCGGCACGTTCTACGAGACACTGGGGCAGGAGACGTTCGAGCGCGACGTCGTACCGGGCGGGACGGCCGCCGCGGTGCACCGGGGTGTGCGGCAGCTCGCCGAGACGGCGCTCGCGGCGTGCGACCTGCCCGCCTCCTACGCCGACGCCCTCGAAGACGAGACCTGGGACGCCGTGATCCAGGCGGAGACCGACGTGGCCCTCACGCTGACCGGCAAGGACGTCGGCACGCCGATCCTGCACTTCGAACCGCCCACGGGCACGGCCCTGTTCGGCCCCGTGATCAGCCGGCTGCCCAGCGATGAGGAAGCCGTGGAGCTGTGGGACCACGTCGTGGCCCTGTCGCGGTTCCCCGGGTTCGCCGAGCTGAAGCGCAGCCTGCGCGAACGCCCGCAGCTCCCGTCCTTCGGCGTGAGCACCGGCGAGGTCGGCAAGCAGGAAGACTGGCACGGCGGCAGCCGGCGGCAGAAGAAGTGACCGGCCGCCCCGGCTCCACGTGGGAGCCGGGGCGTGGTTCTGGCCGCGGAAGACGGATCCTGCGCGGTCCGCGAGCGGCTCGACCTGCCGTGCCTTCGCCCTGGCGCCCCGGCGGGGCCGTCGGCGGATATCCTTGGATCGTTCGGTCCACGAGGGGTGAAGGCGGCTATGACGGTTACGGGATTCGAGGCGAACCGCGCGCGCGTGATCGGCATCGCCGCCGGCCTGTTCGCCCGGAACGGCTACCACGGCACCGGGATCGCCGAGCTGGGCTCCGCCGCCGGCCTCGGGCGCGGGGCGCTCTACCACTACATCGGCAGCAAAGAGGCCGTGCTCTACGCGATCAGCAAGCAGCAGGTCGACTCGATGAACGCCTACGCCGAAGCGCTCCTCGACCAAGACCTCGAGGCCGAGGAGCTGCTGCGGCAGATGGCGCGGGGGCTGTTGCGCAACATCGCCGAGCACCGCTCCGAGTGGGCCGTGTTCTTCCGTGAGTACACCGCCCTGACGGGCGAGTGGCGCGACCACGTCATCACCGCCCGCGAGCGCTACGAGGGTTATTGGCGCCAGGCGCTGGACAACGGCGTGCGCACCAAGGTGCTGCGCCAGACGCCGCGCCTGCTCGTGAAGGGCATCCTCGGCATGCTGAACTACACCTACCTCTGGTACGAACCCGGCGGCGAGCTGACGCCCGACGAAGTGGCGGACATGTTCCTGGACGCGCTGATCGAGGGCATCCACGCCTGATCCCGGCGTGACGAACGAGGGCTGACCCCTGCCGGGTCGGCCCTCGTCCGCGTTTTCGCGCTCTTTCCCGATTCAGCCACTCATCTCCATCCTTGTACCGACCGGTCCATACAGGTATTGTCGCCGTATCCGACGACGGACCACGGCGGGAGGAACCGTGACGACGACGCCCACGTGCGCGCCGGTCGCCGGCGACATCGGCCGCGTAGCCGACCGGCAGCCGGCGGCGCGGGCGCACCACGCGCTCGACGCCGGCGGCTACGCACCCACGCTCGGGGTGCGGGGGATCGGGTCCGTGTACCGGGGCTCCGCGACTCCGCGACTCCGGGGCTCCGCGACTCCGCGATGCCGGGTGCCGCGCGGCCGGGACTCGACCGGCTGGTCTCCGTCCGCGAGGTGGCTGCCGCGCACGTCGCGTGCGTACCCGGCGAGGTCGTGGTGGTGCAGCCCGGCCGCGAACCGCTCCCGTTCCGCTTTCCCGGCGTGCCCGGCGGACGCACCGCCGGACCCGTGCCCGCTCTGCCCGACCGGCTGCCGATCGGCACCCGCCCGAACTCCTGACCCCCGGAGGAACCCATGACCTCACCCCGCGACGCGGTTGTCGTCGACGTGCTGCGCACGCCCGTCGGCAAGGGCAAGCAGGGTGGTGCGCTCGCGCACGTCCACCCCGTCCACCTGCTCGCCGACGTCCTGGCGGAACTGGTGCGCCGCAACGACCTCGACCCGGCGCTCGTCGACGACGTGATCGCCGGCTGCGTGACCAAGGCGGGGGAGCAGGCGGTGAACCCGGCGCGCAGCGCGGTGCTCGCCGCGGGCTTCCCGCTGTCGGTGCCCGCCACGACGGTCGACCGCCAGTGTGGTTCGAGCCAGCAGGCTGTGCACTTCGCGGCGCACGCGATCCGGGCCGGGGCGGCCGACGTCGTGATCGCGTGCGGCGTCGAGTCGATGTCGCGCGTGCCGATGCACTCCGATACCCAGGGTGCGGACCACCTCGGGTCCCGCATCGCGGAGCGTTTCCCCGGCGGTGGCCTGATCGGGCAGGGGCTGTCGGCCGAGCTGATCTGCGCGCGGTGGGGGCTGAGCCGCGAGGAGCTCGACGAGTTCTCCGCGGAGTCGCACCGCCGGGCCGCCGCCGCGCAGCCGCTGTTCGCACCGGACTTCGTGTCCGTGGCGGAAGCGCCGGACCACGGCTTCGACGAAACCGTCCGGCCGGCCACGACGGCCGAGCGCCTCGCCGGGCTACGACCGTCCTTTGTGGATGAATCCGCCGCGCGCCGGTTTCCGGAGATCGACTGGAAGATCACGCCGGGCAACTCGTCGCCACTGACCGACGGCGCCGCCGGAGTGCTGCTGATGAGCGCGGAGAAGGCCGAGGCGCTCGGGCTGGCCCCGCGCGCCCGCATCCACACGACCGCCGTGGTGGGCGACGACCCGATCGTGATGCTGATGGGTGTCGTCCCGGCCACGCACGCCGTGCTGGAGCGGGCCGGGCTGGGGCTCGACGACATCGACCTGTTCGAGGTCAACGAGGCGTTCGCGCCGGTGCCGCTCGCGTGGCAGCGTGAGACGAAGGTGGCGCACGACCGGCTCAACGTCCACGGCGGCGCGATCGCGCTCGGCCACCCGCTGGGCGCGAGCGGCGCGCGGATCCTGACCACGCTCGTCGGCGCGCTGGAGCAGCGCGGGGCCCGGTTCGGGCTGCAGACCATGTGCGAATGGGGCGGCATGGCCAACGCCACCATCGTCGAGCGGCTCTGACATTTCTCACATGTTCTCGTACAGACCGATCGGTACACTCATCCCATGAACGCACAAGACACCACGAACGGCCGGGTTGCCCTGGTCACCGGTGCTTCGCGGGGCATCGGCGCCGGCGTCGCCCGGCAGCTGCTCGACCGGGGCTTGCGGGTCGCCGGCACCTCCCGCTCGGGCGGTGACCTCGTCGAGAAGCTCGCGGCGGACGCGCCCGGCCGCGTGCTGCCGGTGGCGTTCGACCTCGCCGCGCCCGACACGGCCGAGGCACTCGTCGACCGCGTCGCCGGGCACTGGGGCCGGCTCGACTCGCTCGTGCTCAACGCCGCGGTGTGGCAGGGCGGCAAGCTCGCCCGCATCGACCCCGGCGACTGGTGGCGCGTGATCGAAGACAACCTGCGCAGCACGGCGGCGCTGGTGCGCGCGGCGATCCCGTGGCTGGTCGAGGGGGTGAACCCGAGCGTCGTGCTCGTCGGTTCGGCCGTCGGGTCCGTCGGGTTCCCCGGCGACACCGCTTACGCGAGCGTGAAGGCAGCGGCGGTCGGCTTCGCGCGGTCGCTGGCGAAGGAGCTCGCGCCGCGGGGCGTGCGCGTGAACGTGCTGGCGCCGGGGTTCGTCGAGACCGACCTGACCGCCGCCATTCCGGACGGCGCGCGGCAGAAGATCGCCGACGCCACCCTGCTCGGCCGCTTCGGGACCGTCGAGGAGATCGCCCGCGCCGCCGTGTTCCTCGCCGAGGACGCCACGTTCTGCACGGGCGCGGTACTCGCCGCCGACGGCGGCTGGACGTTGTGAAACCAAGGAGGAAATCATGACCACTGGCCTGCCCGAAGACGACTACCGCAAGCTGCGCGACGCCGTTTTCGCGACGATCTGGGACGAGCTCGACCCGCTCGAGGAGCAGATCGAGAACACCGAGCACCTGCCGTATGACGTGGTGCTGCCGGCGCTGCGCTCGTGCGGCGCGTTCGGGCTGATCGTGCCGCGCGAGTACGGCGGCTCGGGCCTGTCGATCGCCCAGTACCTGCCGATCCTCGCGGAGTTCGCCAAGATCCAGGGCGGCATCCGGGCGGTCGTGCACGTCCACAACTCCTTCGCCCACGCGCTGTCGGACTTCGGCGGCGAGGAGCACAAGAAGGAAATCCTGCCGGGCGCGGCGACGGGGGAGAAGTCGCTCGCGTTCGCGCTCACCGAGCCCGGCAACGGCACGGGCGCCGACCTGTCGACGACTGCGCGGCGCGACGGTGACGAGTACGTGCTCAACGGCCGCAAGTGGCTCATCACCAACTCCGACATCGCGTCGCACTTCCTGGTGTTCGCGAAGACGTCCGAAAAGGACGTTTCCGCGATCATCGTGCCGCGGGACGCGCCGGGCTTCACCATCGCGCCGCTGCCGGAGACCATGGGCTGCAAGGGCGCCGAGCACGGCGAGCTGACCTTCACCGACGTGCGGGTGCCGGCTTCGGCGCTCGTGGGCGCCGAGGGTGAGGGTGGCGCGCACCTGGAGCGGGCGCTGGAGATCAGCCGGGTGTTCATCGCCGCTTCGTCGCTCGGGACCGCGTCGCGCGCGCTGGAGCTTTCGGTGAAGTTCGCGAAGGAACGCGTGACGTTCGGTAAGCCGATCGCGTCGCGGCAGGCGATCCAGCGCTATCTCGCGGAGATGGCCGCGGACGTCTACGCGCTGCGCGGCATGCTCGCCGACACCGCGGCCAAGTGGGACGCGGGCCAGCGCATCCCGGCGGAATCGTCGCTGCTGAAGCAATTCGGGCTGGAGGCCGTCGGCCGCGTCACCGACCGCGCCCTGCTCGTGCACGGCGGCATCGGCTACACCCGCAAGTACCCGATCGAACGCCTCTACCGCGACGCGCGCCTGAACTGGCTCGAGGAAGGCACCCCGACGATCCAGTACCTGGTCGCCGCACGGGAACTGCTGGAGGGCTACGAGTTCGCGGACGCGTTCTCGCTCTGAGGCGCTTTCACCGGCCGGGCTCCCCTTGTGGGTGCCCGGCCGGTTTCGTGTGGTGCTCCTCGCAACCACGTGTCCGGCGGCGGTGGCCCGGCTATGTTTGACAGCAGTGTCAAACATGACTCGGGAGGAACCCATGCCGAACTCGGTGGACTTGGTCGAAGCGTTCTGGGACCAGGTTTGGAACGCCCACAACGCGGACGCCGCGGACGACTTCGTGGTCGAAGACTTCGTCATCACGAACGCCGGCGTGCGCATCGAAGGGCGCGAGAACTTCAAGACGTGGATCCGCGCGTTCCTCCACCAGGTCCACGACCTGCGCCTCGAGGTCGCCGAATCGTTCCAAAACCACGACGGCACGCGCGTCGCCTCGCGGTGGACCGTGTACGGCCGCAACAACGGCCTGTTCGGCCTCGAGCCGGACGGCCGCCCGATCTCCTTCAGCGGCACCGCCGTGTGGGAGATCGCAGACGGGAAGCTCGTGCACAACCACGTGGAGCGGGCTTCGCACGAACTGCACCAGCGGTTGCTCGCGGCCTGATCACGGTGTGGTGCCTCGTGGTTTCTGCGCGATTGCCGCGTGGCGTCGGTTCCGGCTGCCGTGCGCGGGCGTTCGACGGGCCGGCTTTTGTGTCACGCTTGGCGGCGGCTGCTACGGCGCTCAGCGGCCGCCGGATGGCTTCCGCGTGGGCCGCTGCCCCAGCGGTTGCCCGCGGGCGGGCTTTCGTGTCGTGCTTGGCGGCGGCTGTGCTACCCGCGGGGTGGCGCTCAGTGGCCGCCGGATGGCTTCCGCGTGGCGTCCGTCTGCGGCCGCTGCCCGAGCTGCTGTCCGCGGGCGGGCTTTCGTGTCGGTCGGTTGGTGATCATGGCGCGAGCGGCCGCAGGCGATCCGGCGATGGTGCCGGCGAGTGCGCATGGCCGGCTTTCGTGGGGTCCGCTGGTGACCGCTGAGCGAGCCGCCGTGGGCGGTCTGGCCGTGGTGTGGCGTGTGGTGGTGGTTGTTCTTCGCGGCCTGGTGGTGGCGTGGCGCCCGGTGAGCGCTGCTGCGCCGGCGAGTGGGCATGGCTGGATCGTCATGGGTCGTCCGGTGGTTCTCGCTGAGCGGACGGACGTTCGCGAGCCGACTGCGGTGTGGTGGCTCGTGGCGTCCGCGGCGCCGGCGGGAGCGCTCGCCGGCGCCGCGGCTGTCGCGTTCGGACAGACGGTCGGGGCGCTGCGGACGCTCCTGTCCGGGGCGCCGACGGTGGTGGTCGTGCTGGCGCCGGTGGTCGGGGCGTTGGTGTGCGTCGGGTTGGTGCGGCTCGTGCCCGATGCCAGTGGTGGTGGCGTTTCCCAGGTGCGCCAAGCGTTTGCGGTGGGCGCGGCGGTGCGCGGTCGGGTCGCCGGGGTGAAAGGGGTGGCCGCGGGCGTAATGCTCGGGTCCGGTGGCTCAGGTGGCGCGGAGGGACCGGTCATCCACATCTCGGCGGCGCTGGGTTCGGCGCTGGCCCGGCTGGCGCGGCTGCCGTCCCGGCCGGTCGCGGCGGCGGCCGTCGCGGGTGGGGTGGCGGCGTCGTTCGGTGCGCCGTTGACGGGGGTGGTGCTGGTCGCCGAAGTCCTGGTGGACGGGCTGGCCGGGGTGGAGCTCGCAGCGGTGGTCGTGGGCGCCGCGTCGGGGGCCGCGGTGGGCTGGGCGCTCCCCGGGGAGCCGGTGCGGCTGCCCGATGCGGTGGTGGCGGGGTCTCCGTTCGGGGCCGCGGTGGCTGCGTTGTTCGGGGTGGCGCTGGCGTGGTTCCTGTGGGCGGCGACGGGCCGGCCGGGGTGGGTGCGGGCGGTGGTGGGTGGGGTGGCTGTGGGGTTCGTCGTGCTCGCGGTGCCGGACGCCGCCGGGGTCGGGTTGCCGGGTGGCGCGGTACTGGCCCTGGCAGCGGCGAAGATCGTCGCGACGGGACTGACGGTGGGCGCGGGCGGCGTCGTCGGCACGATCGGGCCGGCTTTGTTCGTCGGCGCCACCGTGGGTTCGGCGCTGCCGATGGCCGGCGGCGCGGCCGCGGGGATGGCGGCGTGCCTGGCCGCGGCCTCGCGCGCGCCGGCGACGGCGGTCGTCCTCGCCTTGGAGCTGAGCGGCGTCGACCTGCTGCCGCCGATCCTGCTCGCCGCGGCCGTCGGCTGGGCCGCGAGCCTGCTCACGTGCCACGGCATCTTCGACGTACCGCGCACTAAGCTGATCGGGTAGGGAAGGGGTTCTCATGGCAGGTGTCCGGCAGTTCGACGAACGCGCGACCCTCGAACGAGCCCTAGACGTCTTCACCGAGCGCGGCTTCCGCGCCACGTCGATGCCCGACCTCGCCACCGCCACCGGCGTCCAGCGCGGCTCCCTCTACCACGCCTACGGCGGCAAAGAGGAAATCTTCCTGCGCGCCTTCGGCTCCTACGCCGCACGCTTCCTGGACGGCGCCGCCGCCGCCTTGGACCGCCCCACCCGCCGCGACGCTCTCCTGTCCCTGTTCGACTACTGCATCCGGACCTTCGCCGAAGGCACCCCCTCCCACGGTTGCCTCTCGACCCGCACCGCCATCGAAGCCGCCACCGACTCACCCCGCACCGAGGCTGCGGTCCGCACCATGCTGGAGGAGCTGGAAACCCTGGTCTTCACGCGCCTGTCCACGCTCCCCGACACCGCCTCCCCGATCGACCTCCACGCCGCGGCGCGCCTCGTCGTCACCACCACGCGCGGCCTCGCGGTGATGGAACGCGCGACGTACGAGCCGGCAGAGTTGCGGGCGATCGCGGAAACCTTGGTGACGTCACTGTTCGGTACCTGAGCTCTTCGTCCTTGGCCTGGACCAGATCGGGGAACGACGAGGTCGCGATTCATCGATTGCTCTGGGCCGCTGACCACGGGATCTAGATCCAGAGCCTCGCCCACCGCTGCCCATACGGCCGCGCTAGGCCTAGTGTCTCGATACGCTTCGAGGGTGTTCGTGACGGTACAACTCCCAGTCGTCGACGTGCGCCCGCTCGTTGCCGGGAACACCTACCGCGATCCGCGCCCGAACTGGCCGGTGCCGGCTCACAGGTTCAGCCGCAGCTCGCCGGACCACCATCGCAGCGACTACGTTCGTGGGCTCGGCGCGGTCCGTCCGAGGCTGCGTGGTGGAGTGGCGCCGTGGCTCAGCGAATCCTCCTACGTTGACGTGCGCAACCGCGTGCGGGTCGGGACGCCCGAGCGATTCGCCCCGGACCAGGCGTCCGCGAAGGTGGTGTATCGGAACTTCTACACGGACGGCATCGTCGGGCGCCTGGAGGTTTGCTTCGCCTTCCGGGGCTGGGACGGCCACCGCACTGGCCTGATGTCGCGCTACGCGACTCAGGCGCCGACCTGGTTGCGCGGCCTCCACGGCCACGCTGTCCCGCTCGTGGACTTCGGCCCGCGCTTCGCCGCACACCTGCTCGACGCGACGACCCTGGGCGACCCGGTGTCCACCGGCTCCGTACTCGGCGACGAACTGCTGGCTTGGTGGGAGCTGCGGGAGTGGGTGGTGCGCGCCGGAGAGCCGGCGATGATCGCGGAAACTCCCGGGGTCGTAACCGAGAGCGCGTCGTTGTCCCAGACGTGGCGGATCACCAAGGGCACGAGGTTGGCGTCCTGGAATCTCAAGCGAGGTGGCGCCGATCCCGAGGAAATGCGCAGACTGAAGACGCACGTGTCCCGCCTGCACGCCGGTTTCCTGGCTGCGGAGACCGTGCTCGGCCTGTGCGTCAACGGGAAGCTCGACCCCGACCACCCACCGGTGGAGCGCTTCCTCGTCTCGACGCTCGACACGCTGCTTCGCCCCCGACGACACGGTTTCGGCAACGCCCAGCTGCTCGGCACGGTCATCGGCCACGCGCGTGACGTCTACTGGGACACCGTGGGTACATTGCAGGACGCGCTGGGACTGCTCGACAACGACCGCATCCGGTCTCGCGTCGCGGAGTATCACGACCTCGTCGCCGGCGCGATCGCCCCGACCCGCCGCGGGATCACCATCGACGTCAAGGAGCTCGTGATGACCAAGTACGAGAGCAAGATCAGCGGCGGAGCGTTCCACGGCCCGGTCAACACCGGCTCGGGTGGTGCGCACCAGCACAACACGGGAACCGACGCCATGTCCCTGGCCGAGGCGCTGGAGCGGCTCCAGACGGCGGTCGCCTCGATGTCGGCGACGCTGCCGCCGGAGGACGCCGTCGCGGCGGAGGACGCGTCCGCAGGTTTGGTGCGCGAAGCCGACCTGGCCGAGGACGACCGCCGCCGCCCCGGAATCCTGGCGCGGCTGTCGTCACTGACAGAGGTGGCCACCCGTGCAGGCGGAGCAGGAACGGCGCTGGCTGCGGCCGTCACAGCGGTGCGCGCGGCGTTCGGTGTGTAGGTGGCCCGCGCTCGACGCGAGCCACCTACGCCCGGAACGCACGCGATCCGCGCTTGCCACGACGGCCCTACATCAGCTCTCACACGTGGTCTTACCGACCGGCCTTCCCCAGCGACTCGCGGCCCCGGGGCGGTCCCACACATGCTATCCGGGCTGGCGCTGCCTGCTGGTTCGCCGGCCGCAACAGGCCCCTCTGACATCGGCAGCACGTTCGCTCGCCGGTGACGTCGAAGCGCTCGCCTGTTCTTGAAGGGTTGCTCCCCCGCGGCAGAGCGACCCGCTCCGCACTCGCCTTGTCAAGCTTCAGTCTTCTGTCGGTGAGTTCGTCCGCCACACAGGCGCATTCGCGCACCCCTTCGCCGAAGGGCACAGCTGGCCCCAGCATCACGACGATCAGCGGCCAAGCACCCCAAGCCCCTCAGCGACAAGCCCCGGCACGGCCTCACCCGCCGACGCGTGGCCTGGCTCGCTGCCGGCGCCCGCGAGGTAGCGGGCGCGGATCCCTTCGGCGATCACGGCCAGCTTGAAGTACGCCAGCCCCAGGTACGCGGAGAACTCACCCAGGTCGCGGCCCGACGCGACGGCGTAGTCCTGCGCGAGGGCATCGGGACCCGGCCACCGGGGGCTGGTGCTGGCGGCCGGTTCGCCGACGACGTGGTCGAAGGCGGGGTGTTGGTAGGTGCACATGGTGGCGACGTCGGTGAGCGGGTCGCCCAGGGTGGACATTTCCCAGTCGACCAGGGCGAGCATGTGGGAGGGGCGTGTGGGGTCCAGGAGGGTGTTGTCGACGCGGTAGTCGCCGTGGACGATCGTGGGCGGGGAGGGGGGTGGGGTGCGGTCGGTGAGGCGGGTGTGCAGGCGGTCGAGGTCCGGGAGTTCGCGGGTGGCGACGTGGTCCCACTGCCGGCGCCAGCGTTTCACCTGCCGGGCGAAGAAACCGTCCGGGCGGCCGAAGCCGCTCAGGCCGAAGTCGGCGTAGGGCACCGCGTGCAGGGCCACGAGGACGCGGATCAGTTCGCGGTGGACGCCGTCGAGGTCCACGCCGTCGAGGTCCGCGCGCGTGCGCAGGACCCGGCCGGGCACGAAGCCGACGACGATGAGAGGGCCGGATTCGTCGGCGAGGACCGTGGGGGCCACCGGGATGTCGGTGGCCTGCAGCGCGTCGACGATGCGGTACTCACGCAGCACGTCGTGCGCCGACGGGGTCAGGCCGGCGACCGGCGGGCGGCGCACGACCCACGCCTGGGTGCCGTCGCTGACCTTGTAGGTGAGGTTGGAGCGGCCGCCGCTGATCTCGTCGGCGCGGAGGTCACCGTCGACGGCCACGCCGTGTTCGGTGAGCAGCGCGCGCAGCCGGGCGAGGTCGATCACGAGGCGAACCCTTCGCGCGCCCGCCGGGCGGCCCGTTTCGCGAGCGCCCACCGGTGCACTTCGGACGGTCCGTCGTAGATCCGGAACGGGCGCACCTCGCGGTAGATGCGTGCGAGCGGCAGGTCCTCGGAGACCCCGAGTCCGCCGTGCACCTGCACCGCCCGGTCCACGATCCGCCCGACGGCCTCGGAGACGAACGTCTTCGCGATGGCGGTCGAGTCGCCGGCGCTCTCGCCGGTGTCGAGTTCCCAGCACGCGCGCAGGACCAACGCGCGCGACGCCGCCAGGTCGATCTCGGAGTCGGCGATCAGCTGCTGCGTCAGCCCCAGGTTCGACAGCCGCTCGCCGAACGCCTCGCGCTCCACCGCCCGGCCGAGGGCCAGCTCGTGGGCGTGGCGCGCCGCGCCGAGCCAGCGCATGCAGTGCGTCATGCGGGCCGGGCCGAGGCGCACCTGCGCGTACTCGAAGCCGCGGTCCAGTTCGCCCAGCACCGCGTCCTCGGGCACGACGCAGTTCTCGAACCGCACCTCGCAGTGCCCGCCGGCCATGCTCTTGTCCATCGTCGGCACGTGCCGCTCGAGGACCATCCCCGGGTTGTCCGCGTCGACGAGGAACATCGTCGCCCCACCGCGCGCTCCGGGCTCGCCCGAGGTCCGCGCCATCACGATGCTGAACGCCGCGCCGTCCGCGCCGGTGATGAAGCGCTTGAGCCCGTCGATCCGCCAGCCCGCCTCGACGCGCGTGGCGGTCGTGGCCAGCGCCCGCGGATCGGAGCCCGCACCGGGCGCGGGCTCGGTCATCGCGAAGGCGGAGCGGACCTCGCCGCGGGCGAGGGGATCGAGGTAGGTCTTGCGCTGCTCCGGCGTCGCGACGCGGTCCAGCAGGTGCTGGTTGCCCTCGTCCGGCGCCGCGCAGTTCACCGCGATCGGGCCGAACAGCGAGTACCCGGCCTCTTCGAACACGGGCGCGCGCTCGACCATGCCCAGGCCGTGCCCGCCGTACTCGGCCGGCAGGTGCGGGCCGAACACGCCGTGGGCCTTCGCGGCGTCCTGCAGTTCCCGCCGCCAGTCGTCACCGTCGGGCGCGACACCGTGGTGGCGCTCCTCGACGGGCAGCACCACCTCCCGGACGAACGCGCGGGTCTTCCCGGCCAGCTCGGTGGTGGCGGGGGCGAAGTTCAGATCCACAGTGGACTCCCTCAGTGCCGCGCGGCGCGGGCTTGCTGGGCGCCGGGGCTGGCGGCGCCGTCGAGGAACACGCTGGAGAGGAACCGGGCCAGCTCGCGCGGGCTCATGTCGCCCGCCGGGTCGTACCAGAAGATGGTCCAGTTCAACGAGTTGAGCAGGGCGAGCGTGAGGTGGCGGGCGCTGAGGTCGGTGCGCAGCAGGCCGCGGGACTGGTCGTGCTCGACGGCGGCCTGCAGCACCCGCTCGTAGGCATCGCGCAGCCCCACCACGTCGGCCAGCCGATCGCCGGTGAGCGAGCGCAGTTCGAACAACATCACCGAGTGCAAGTCGCGGAACTCCAGCGCGCTCTCCACGTGCGCCTCGATCATCGCCTCGAGCCGGTCGGGCCCGCTGACGTCCGCGGCGACCTGCTCGACGCGCCGGGTGATGTCGCCGAGGCTCTCCCGGCAGATCCCGTGGAGCAGGTCTTCCTTGGCGCCGATGTGGTGGTACAGCGTCGCCTTCTGGATGTTGAGCAGTTCGGCCAGCTCGCGGGTGGTGGCCGCGGCGTAGCCCTTGCGCCGGAACAGCGCCGCCGCCGTGACGAGGATGCGGTCGGCCACGGCCGGCGAGGCGCGGTTCATGGGTCCCGACGCTAGGCGGGCGCACCCCCGCGCGTCAACCGGGCGCCCGGTCGGTTGCCGGCGAGCGCCGGCCGTGGCTAATGTTCGTTTATTGACACGAATTAACAGCACATCTAGCGTCGGGCGAGCGCGCGCGAGGCGCCGGTCCGGTCGCCACGGAAGCCACAGGAGCCACGGAAGTCCGGGACCCGCTCGCGTGCCGCGGGCTCCGTGGTCGAACACCCCCGGGCCCGCCGGTCGGGCCCGGGTACCGACCCGGAGGAGCACCGTGCCCCCTGAGACCCAGCCGTCGCCCGCCGAGGAACGGCGCAGCCGCCTCGTCGGGCTCGTCGAGGAGCAGGGGTTCTGCACCGTCGCCGAGCTGTCGAAGGTGCTCGGCGTCTCGGAGATGACCATCCGGCGCGACGCGCGCAAGCTCGTTCGCGAGGGTCGCATGCGCAGCGTGCACGGCGGTGTCACCACGTTGCCCGCCGCCGCGATCGACGGCACCGACTTCCGCGCCCGCTCCAGCCGGCACGCCGCCGCCAAGCAGGCCATCGCGCGCCGGGTGATCGAGCTGCTGCCCGACGGCGGCGCGGTCGCGTTCGACGCCGGCACCACGACCAACGCGGTGGCGAACCTGCTGCCGCCGGCGCTTCGGCTGCAGGTCGTCACCGCGTCGCTGCCGATCATCAACACCTTGCTGGGCAAGGAGAACCTGGACGTGATCAGCCTCGGCGGAACCCTGCACCAGAGTTCGCAGTCCTTCGCCGGGCCGATGACGCTCGCGGCGATCAGGGAGCTGCGGGTGCGCACGCTGCTGCTCGCCGCGTCGAGCGTGACCACCGAGGGCGTGTACTGCGGCAACCACTTCGACGCGGTGTCCAAGCGCGCCCTCGTCGACGTCGCCGACGAGGTGATCCTCCTGGCCGACTCCAGCAAGTTCGCGAGCTCCGCGATGGTGCGGGCGTGTTCGCTCGACGACGTCGACGTGCTCGTCACCGACGACGGGCTGTCCGACGAGCATCGGGCCGCGTTGGCCGCGCACCACGTCAAGGTCGTCACGGTCGCGGTCGACGAGGACCACGCCCTCGCCTGAGCCCGAAATGGTACTTTCCTAGCACCCTGATGTTAGTTTATTGACATCACCTCCCTCCGCCACTTATGTTCGCTGCACAGCACCAGCGCGAGCCCGACAGTGACGTCAAGGAGCGTGGTTCGTCGTGAGCGATCAGCCGGTGAAGCAGCTTTCCGAGATCCTTTCCGGGGCCCCGACGAACTGGGGCCGGTGGGGTGCGGACGACGAGATCGGGGCACTGAACCTGCTCGGCCCCGAACAGGTTCTCGCCGCCGCGGCCAGCCTGCGCCAAGGCCGGGTCTTCACCCTCCAGACCCGCATGGCCGACCCGGCGGGCGACCCGTTCGCACCGCACCGGCAGCGACCGGTGCGGGTCAACGTCCAGGACCAGGGCACGTGGCGCGGCGGGCTGGCGCCGGACATCCCCGGCGGCGGCCGGTTCGCCGACGACTACCTCACCACCACCCCTGGGCCGGCTACGACTTCGAGCGAGCGGAAGAAGGCTTGCGGCAAGCGAGCACCACGGCGGGCCGGCCCTGGCGCTACTCCAACCTCGGCTACCAGCTGCTCGGTCTCATCGTGCAGCGCGCGAGCGGGCTGGACTACCCGGCGCTGATCACCGAGCGGCTGCTCGGTCCGCTCGCCATGACCTGTTCCGGCGTCGGGCCGCGCGGAGCGGGCACACTGCTGCCGGGCCACGCCGGTGGGCACGAGGTTCCCCGGTGGGACCACCCGCTCGGCGCCGGTGGGGTCGAAGCGACGATCGGCGACCTGGCCCGCTTCGCCCGCGCGTGCCTGTTCCCGCCGCCCACGCCGCTGGGCACGGCGATCACGCTCGCGCAGCGACCGGTGCTGCGCGTCGAAGACGGTGCCGAGCAAGCACTCGCGTGGCTCGTGCGGCCGGGCGGCGTGCGTGAGCACAGCGGCGGAACCGGCGGGTTCAGCGCCTGCGTGACCGTTGATCACGAACGCGGGCGCGCCGTGGCGATGCTCGTCAGCACCCAGGGCAGCCCCGCGTTTTCCTCCCACCTCAAACGGGCCGCGCGACTGGTGCTGGCCGGCGAAGACCCGCGGCGGGCGAGCACACCGGCACCGTGGCCCGCCTGGCGCGACGACGCCCTCGGGATCGCCCGCGCGTTCGTGGCCGGGCACGTCGCGCGCGTGCACGCCCGGCTGGCCGCGAACGTCCGCGGCAAGATCACCGAAGACCGCCTGGCTCGGGCCTGGACGACCAGCATCCAGCCCGCGGGACCCGCGGGAGAGATCACGGTCCGCCACCACGAGATCGCCGCGTCCGGCGCCGTCGTCGCGGAGGTCGCGATCGCCTTCGCCGCCACCACCCGGCGACTGCGGATGGTCGTCCTGCCCTCCGGCGAACTCGGCGGAATGGCCCTCCTGCCGCACTCCGCTTGACCCGGTTTGCCCGTTCGGCAAACCAATTTGCCCTCCCGTCGGCCCGCGCGGCAAGTTGGTCCCACGGAGACCACCACAGCCGAAGGGGACGCCGATGACGGACCAGGACCAGGACCAGGACTGGGACGGGATGTACCGCAGCCGGGAGCAGGTGTTCAGCGGGGAGCCCAACGCGGTGCTCGTGGCGGAAGCCGCGGGGATGGCGCCGGGGCAGGCGCTCGACGTCGGGTGCGGGGAAGGGGCCGACGCGGTGTGGCTCGCGCGCCAGGGGTGGCACGTGACGGCCGTGGACGTGTCGGAGACCGCGCTGCGGCGTGGCGCCGAGAGCGGGCGCGACGTGGCCGAACGCGTCGCCTGGACGCGGGCCGACCTGAGCTGCACGGCGATGCCGGCGGGGGCGTTCGAACTGGTGTCCGTGCAGTACTTCCCGCTGCGCAAGCGCGACGACGGCGCGCTCGACCGGCTGGTCGCCACCGTGGCGCCCGGCGGGACCCTGCTGGTGACCGGGCACGATCCCGAGGACGAGGGGGTCGACTACAGCGACTACTACCGGCCCGGCGAAATCGTGCAGCGGCTGGCCGGGTGGACCGTCGAGGTGCACGAGGTGCGGGAACGGACCCGGCCGGGGCCCGAGGGGACCCACCACACGCGCGACGTGGTCCTCAAGGCGATTGCCCCGCGGCAGTCCACGGAGTGAGAATCGCGGCATGGGCCGCGAGCCGACGAGTCACGAGCGCAGGACCGGGCGTCCCTGGGACGCTTCGTACGAGGACGGGCCCGCGCCGTGGGACTTCGGCGGGCCGCAGCCGGCGTTCGTGCGGGCCGCGGACGACGGCGGGTTCACCGGCGAGGTCCTCGACGCGGGGTGCGGGTCGGGGGAGAACGCGCTGCTCGTCGCGGACCGGGGGCTGCACGTGCTGGGCGTCGACGTCGCCGAGACCGCGCTGAGCAGAGCCCGGGAAAAGGCGGCCGGTCAAGGCCTCGCGGCCGAGTTCGTGACGGCCGACGCGCTGCACCTCGAAGCCCTCGGCCGCCGCTTCGACACCGTGCTCGACTCCGGGCTGCTGCACACCTTCGACGCCGCCGAGCGGGCCCGCTACGTCGCCTCGCTCGCCGCTGCCACCAACCCCGGCGGCACGCTGTACGTCCTGTGCTTCAGCGACGCCGGACCGGACACCGGACCGCACCCCGTCACCGAGGCCGAACTGCGGGAAGTCTTCACGCCCGACACCGGCTGGCGCCTCGCGAGCCTCGAACGCGAGCGTGTGCACACCCGCTTCCACGAGCACGACGCCCCCGGCTGGTTCGCGACGGTCCAGCGGCTCTGAGTTGCTCCGTCGGGTGCTGATCTCGGCCGCTCAACCCGGCAAAGCGGCACGAAACACCCGCCCGGAGATTGACGCGCGGACAACTGGGGCCGTACCGTTCTGCCCGCGTGACGGCTACTCGGAAGCCGGTGTGAATCCGGCACGGTCGCGCCACTGTGAGCCCGAACGAGGGCGAGTCAGGTCGAGCAGCCGCCACGAGTCCACCCGCAAGGGACGCGTCATCCCCAAGGAGACAATCGATGGCCACCATCCCGGCCGACCGCTCGACCCCGGTCGTCCTGCCCGTTTCGAAGGCCGCCCTGTGGCTCGGCCTGAGCGTGGCGGCGGCGCTGCTGCTCTACTACTTCATCGGCATCGACCAGGGCGCGGTCTCGCTGTTCGGCAGCGACACCCACGTCCACGAGTTCGTGCACGACGCGCGGCACTTCCTCGGCTTCCCCTGCCACTGACGCGCACGGAAACGGACAACCGAACATGGAGAAGAAGCTCGTCCTGCGCGGCCTGCTCGCCGGCGCGCTGGGCGGCCTGCTGGCGTTCGTCTTCGCGCGCATCTTCGCGGAGCCGCAGATCCAGGCCGCCATCGACTACGAGTCCGGCCGCGACGCCGCGCAGGAAGCCCTCGACCACGGCGGCATGGCCGGCATGGCGCACGACGGGCCGGAGGTGTTCAGCCGCGCCGTGCAGGCCAACGTCGGCATCGGCGCGGGCATGATCCTCTTCGGTGTCGCGATGGGGCTGCTGTTCGCCGTGGTCTACACGGTGTGCCTGGGCCGCGTCGGCCAGGTGCGCGCCCGCGTGCTGGCCGTGCTCGTCGCCGGAGCGGGGTTCCTCGCCCTCTACCTCGTGCCGTTCCTGAAGTACCCGGCCAACCCGCCCGCCGTCGGCCACGCCGACACGATCGGCGCGCGCTCGGGGCTCTACCTCGGGATGGTCGCGGCGTCGATCGTCTTCCTCGTCGGCGCCGTGGTGCTGGGCCGCCGTCTCGCACCGAAACTCGGCACTTGGAACGCGACGCTGGTCGCGGGCGCCGCGTTCGTGGTCGTGTCGGCGGTCCTGATGGCGCTGCTGCCGTCGCTGGGGCAGCTTTCGGCCAACGTCGCCGAGTACGGCGCGCAGCCGACCGAGACGCCGCTGCCGCTGAAGAACGACGCGGGCGCCATCGTGTACCCGGGGTTCCCGGCCGACACGCTGTTCGCGTTCCGCCTCAACTCGGTGCTCGCGCAGCTGATCCTGTGGACCACGATCGCGCTCGTGTTCGGCCCGCTGGCCGAGCGCGTGCTCTCCGGCGGCCGCAAGGAGACGGCCACCGCCGCCGCGTGAACCCGTTCTTCACCTACGACACGCACGCCGCGGGCGCCGAGCCCGCGGCGTCGTGGCGTCCGCTGTCAGAGGTCCTCGACGACGGGTTCGTGCTGCGTGAGCGTGTGGCGCGGGTCCGGAGCGTCCTGGCCGCCGGCGGAGGGGACGTCGAGCTGCGCGTCGCGGCGTCCGTGGCGCACCTGGGCCTCGCGGCCCGCCTGCTCTCCCCGGCACTGGCCCTGGCGGCCGCCGGCAGGGGCGCCGACTACGCCGATGCCTGGTGGCAACCCGAGGTGGGCGGCGCGTTCCCGCTGTCGCTGCCGGTCCCGCGCAAGACCGGCGACGTGGTCGAGCACTTCGCAAGCCACGTCCTCGACGGCCCGCTCGCCCGCCTCGACCACGCCCTCGACGCCTTCTCCGTGTCCGGAACCATCCGCCGCGGCAACGTCGCCTCCGCGCTCAACGGCGCCGCCACGATGCTGCGCCAGGACCATCCGGAGTGGACGTCCGAAGTGGACACCATCGTCGAGCGGCTCTTCGCGGTGCCCGCCCTCGCCGGCACGTTCACCCGGGAGGGCGGGCGCTTCCGCCGCCGCAGCTGCTGCCTCATCTACCGCGCCGCGCCGGGGCACGACGGGCCGAAGTGCGGCGACTGCGTCCTGCTCGGCTGAGCCCGCTCAGCTCCGCCGCGGCGCCAGCAGCAGCGCGGTGAAGGTGACGGCACACGCGAGCACGATGTACAGCGCGATCACCCACGACCCGCCGAACCCGGCGAACAGCGCGGCGGCGATGAACGGTGCCGGGCCGCTCGTGATCAGGCCGCCCACCTGGTAGGCCACGGACACACCCGTGTAGCGGTGTTCGGCGCCGAACAGTTCGGCGAGGAAACCGGCCATCGCGCTGTAGGTGGTGGCGTGGCCGAGGGTGAACAGCAGGAACATCGCGACGAGCACGGCGATCGGGGCGCCCGTGTCCAGCAGCCAGAAGAACGGGAACGCCACGGCGGCCGAGTAGACGGCGCCGCCGAGGAGCACCTTGCGGCGGCCGATGCGGTCGGCGACGATCGCGACCAGCGGCACCGCCGCGATGTCCACCAGGGACGCGATGATCAGACAGGTCAGCACCGTGCCGCGGGAGACGCCGGCTTCAGCCGGGCCGTAGGACAGCACGAAAACGCTCGCGATGTAGAACGGGATGTTCGTGCCGGCCTGCGCGAAGACGCCGACGAGCACCGCACGCAGCGAACGGCGCAGGGTGTCCTTCAGCGGGAACGACGGCACCTCGGCGCGCGCGAACTCCGGCGACTCCTCGAGCCGCGACCGCACGTACAGCCCGACGGCGATCAGGACCACGCTGGCCAGGAACGGCAGCCGCCAGCCCCAGCTCAGCAGCTGGTCCTTCGGCAGCTGCTGCACCGCGAGGAACGCCCCGGCGGAGAGCACGAGCCCCGCGGGCACGCCGGCCTGCGGCCAGCTGCCGTAGAACGCGCGCCGGTTCGGCGGGGCGTGCTCCACGGCCATGAGCACGGCGCCGCCCCACTCACCGCCGACCGCGAACCCCTGCAGCAACCGCACCAGCACCAGCAGGATCGGCGCGGCGACGCCCATCTGCTCGTAGGTGGGCAGCAGCCCGATGGCGACCGTTCCGCCGCCCATCAGCAGCAGCGACAGGAACAGCATCCGCTTGCGGCCGACGCGGTCGCCGAAGTGCCCGAACACGATGCCGCCGAGCGGGCGCGCGACGAACGCGACGCCGAACGTCGCGAAAGCCGCCAGGGTGGCGGCGAGCGGGTCGAGCGTCGGGAAGAACTGCTTGCTGAACACGAGCGTCGCGGCCGAGCCGAAGAGGAAGAAGTCGTACCACTCGATGGCGGTCCCGATGAAGCTCGCGAACGCCACGCGCGCGGGTTTCACCCGCGCCGCCTGCTGCTGATCGACAACCACGACAACCTCCAGCGTCATCGGTGAGAGGGCACGGCCGCACGCGGCACGGACCCGTGCCGGCGCACTGGCCGCGGAGTGGACACCGCCGGCTCCGGCGCGTACCGGGACGAGCGGTGGGCGCCCAGGTCGCCGATCTTCAAGGCCGTGACCTGGGACGTTGCGCGGAACGATACAGTGTACGGACCGATCGGTACAAGAGGTCGGAGGAAGTTGATCGAGGCGGGTGGGAGCGCTCGGGCTCGGCCGGCCGCCGGGAGTGTTGGCGCTGATCGTCAACGCCGAGACGCGGTGCCGCCAGTCGGGTGGACTTGGTCCGGACCACGGCAGCGCGGCACGGGCCGACGGCTCGACCCGATAGCGGGCCCCTCGATGCGGCCGCCGACGTCCCCGCTTGTGGCGCGAGGCCGGGATCGACGCGGCGTGGTCGCCGGGTCGAACTCCTTGTGCGCCAGGAAAGGCCGGTGGGGCCGCGTCCCCCGGCCGGTTGCACGGCCGTTGCCGTACCCGGGGAAGCGACCGCCGGATGAGTACTGAGTGGACAGTCGGCGACGCGGAGGTGTACCGCGCTTCGTTGCGGCATTAGGGGTATTGCGCGATCGGGTGCTCACCCCTAGCCTGTGCCGCGAACGCAGACTTGACTTCTGGGGGGTCTCATGTCGGTGCGTCGTCGTGTTCTCGTCGCCTCGCGGGCGGTGCTCGCCGCGGGGGTGCTCGTCGCCGGAGCGGTCGCGGCCTCACCACCGGCGATCGCGGCCACCGCGCCGACGAACCTGCCGACCAGCCAGTACACGCTGAGCGCGGACTACCACCAGTTCGACGCGGTCAACTCGGCACTGGTCTCGACGCTCGGCACCGCCGCGGTGCACACGGTCATGGACAACGCGAACCACGACCGCACGGCGCTGCCGTCGTCGGTGTCGGTGGCCGGGTTGTCGGACGGGTTCCGCTTCGACAGCGGCGACAACTCCGACTGCACGAACTACCCGCAGGGCATCACCACGAGCCGCGACGCCGTCGGCACCGCCAACAGCGGCAACTACGACGGCCACCAGCTGGTGCTCGTGAGCTGGTACACCAAGAGCGCGTGCGACGGTGACCAGACCCGCAGCCGCATCACGCTCGTCGACTGGGACGCGACGTACCCGAACAAGTACCGCAAGATCCTGCTCGTCGAGCCGACCGGGACCTCGGCGGCGCCGGACTTCAAGGACATCCCGATCCACGCCGGCGGCGTTTCCTGGTACGGCGACTACCTCTACGTCGCCGACACCGGCCACGGCATGCGCGTGTTCGACCTGCGCAAGATCCTGAAGACCGACACGGGTGGCACGGCGGGCCAGATCGGGCACCAGACCGGCAGCACGTACTACGCCCACAACTACGCCTACGTGCTCCCGCAGGTCGGCACGATCACCTCGAAGACCACGTCGGGCACCAACCTGGTGTGGTCGTCGATCTCGCTGGACCGCGTGAGCAAGTCGATCGTGATGGCGGAGTACACCTGCCAGTCCGGCTGCACCGCCTACCCGAACCGCGCGCCGCGGGCCGTGCGCTTCCCGTTCGCCGCGGGCGCGACGACGTTCGCCGCCACGACCACGGCGAGCGAGGCGCTGCAGCTGCCCTGGTACAACCTCAACGGCGTCGCTTCGCACAACAACCGCTGGTGGTTCAACTCCTCGGGCCAGAAGCAGCTCTACTACTGGACCCCGGCGACCGGCCCCGCCACCCACGCGTGGGTCTCGAGCGGCGAAAGCCTGTCGTACTGGGAAGACGACACCAAGGCCGACCTGTTGTGGACGCTGCAGGAAGGCGCGGGCAACCGCAACGTCTTCGCGGTGACGCAGGCGACCTACGGCCCCTGACGGCTCAGTCGCGCGCGGCTTCCTCGATCGCCGTGGCGAGCCGCTCGGGTGCGGTGAACATGACCTCGTGGCTGCCGGGCAGCTGCACGAGGCGGTACAGCCCGAGCCGGCCCGACATGCGCGGGTGCCAGCCCCACTCGCCCGGCGGCAGCGCGGTGTCCTCGGTGGCGTTGATGTAGCTCTTCGGCAGCCGGGTCGCGTAGAAGCGCGTGAGGTCGAGCTTGTCCAGGAACGGCTGGTACGGCTCGGTCGAAAGCTGCTGGTAGGTCGAGGCCGCGAGCTCGGCGTCGGCGTCCTGGATGAACGCCTCGCGCCAGATCGGGAAGGGGAGCGTGACGGAGTTGTCGTCGCTCGCCGCCGCCGACTGGGCGAACAGTTCACGGTAGTGCGGGGGCACCTCGTCGTCGAGGCAGTTGCCGGGCTGCGGGACGAAGGCGTTCCAGAAGATCAGCCGCTTGAGCCGATCGGGGATCTCCTCGGCGACGCGGGCGACGACGGTGCCGCCGAAGCTGTGGCCGAGCAGCACCACGTCGTGCAGGTCGGCGGCGGTGATCGCGTCGACGATCGAGCGCAGGCAGTCGTCGTGGGTCACGTCCTTGGGGACGCCGGGCCCGTGCCCGGCGACGGTCGGGGTGTGGACTTCGTGGCCGCGGCCGCGCAGGACGGAGGCGACCGGTGCCCAGAGGCTGCCGTCGTGCCAGGAGCCGTGGACGAGGACGATGGTGGCCATGGTGAGTTCCCTTCGTGCCTGGTGGTGGCCGGGAAGTTAGCCCGCGGAGCGCGGGTGCGCTGTCCGGAATCCGCGGGCCGGCCGAAACGCGCGGGGTCAGCGGCGCAGATCGGCCGAGGGGGCCGTGCCGAACGTGCGCCGGTAGTCGGCGGCGAAGCGCCCGAGATTGCCGAAACCCCAGCGTTTCGCGACTTCGGCGACGGACGTGGCCTCGCCCGCGAGGAGTTCGGCGTGCACGCGCTCCAGGCGGACCTGCCGCAGCCGGGCCGTGGGCGACGTGCCGAGCCGGGCGCGGAAGTGGTCCTGCAGCGTGCGCGGCGCGACGCCGGCCGCGGCGGCGATGTCGAGCAGCCCGATGTCCGCCCCGGCGTGGGCCTCGAGGTACTCGCACGCCCGGCGGACGACGGCGGCCGCGTTCCGGTGCCGGCGCGCCGGGGCGGGGCCGCCGAACGATTCGAGCGCGGCGACCGCGACGAGCTGCGCGACCGACGTGGCCATGGGTGCGGTGAGCAGGCGGTGGGGGAGGACTTCGCGGACGACGAACCGGGTGACCGCGTCCCACGGCCGCGGATCGAGTGCGATGCCGGTGCGGATGGCGACGCCCCGGCCGGACGTGGCCGCGGCGCGGGCGAGCAGCTTGCCGGGCAGCTTCACGGTGAGCAGGCGGCAGCCGGGGCCGAACGCGAGGTCGTGCTGGGTCCGCGCGTCCAGCGCGACCGTCTGGCCCGTGCCCGCGCGGGTGCTCGCGCCGAACCCCAGCGAGCCGGCCAGCGGGCGGGAGAAGAGGACGAAGTCCTGGAACGGCACGGGGTTGACCTGCACCGCGTCGTCGCCGTAGGACAGGTCGTACACGCTGAGGTCGGTGCTCTCCGCTTCGGCGTGGCGGGCGTGGAAACCGGCGCCGCCGGGCGTGATCCGGTGCGGGCAGTAGGAGCTGATGAGCCGGGCCCGGGCCTGGTCGGCGTCGCGGGTGTCCAGCCGGACGGTCATGCCCTCCATCTCGCCTCCTCCACCCGGCCCGCCGCTTCGTCGGGGCCGGCCGGATGGCGGCAGAGCCTACCTCGCCGGCGGGTGGGTGCCCAGCCCGCCGGCGAGGCAGACCCCGGCTCGCCGGCGAGGCAGGCCAGCCCGCCGGCGAGGCAGACCCTAGCCCGCCCGTGAGGCAGGCCAGCCCGCCGGCGAGGCAGACCCCGGCTCGCCGGCGAGGCAGATTCCAGCCCACCGGTGAGGCAGACCCCGGCTCGCCGGCGAGGCAGTACCCGGCTCGCCGGCGAGGCAGTCCAGCGTGTTGGCGAGCCAGATTCCACCCCGCCGGGGAGGCACAACCCAGCCCGCCGGTGAGGCAGGCCAGCCCGCCGGTGAGGCTGGCTTTGCCCGCCGGGGAGGCGCAACCCAGCCCGCCGGTGAGGCAGGCCAGCCCGCCGGTGAGGCTGGCTTTGCCCGCCGGGGAGGCGCAATCCAGCCCGCCGGTGAGGCTGGCTTTGCCCGCCGGGGAGGCGCAATCCAGCCCGCCGGTGAGGCAGGCCAGCCCGCCGGTGAGGCTGGCTTTGCCCGCCGGGGAGGCACAACCCAGCCCACCGACGAGGCAGTGGAAAGCTGGCGTTGAGGATTTGCTCAGCCCGCCGGCGGGGCAGTCCAGCCCGCCGGGCGAGGCAGGGGAAGCTGCCGTTGAGGATTTGCCCGGCTTGCCGGCGAGGTAGTCCAGCGTGTTGGCGAGCCAGATTCCAGCCCGCCGGGGAGGCGCAACCCAGCCCGCCGGCGAGGCGGTGGAAAGCTGCCGTTGAGGCATTGCCCGGCTCACCGGGGAGGCAGCCCAGCGCGTCGGCGAGGCAGCGGATGGCCGTCGGCGAGGCAGTGCCCAGCCCGTCAGGCGAGGCGGTGCCCTGCCCGCCGGCGGGAGACGTCAGCCGATGTGGGAGCTGATCACGGAGTAGTCGTTGCCGACGTTGGTGTACACGCCGGGGAAGCCCTTGCGCGCGCAGCCCTGGCCCCAGGACACGATGCCGGCGAGCTTGCCGTCCACGTAGGCCGGTCCGCCGGAGTCGCCCTGGCACGAGTCCTTGCCGCCCTCGGGCACGCCCGCGCAGAACATCGTCGCCGTGTCGTAGTTGTCGCCGATCTTCTGGTACGCGTCGGCGCAGGTGTTGTTGTCCGCCACCGGAATCGTGACCTTCAGCAGCTGGTCGGACACGTCGCCGCCCTCGGACGTCGTGCCCCAGCCGACCACGGTCACGTCGGTGCCGGTCTTGTACGCCGGGTCGTCCGCCGACTGCACGAGCGTGGCGGGCTTGTACGAGAGCTCCTTGTCCAGCGTCAGCACGGAGTTGTCGTGCTGCATGCCGTCCATGGTGAAGCCGGGGTTCTGCCAGACCTCCTTCACCCCGGCCTTCTCGCCCGTGGTGTCGGAGAACTTCGTCTGCCCGCCGATGATCTGCATCTGCCCGGCCTTCACCCCGTCGGTGCAGTGCGCCGCCGTGAGCACCTTGTCCGGTGCCACGAGCGTGCCCGCGCAGTGCTGTTGGCCGTTCACGTTGAAGATCACGGTCGCCGGGAACTGGTCGATGGTCGTCGGCGTCCCGCCCACGATCAACGGCCCCTGCCCGGCGGACGCCGCCGGCGCCCCCGCGGCGGCCACCACGCCGGCCGCCGCCACCGCGGCCAGCGCGGTCACCAAGCGCCTCACGTCTGCCTTCATCACCCTTGCTCCCTTCGGAGATCCCTCGGATCGCGATCCTGAGCAGACCAGAGCCGCCGGGGTGGGGGTTAGCTACGAAAGTCGTGACCTGAAAACTCCCGAAGATAGTTGGTTTTTCGCCGACTCGCCCTGCGGCACACGGAGGTCCGTCACTGTCAGGAACTCGGCCGGGCCCGAGCAGGGGGCGTTGTTCGGCTGTGCTGCCGGCCGCGAGAACGAGATGGGTCGGCCGGGCCGGTGTCCGCTTAGGACGGTGCGCACAGCGCGCGCCGGGCGTTGTCGGCCAGCCAGCTTTCGGCCCGGTCGAAGGTCCAGGCCCGGTCGCGCACCAGGCTGAACCACGCGGACTGGCCGAGGTGGAACCACAGGAAGTCGACCGCCTCGGTCACGGTCAGCCCGGGCCGGGCGCCGGGCGCGGTGATCAGGTGGCCGGCGACGTCCGTCAGCGCGGCGAGGAACTCGCGGTTCGCCGCTTCGAGGACCTGGGCGGCCGCCGGCTCGCCGTAGCACTGGGGGATGAGCGCGACGAGCGTCGGCCAGTGCCGTTCGTGCGTGCGCCGCACGCCGGCCGCTGTCGCGCGCACCATCTCGGCCGCCGAGCCCGACGCCGCCACGACCGCGAGCGTCTGCGCGACGGCGGGGTCGTGCACGGCTTCGTCGATCAGCAGACGCAGGATCTGTGCCTTGCCGCCTGCGCTCGCGTACACCGTCGGCACCGCGACGCCGGCGCCATCGGCGATCTGGGCGATGGTCACCGCCGCGTAACCCCGCTCCGAGAACAGCCGCCGGGCCGTCTCGACGATCGTCGTCCTCGTGGCTTCCGCCGCCTGGGCCCGCCGCGGGGAGTGATAGTTCGCCACGACGCCAACGTAACACCGCGGGCCGCGGCGAAACCGCTGCGCCGGCCGCGTCCCGGAACTGCCCGAGATCCGGAGAGCGGTCAGGCCAGTGCGCTGATCAGCGACCGCGCGGGATCCCCGATCGCCGACGGGTCCACGGTGGACACCCGCTCGGCGACGCGCGCCCCGATCTCCGCCGTCGTCGCGCCCATGTCCGGGCCCGCGAGGGCGGGCAGTTCGGCGAGCACCGACGTGGCGGCGGCTTCCAGGGCCAGCGCCGCGTCGCGCTCGCCGAGCGTGGCGAGGCAGAGGCTGGCCGAGAGGATGGCCGCGACGGGGTTCGCCCAGCCGCGGCCGGCGATGTCGGGCGCGGAACCGTGGACGGGCTCGAACATGCTGGGTGCGGTGCCCGCCGGGTTGTGGTTCGCGCTGGCGGCGACGCCGAGTCCACCTTGGACGGTCGCGCCGAGGTCGCTGATGATGTCGCCGAAGAGGTTGTCCGTGACGACGACGTCGAAGCGGCCCGGGTCGAGCGGCAGGTGCAGGCACATGGCGTCGGCGTGCACGTAGTCGTGCTCGACGCCGGGGTGGTCCGCGGCGACCTCGTCGACCACGTCCTGCCACAGCCGGCCCGCGTGGACGAGGATGTTCGTCTTGTGGCACAACGTCACCTTGCGCCTTCGCCGCGCCGCCAGGCGGAACGCGAACTCGACGATCTCCCTCGTGGCGGCCACGGTCGTCACCGAGTTCTGCAGCGCCACCGCGTGCGGGGTCCCGGCGTGCGTGGTCGACCCGCCGCCCGCGTACAGGCCTTCAGTGTTCTCCCGCAGCACGACCAGGTCGCAGTTCTCCGGCGTCACCCCCTTCACCGGGCTCTCCACGCCGGGGTAGAGCCGCACGGGCCGGATGTTCACCGACTGCCGGAACGCCACGCGCAGCGCCACGATCAGCCCGCGCTCCAGGATCCCCGGCGCGACGCGCGGGTCGCCGACGGCACCGAGCAGGATCGCGTCGTGCTCGCGCAGCTTCTCGACGGTCGGCTCGTCGAGGACCACCCCGGTGCGCAGGTAGTGCTCGGCGCCGAGGTCGAACTCGGTGGTGCCGACGGCGAAGCCGAACTTCCCGGCCGCCGCGTGCACGGCGGTGAGCGCGGCCGCGGTGACGTCCGGGCCGATGCCGTCGCCGCCGATCACGGCCAGGTGGTGCGTGCGCATGCAGACCTCCGTCGGGTTCACTCGGCGCGGCCGGCGGCGTCGAGCAGCTCGAGCCGGCGCCGGTCTTCGGGGGAGAGCGCCCGGCCGTACACGGCGGTCAGGCTGTGGCGCGACAGCGTCGCGGCGGCTTCGGCGTCGCCGCGTTCGATGGCGTCGTAGACCTCTTGGTGCGTGCGCACGAACTCCGCGCGCACCTGGCCGGTGCGGGTCGAGGAGTCCACGGTGTCCCGGACGAGGTCCACTATGGCCTCTTCGATCACGTCGTTGATGATGTCCATCAGCGCGTTGCCGGCCGCCTTGCGGATGGCGGCGTGGAACTGCGCGTCGGCGCGCGCGAACGCCTCGGTGTCGCCGGGTTCGGCGCCGGCCATCAGCCGGATCGCCTCGGCCATTTCGTCGAGGTGCTCCTGCGTGCGCAGGTGGGCCGCCAGGAAGTTGGCCGTCGAGCCGGTCATCATCCGGTACTGCACGAGGTCGACGAGCGAGATCTGCTCCACCTTCACCGCGCCGTTGAGCATGCGCGAGATGCCCTGCGTCATCGACGCCGACACGCGCGGGCCCTTGTGGCTGCCGGGACTCGTCTTGATCAGCCCCATGTTCTCCAGGATCCGCAACGCTTCCCGCACCGTGGAGCGCCCGACCGAGAACTGTTCGACCAGCGCCCGCTCCGAAGGCAGGTAGTCACCGGCCTTGAACCGGCCGTCGTAGATGGCGGCCTCGATCTGCGCGACCACGGACTCGAAGGCGCGTCCCTTGGTGACGGGGGTGAACATTCCGCAATCCTCTCGTGCCCACCTGCCCGGGGTCGACGGGGGCGAAGTGGCCGGCGGGAACGTCTTGACCCCATCCGGGTGCCGATGAATGATGGCTCCCGTCAACCTAGCATCTGGTCAGACCAGATGCTAGGAAGCCAGCAGGACACCACGAGCACGACACACCGAGCACGACACAACAAGCACTCCACAACACAGCGGAGGTGCAGATGACCGCCACCACCCGTCGCCGGGCCGGCACCGCGCCGGCGGTGGACTCGCGGCCGGAACCGGACGTCGTGCTGGCCATGCGCGCCGTCTCGGTGGACTACGGAGCGACCCGCGTGCTGCACGAAGTCGACTTGTCGGTGCGCCGCGGTGAGCTCATCGCCCTGCTGGGGCCCAGCGGGTCGGGCAAGACGACGATGATCCGCACCGTCGCCGGCTTCACGCGGCCGGTCTCGGGCGAGCTGCTCCTGCACGGCCGTGATCTCACCGGCGTCCCCGTGCACCACCGCAACATCGGGCTGGTCTTCCAGAGCTACGCGCTCTTCCCGCACCTGTCGGTCGCGGACAACATCGCGTACCCGCTGAAGGTGCAGAAGAAGGGCCGCGCCGCGATCAAGGCCCGCGTGGCCGAGCTGGTCGAACTCGTGCAGCTCGGCGGGCACGCGGGCAAACGACCGGCGCGGTTGTCCGGTGGGCAGCAGCAGCGCGTCGCCCTGGCGCGGGCGCTCGCGATGGATCCCGAACTGCTCCTGCTCGACGAGCCCCTGTCGAACCTCGACGCCAACCTGCGCCGCGAGGTGGGGGAGGAGATCCGGCGCCTGCAGCAGCGCACCGGCACCACCACGATCATGGTCACGCACGACCGCCAGGAGGCCTTCGGCATGGCCGACCGGATGGCTGTGCTGCGCGAGGGCCGCATCGAACAGCTCGACACCCCTCGCGCCGTTTACCGCCGCCCGGCCAACGCGTTCATGGCGGGCTTCGCCGGCGACGCCACCCTGATCCCGGGCACCGTCACCGCGACCGAGCCGACCGAGGTCACGACCGCCGCGGGGCGGCTCGTCACCGACGACGAAGCGGCCGCCGGCGCCGAGGTCGTGGTCCTGGTCCGGCCCGAGGACGTCCGGATCGAGCCACCCGGCGCCGCCGGGCCCGGGGTGCTGGCCGCGACGATCGCCGAGAGCTTCTACTACGGCAGCTCGCTCGTCGTGCAGGCCGACGCCGGCGGTGTCCGCGTCCAGGCCCTCGTCACCGGCGCGGCCACCACGCGGTTCGAAGCGGGGCAACGGGTTTCGCTGCACATCGACGCGCGCGACGCCGTGCTCGTCCCGGACGGGGCCGGCGCATGACCGCCACGCTGACCCAGCCGATCGCCCCGTCGCGCACGCGGCGGAAAGCACCGTCGCGCCGCGTGCTGCTGCTCCTGCTGCCGATGGTGGTGATCTTCGCCGTCGGGTTCGCCGTGCCGCTCTACTTCGTGGTCCGCTTCTCCCTCGAGCACTTCGACGCCGCCGACGGGCAGACGTGGGGTTTCACCTTCGACCAGTTCCTCACGATCTTCACCACCCCGCTGTACGGCAACCTGATCCTGCGCACGCTCGGGCTCGCGCTCGCGACCACCGTGATCTCCGCGGTGATCGGGTATCCGCTGGCGCTGGCGATCACGCGCGGGCCGCGGCGGCTGCGCGGGCCGCTGATGGCCGTGGTGACGATCCCGATGCTCACCAGCGTCGTCGTGAAGACGTTCGGCTGGCAGGTGCTGCTCAGCAGTGACGGGTTCCTGCAGCGCACGCTCGACGCCGTCGGCCTGTCGTCGGTGAAGCTGATCAACACCTCGACCGGGGTCGTGCTCGGGCTCGTGCACACCTACTTCCCGTTCATGGTGATCAGCCTCGTCGCGGCGCTCTCAGCCCTCGACCGCCGCACGGAAGAGGCGGCGGCCGCACTCGGTTCACCGCCCGGGCAGGTGTTCCGGCGCGTGACGTTCCCGCAGTCCCTCGACGGGCTCGCCGCCGGGTCCGCGCTGACGTTCGTGACGAGCATGAGCGCGCTCATCACGCCGCAGATGCTGGGCGGGGGCAAGGTGTCCACGATCGTCACGGTCATCTACCAGCAGGCGACGACGGCGCAGAACTGGCCGCTCGCGTCCGCGCTCGGCGTGCTGCTGCTGGTCATCACCTTCGTGATCCTGTCCCTGCAGACCTGGGCGGTGCGCCGTGCCACGCGCGGGTGAGCGTCGCCGCGGCCGCGCCGGCTCGGTCGTGTTCTGGGTCGTCGTCGCCCTGATCGTGGTCTTCATCCTGGCGCCGCTGGCCGTCGCGATCGGCTCGTCGGTGACCGAGACCGGCTACCTGACGTTCCCGCCGAAGGGCTTCACGCTCAAGTGGTTCGCCGCGGCCGCGAACGACCCGAAGTTCCTCGAGGCGCTGTGGACGAGCCTGCAGCTGGGCGCCGCGACGACGGTCATCAGCGTGCTCGCCGGCGTCCTCGCGAGTTACGCGATCGTGCGCCGGCCCGGTGTCGTGACCGGGGCGCTGGAACAGGTCCTGCTCTCGCCGATCCTGCTGCCCGCCGTGGTGCTGGGGCTCGGCGTCCTGTTCGCGCTGTCGCTCTCGGGCTGGCTCGGCACGTTCCCCGGCGGCCTGCTGGCGCACGTGATCATCGCGTCGCCGTTCGTCACGCGGTCGGTGCTGGCCGGGCTGCGGCGGCTGGATCCCGCGCTGGATGAGGCGTCCCGGTCGCTCGGCGCGGGCGCGACGCGGACGTTCTGCCGGATCGTGCTGCCCTCGCTGCGCGGCGCGATCATCGGCGGCGCGGTGTTCGCGTTCGTCATCTCCTTCGACGAAGCGGTGGTCACGCTGTTCCTCACCGGCAGCGGCTTCACCACGCTGCCGATCACGATCTTCACCTACGTCCAGTACTCGAACAACCCGACGATCGCCGCGGTCTCGACCGTGATCGTGCTCGTCTCCGCGGTGCTCGTCGGGCTCGTCACGCGCGGGGGAGGCCAGGATGAGCGCTGAGGGCACGCGCCCGGCGGCGGTGGTGACCGGGTCGTCGTCGGGCATCGGGCGCGCGTGCGCGGTGGAGCTCGCGCGCAGCGGCTGGGACGTCGTCGTGCACGGGCTCACCGACGACGGGCTCGCGGAGACCGCGGACCTGGTCGCGGCGGAGGGCGCCACGGCGGTCGCCGTCGGCGGCGCCATGCGGGAGCCGGTGGTCGCTTCGGCGCTCGTGCGGGCCGCCGTCGAGCGGTTCGGCCGGCTCGACGGCGTGGTCAGCAACGCGGGCACCGGCCTGACGAAGGCCTTCGGCGACCTCGGCGACGACGACTGGACCACGCTGCTGGAAACGCACCTGCTCGGCGCGACCCGGCTCCTGCGAGCGGCCCACCCACACCTGGCCGCCGCGAAGGGGAGTGTCGTCACGATGTCGAGCCTCGCCGCGGGGCGGGCGCTGACCGGCCGCGCCGGCTACGGCGCGACGAAAGCCGCGCTCGAAGGCCTGACCCGGCAGCTCGCCGCCGAGTGGGCGGCCGACGGCGTGCGCGTCAACGCCATCGCGCCGGGCACGATCCTGACCCCGCTGGTGCGCCGCAACTTCGAGCGGGGGCTGCTCGACGAAGGGCAGGTGCTGCAGCGCACCCCGCTGGGCCGGCTCGGCGAGCCGGGGGAAATCGCCACCGCCGCGCGGTTCCTGCTCTCGCGCGACGCGTCCTACATCACCGGCCAGACGCTGTCGGTCGACGGCGGCTGGTCCATCTGGGGAGGGTGGTCATGATTCCCGCACGAGCGCTCGAGCTGCGCACGGCTGTGGTCGACGGCGAGCTGTCGGCGGGCGAGGTCCTCGACGAAACCCTCGCCGCGATCGAGAAGACCGACGCGACCCTGCACGCGTTCCTCACCGTCGACGAGGAGCACGCTCGGGAACAGGTGCGCGAACTGGACCGCCGCCGCGCCGCCGGGGAGGAACCGGGGCCGCTGTGGGGAGTCCCGTTCTCCGTCAAGGACGTCTACGACACCCGCGGGGTGCGCACGACGTACGGTTCCCGCGTCTACGACCACCACGTGCCCGAGCGCGACGCCGAGCTGGTGCGCCGGATCCGCCGGGCCGGCGGGATCCTCGTCGGCAAGACGAACACGCCCGAGTTCGCGATCTACATCCGCACGGTCAACGACCTGCAGCCCGAAACGCGCAACCCGTGGGACCCGGCCTGCACGCCGGGCGGGTCGAGTGGCGGTGCCGCGGCGTCGATCGCGGCCGGGCTCACGACGATCGCGGTCGGCAGCGACGGCGGCGGTTCGATCCGCGTGCCGGCGGCCCTGTGCGGCTGCGTCGGCCTGATGCCCTCGCGCGGCGCGCTGCCCCGCACCGGCGGCCGCATCGGCACCCGGCGCTTCTCCTCGGGCGGGCCCATCACGCTCGACGCGCGGGACGCCCACGTGCTGTACGAGGTGATGGCCGGCCCGTACGCCGGCGACGGGCTCAGCCGCGGCCTGCTGCCGACGGGGATCCGGCAAGAGGCCGGGATCCCGGCGACGCCCCGCGTCCGCTGGATCGGCGACAGCGGCGTGCCCGGCGCGGACGACGAGGTCGTGACCACCGCGCACGAAGCCGCCGCCGAATTCGTCCGCGGCTGCGGGGGCCGGCTCGACGAGAGCGTGTCCGGAATGGACTCGCCGCTGTTCAGCGAAGCGTTCTACGACATGATGCAGGCCGACCGGTTCTCCACCGGCGGCGCGGAGATCTTCCGCGACGAGAAGGCCAACGCGCTGCTCACCGATTACGGCCGCCACCAGTTCGCGCGCGGTTCGGCCGTCACCGGCGCCGCCTATTCGGCCGCGATCGAGACGCAGCTCAAGGCGGTGGAGCACCTCGAACGGCTGCTCGACGGCGCCGACCTGGTGGCGACGCCGACCGTGCCGTTCACCGCGCCCCGCATCCCCGACGGTGATCTCGCACTGCCGGAGGAGGCTCGGCGCGGGTTCGTCGCCTTCACCTTTCTCCTGAACTACACCGGTTTCCCGGCGGTCACCGTGCCGTGCGGCACCGTCCGGTCGATGCCCGTCGGCCTCCAGCTGATCGGGCGGCCCGGTTCGGAGGACGTGCTGATGTCCTACGCCGCCGCGTTCCAGGACCGCGTGTTCCGGCTGCCGCCCGCTCCCGTGTCCGCCCTGTCCCCGTCGCGTTAGGAGCGCCGCCGATGCCCACTCCCGTTCTGCTGACCTTCGACCTCGACGCCGAGCTGCTGTGGACGGCGCGCGATCCGGCGGGTGCGTCGAAACCGGTGTGGCTCTCGCAGGGCCACTACGGACCCCAGGTCGGCCTGCCGCGGATCCTCGCGCTGCTCAAGCGATACGAGATCACCGCGACGTTCTTCGTGCCCGGCCTCGTGGTGGAGCGCTACCCGGCGGCGATCGAGTCCATTCTGGACGCGGGACTCGTCATCGAGCACCACAGCCACACCCACGAGTGGTCGGACAAGCTCGGGCCCGAGGCCGAGCTGGAGGAGTTCCAGAAGGGCTGGGACGCGATCGTCAAGGCGACCGGCCGGGAACCGCGAGGCTGGCGCTCGCCGGCGGGTGAACTGACCGCGGATTCCGTGCGGTATGTGGAGCAGTTCGGGATGACGTTCTCGTCGAACCTGTTCGACTCGGACACCGCGCACCTGCTGGCCGACCAGGGGCGCACCACGGCCATCGTGGAGCTGCCCTTCGCGTGGGTCCTCGACGACGCCCCGTTCTTCCTCTACAGCAACCGGCTGCCGGGCCGCACCATGTCAGCGCCGTCGGCCGTCGCGGAGTCCTGGATCCGCGAGTACGACGGCATCTCCCAGGAGGCGGGCACGCACTTCCTGATCGCCATGCACCCGCAGGTCATCGGGCGGCACTCGCGGCTGTGGGCGCTGGAGGAGACGATCAAGCACATCCGCGAGGCGGGCACGGGGGAGTTCCTGTCCTGTGTGGACTACGCGGAGCGGGTCCGTCCGGCGCTGCTGGCGGACGCGGGGCTGGCGCCGTGACCGGCGTGGCCGTGGTGACCGGCGGGGCGAGCGGGATCGGCGCGGCCGTGGTGGAGTTGCTGGCAGCGCGGGACTTCACGGTCGTCGTGGCCGATCTCGACGCGACGCCGCCGACGGACGTGTCGTCTTCGGACAGTGTCGACGCGCTCGCCGCCCGGGTGGCCGAGGAGCACGGGCGGTGCGACGTGCTGGTGAACTGCGCCGGTGTCGTCGCGGTGGGGGACGTGCTGGCGGTGTCCGAAGCGGACTGGCAGCGGGCGTTCGACGTGAACGTCACCGGGGTGTGGCGCACGGCGCGGGCGTTCATCCCGTTGATGACGGGTGGGGGAGCGATCGTCAACGTCGCGTCGGCGGCCGCGCTGCGGGCGATCCCGGAAATGCCGGCGTACGTCGCGTCGAAAGCGGCGGTGGTCGGCCTGACGCGCGCCATGGCGATCGACCACGCGGCGGCCGGTATCCGCGTCAACTGCGTGTGCCCGGGGCTCGTCGACACCCCGCTCGCGCGCCACGCGCAGGAGCAGCGGGGCGGCCAGGCGCGGGCCGCGGTGCGGAACTTCGAGCCGTACCTGGTGAAACGCACCGCCGAGGCCGGGGAGATCGCCGAGGCCGTGGTGCTGCTCGCCACCAACCGCTACGCCACCGGCGCCACCCTCGCGCTCGACGGCGGGCGTTCCCTCCACTAGTCCCCACCCCCCCAAGGAGATCACCATGCCCACCCTCGACCGCCGGGGCTTCCTCCGGCTCACCGGCGCCGCCGCGGGCGCCGCCGTCCTCACCGCGTGCGGCCCGAACAAGCCGGGCAAACCCGGTTCGCCCGCGGGCGGCGGACTGAAGATCAACAGTTTCGGCGGCACGTTCCAGAGCGCCGTGCAGTCGACCGTCGCCGACGCCTACACCACCAAGACGGGCGTCGGCGTCGACCTGATCACCGCCATCTCCAGCGACGCCCTGACCAAGATGAAGGCCGCGAACAACGCCTTCGACCTGGCGTACCTGGACCTCGCGCCGCTCTACCAGGCCAAGTCCGCGGGCCTGCTGCAGAAGCTCGACCGCGGCAAGCTGCCGTCGGTGTCGGAGCTGTACCCGCTGGCGGTGGACAAGGACGGCTACTGGGTGGCGGAACTCGCGTCGATGACCGGCATCGTCTACAACACCGAGAAGATCACCACGCCCCCGAAGTCCTGGAAGGACCTGTGGGACCCGAAGTACCGGGGAAAGGTCGCCATCTCCAACGTCAGCGGCACCGCGGGGTACCACTTCCTCGCCATGGCCGCGCGCCTCAACGGCGGTTCGGAAAGCGCGATCGACCCGGGCTTCGCGGCGGTGTCCGCGTTGAAACCCAGCCTCTCGGCCATCTACAGCACCCCCGACGAGATGAGCAAGCTCCTCACCAGCGGCGAGGCCGACCTCGGTGTGTGGTACGCGGACCGCACGAGCGCCCTGAAGTCCAGCGGCGCCCCCGTCGCGTTCGTGCGCCCGGCCGAAGGCGCCACCGCGATCCTCTCGGCGATGTGCCTGCCCAAGGCTTCGGCCCGCGCCCAGGACGCCCACGCCTACCTGGATTTCCAGATCTCCTCGGCCGTCAACGGCAAGTTCGTGCAGGCCATCGCCGAGGGCCCCACCAACAGCAAGGTGACGCTGCCCCAGCCGTTCCTGTCGGCGAACTACGTGCCCTACGGGCAGAAGGAGATCTCGTCGCTGGTGCAGCTGGACAGCGAGGCGATCTCACGCAACCTGTCGGCGTGGATCACGCGGTGGCAGCAGGAGATCGCGAGCTGAGCCAGCCCGCCGACGTCGGTGTCACTCACGCGTGATCCCTGGAAGGAGATCCCGGACCGCGGCGATGACCTTGTCGGTCTGTGCGCGCAGGGCGGCCAAGCCCGCTTGCTCGTCGGCTGACCCGATGTAGGTGTCGAGGTCTGCGCGGATGCCGTGTTTCCACACGGCCGCCACGCGCTGTGTGTCGGTGATGTCGTGGTCCGGTCGCCCATCGACCAAGACCAGGTCGGCGCGCAGTCCAGGTCGGATGCGGCCCCGGTCGGCAAGGCCGAACACCTCGGCGGTGCGCGCCGTCGCGGCCGCCAGGGCCTCTTCAGGGGTCAGTCCCGCAGCGACGAGGCGCTGAAGTTCGCGGTGCACGCTGGCGCCGTGGACCGTGCCCGGGTTGGGGGCGTCCGTGCCGGCCAGTATCGGCACTCCGGCGTCGTGCAGGAGGCCGACGTTGGCGGCCGGTGCCGTGAAGTCGGGCAGCTGCGGCGGAAGCCACCGCTGTGCTTGCCGCTGGAGGACGCCGGACCACGCCGGTCCCAGCCGCCGGGCCAGCTCGGGCTCGGCCAGCAGCGGCATCTCGTCGCCGTCACCGGGAAACCCGTCGGCCACCGACAGCGTGGCGATGACCGCGACACCCGCCGCCGAAATGGCCCTGGCGTGAGCCTCGGTAACCGGGTCGAAGGGCACGTGGGCCAGGACGTCCACGCCGGTGGACAGCAGGTCGACGGCCGCTTGAGCGGTGGTCGCGTGGGCTACCACCAGCAGGCCGGCCCGGTGTGCGGCGCTGACCAGCGCGGCCACCGTCGGGAGGTCCAGCGACGGCATGGGCATCGGGCCGCCGTTCGTGCTGTCGTCGTAGAAGACCTTCAGGTGGTGGGCGCCTTCGGCGAGACGCTCGGCCACGAACGCCTCGGCGTCCTGCGGTCCGGTGACGTACGGGAAGGGCGCGTACATCATGCTCGGGTGCCCGCCCGGCGCGGTGGCGCCGATGCCGGACGAACGCACCTCGGCGGCGTCGGGCCCAGCACCCTGCGCCACGGCTTGGCGCACGGTGTCGGGTTTGCTGAACATGTCCAGCACCGTGGTGACGCCGAAGGCCAGCCCTTGCCGCGGCGCGCCGGGCAGCAGGTGGACGTGCGCGTCGATCAGGCCGGGCAGCAGGGTGCCGCCGCAGCCGTCCACGTGCTGGTCACCGGCTCGAAGCAGCTCAGGCCCGCCGACCGCGTCGATCCGGTCGCCGATGAGGCGCACGGCGGTGTGCTCGGTCAGCTGCCGTCCGTCGTGAACGCGGACCCGGGTGATCGTCGTTGCCATGGTGAGAACGGTAAAAGTTGACACAGTGTGAAGGTCAAGTGCGTACGGTGGTCGCGTGCGCTTCTCCATCAGCCAGGTCGCCAAGGCTTCCGGCGTGTCCGCCCGGATGCTGCGCCACTACGACGCGGTCGGTTTGCTCAAGCCCAGTGTGGTCGCCGCCAACGGCTACCGCTGGTACGGCCGCGCGGAGTTGTTGCGGTTGCAGCGCATCCTGGTGCTGCGCCGGCTCGGCATCGGGCTGGAGCACCTCGGTGAGATCCTGCGCGAGCAGTCCGACGAGGCGACCGCGCTGCGCGGGCACCTGACGCAACTGCAGGCCGAACGCCGACGGCTCGACGCGATCATCAGCACGGTCGAGGAGACCATCGGCGATTTGGACGCGGCCCGCATCCAGGACCCGCAACGGTTCTTCGCCGGTCTACGCCAGGACAAGACCACCATGAGGGAGTCCCTGGCGGAGTCGTTCGGGCCGGCGAGTTCAGCCGCCTTCGACGCCGCGGCGGCAGCCCAGGACGGCTTCACCACCGCGGACTACGAACACGCGGCGGCGCAGGGCGCCGCGTTGTTCCGGCGGCTGGCCGAGGTCATGCGCACCGGAGCGGCTCCGGACGCACCCACGGCGCTGGACGCGATCGGCGAGCACTACGACTCCGTCCGCAAGTACTGGCAGCCCACGCCGGAGGCGTACGCGGCGTTGGGCCGCCTGTACCTGACCGATCCCCGCTAGCGGGGCCTGGCCGAACAGGCGGATCCGGAACTGCCCGCTTGGCTGGCCGCAGCCATCCCAGCCTACGCACGGCACCGTCTGAAACCTCACTGAACCTCGTGAGCACGGCCTGCGAGTCCGAAGTGGATGATCGGCATTCGCGCGCGCCACCGAATCAGTGCGGCGGCAGCCGGTACACGGACACGTGCGACCGCGACTCCCCGGTGAACTCGCCGCCGGTCCAGTCCGCGTGCCGGCTCTCCAGCTCGAACCCCGCCAGTTGCCCCATCAGGTCGAGTTCGGCGGGCCAGATGTAGCGGTGGGGGCTGCGCGCCAGGCGAGCCTGGCGGGTGTCGCCGAAGGTGACGTGGTGGGAGACGAGGTGCTGGCGCACGGTGTCGTAGGTGTCCATCCCGAAGTAGCCCGGCTCGGAGTGGAAGACCAGCCCCGCCTGCCCGGGCGGGAGCACGCGCAGGTCGGGCACTCCGAGCTCGACCACGAAGCGGCCGCCGGGGCTCAGGTGGCGGGCCGCGTTGCGGAAGCACTCGACCTGCTCGGCCTGGGTGAGCAGGTTGGAGATCGTGTTGTAGACCAAGTACACCAGCGTGAACCGGCCCGGTGCCGTGGCCGTCGCCATGTCGCCGACGACCACGGGGACTGTCGCTTCGTCGGCTTTCTCCCGCAACCGGGCGAGCATCGCGCGCGACAGCTCGACGCCGGTGACGGGCACGCCGAGTGCGGCGAGCGGGACGGCCACGCGGCCGGTGCCGACGGCGAACTCGAGCACCCGCCCGCCGTCGGCCAGCGCGGCGAGCACGAGCGTCGGGCCCAGGACGTCGGGTGAGAACATGCCGACGCCCGGGGTGTCGTAGCGCTGCGCCGTGTCGGCGTCCCAGATCTCGTCCTGTCGCATGCACCCACCCTCACCACGGGGGCGAGTGCTGTCCACCGATTTAGAGGGTGGTGAACCCGCTGTTCGCCGTCCCCAGGATGGCCGTGGTGGGGAAGAACGACAGGATTCCTTGCGTCAGCACCGGCTACCGGGCCGATCTTCATCCACCTGGTGCCGCTCGCAGCACTGTTCACCGCGGAGCTCTGCGCGGTCCCCGTTCGAGGGACTCGTGACCGTTCCCGGCACGGGTCCGGTGGCGTCCACAGTGGACGGCGTGGTCCCCGCGGGGCTACTCCGCCACGGCGGTGAAGAGGTAGCGGTTCAGGCAGTAGAAGTACTCGCCCGCGCGGCCGAGGGCCTGCAGATCGGCCAGCCACGCCTGGGCCTCCTCCGCCGTGACGCCGCGGCGGCCGGGGACGAAGTCGGCGATGATCTGCATTTCGGTCGCGCTGAAGGAATCCGGGGTCAGCTCGGGGTTCACGATCGGGTGCACGTGGTGCCCGGTCACGCGGAAGCCCGCGCGCCGCAGCAGCGCGGACAGGACCCGCGGCAGGCGGGGGTGTGCGAGGTGCTCGTCCCACGCGTCCAGGACGCGCCGGTGGCGCTCGGGGTCGGAGGTGTGCCACACGTGCGAGTCCGCGTCGGTGTCGAGGATCAGCACGCGCCCGCCGGGCCGCAGCACGCGCCGCAGTTCGGCCAGCGCGGCCGGCACGTCGGGCACGTACTCGTAGACCTGCGTCGACACGGCCGCGTCGAACGAACCGTCCGGGTAGGGCAGCGCGGTCGCGTCGCCTTCGTCGAGCGACACCCACGCCAGGCCGTCGACCCGGTCGGCGGCGAGGGAGTTCATCGCGGCACTCGGGTCCAGCCCGTGCGCGGCGCCCGTCGCGCCCACCGCGCGGGCGATCGGTTCGAGCAGGTACCCCGGCCCGGACCCGACGTCCAGCACGCGCTCACCCGGACGCGGTGCCAGCAGCGACAGCACCGTGTTCCGCTGGTCCACGACGTCCGGGCTCGCGTACAGCCGGTCGGTCCGCTTCGCGCCTTCGTCGTCGAACCGCAGCATCGCCATGTCCCGAGACTAACCGCCGCGGCAACCCCGGCCGCCCACGGCGAGAGCAGGTCCATCGAGAACCCGTCGACGAAGATCACCAGCCCGCTCCACTTCAGCCGCGAGTCGCGGCCTTCGCGGCTCTTGACCTGCCCGAGCGTGGTCACGACGAACGCCTCGACCAGCAGGAGACAGAGCCGCCATCCGCTGGCGCCCCAGCAGGTCCGGTCACCACGGTCGGCCCGCCGAGGAACGCCGGCGTTTTCCCAGCCGGCCCCAGCACAGCACCGGCACTCCGAACACGGGCAGCTGCGCCGTGTCGTGCCCGGCGAGCCACTCCCGCCACGCGTGCAGCAGATCCCCCATCCGAACACCCAGCGGGCCGATCCCGGCGGACGCCCGGCCGGCCCCGCGCATCGGTCGAACGACCGATGCACCACCGCGCCCGCGCGCCTACCTTCCCCGGCACCGTCGTCGAGCGGGAGGAGGAGCTGTGGACGGGAAGCTCGCACTGGTGACCGGGGCCGCCGGGGGGATCGGCAGCGCGTTCGCCGACCGGCTCGCCGAGCTGGGCGCGCGGGTGGTCCGCGCCGACCTCGTGTTCGACGGCACCGACCGCGCCCGTGTGCACCACGACGTGACCGCTCCCGCGTCGTGGGACCGGCTGCGCGACCACGTGCACGAGCACTTCGGCACCCTGGACCTGCTCGTCAACAACGCGGGCGTCAGCGCCCGGGCCGACCTGCTCACCACGGCCGACGACGACTTCGCCCGCGTGCTGGCCGTCAACGCGTTCGGCCCGTGGCGCGGGATCAAGACCTTCGCCGACGACCTCGCCGCCACCCGCGGCGCCGTCGTCAACGTCGGCTCCATCTACGGCGTCACCACGCCGCCCGGCGGCGACGGGACCGTGCCCTCGTCCGTGGCCTACCAGATGAGCAAGGCCGCCGTGCACCAGCTGACCAAGGTCGCCGCCGTGGAGCTCGCGCCGCGCGGGATCCGCGTCAACGCCGTGCTGCCCGGGGTGTTCCGCACGCCCCTGGTGGAAAACCTGCCGCCCGACGCGCTGCGCGCCCGCGTCGACGGCGCCCCGATGGCGCGGTCCGGCGAGCTCGGCGAACTCGCCGCCGTGCTCGCCTTCCTCGCCGGCCCGGAGTCCTCGTTCGTCACGGGCGCCCTGGTGCCCGTGGACGGCGGGTACCTGGCGGCGTCCTGACCCGTCCCCCCACCTGGATCGCCGGAGGAACCATGACCACCCAGAGCGCCCGGTCCGCGACCGACGCCGGTGCCCCGAGACTGCAGCTGCGCGCACTCGTTTCGAGCAGCATCGGCAACCTCCTGGAGCAGTACGACAACCTCGTCTACGCCTATTCGGCCGTCTACCTGTCCGCCACGTTCTTCGCCGGCGACTCGTTCTCGGGGCTGCTGTCGACGTTCGCGGTGTTCGCGGTCGGCTTCCTCGCCCGTCCGCTGGGCACGGTGGTGTTCGGCCACATCGGCGACAAGGTGGGCCGGCGGCCCGCGCTGATCCTGAGCGTGGTCCTGATGGGCGCCGCGACCGTGCTCGTCGGCTTGCTGCCCGGGTACTCGACGATCGGCGTCGCCGCGCCCATCCTGCTCGTGGTGCTGCGCCTGTTCCAGGGCTTCGCCGTCGCGGGGGAGTGGGCGGGGTCGGCGACGATGCTCGTCGAGTACGCCGAAAAGGAGAAGCGCGGTCGCTACGGCAGCCTCAACCAGGTCAGCACCGCCGCCGGGTTCCTCGTCGCCGCCGGGGTCGTCGCGCTGAACTCGCTGTTCTGGTCCACGCAGAGCATGCGCGACTTCGGCTGGCGCGTGCCGTTCCTCATCGGCGCCCTCACCGCCGTGGTGGCGCTCGTGCTGCGGTTCGGGCTCGAGGACACCCCGGCCTACCGGGCGGAGAAGGCGGCGGGTGAGGTCAGCGAGAACCCGCTGCGCCTGGCGTTGCGCACGCAGAAGCGGGCCATGGCGCTGGGGTTCTTCTTCACCGTCAGCTGGACCGTCGCGTACTTCTTCTTCCTCACCTACCTGCCGACGCACCTCAAGACGCAGGTGAAGCTCGACGCCGGCACAACGCAGGCCTCGAACCTCGTGGCGCTGGCCGTGCTGACCGTCGGGATCTACTTCTTCGGGGTGCTGTCGGACCGGATCGGGCGCAAACCGCTGCTGCTCATCGGGTCCGGCGGGTTCATCGTGCTGACGTTCCCGGTGATGTGGCTGTTCGGGACCGGCAGCACGGCCGGTGCCTACCTCGGCCAGATCCTGATCGCGCTCGTGCTCGCCGCGTTCTCCGGGCCGGGACCCGCGGCGCTGGCCGAGCTGTTCCCGACCAACGTCCGCTACTCCGCGCTGGGCATCGGCTACAACTTCTCCGTCATGGCCTTCGGCGGCACCGCCGGGTTCATCGCCACCGCGCTCATCGACGCCACCGGCAACGCGCTCGTCGTCGCCGCGCTGCCGACCGCCGCGGCGATCATCACCTTCGTGACGGTCTGCCTGATGCCCGAGACCTACCGCACCGAACTGAAATGAGGGGTGACATGACCGAACCGCGCCTGATCGTCGTGCAGGGCAGCTACCGGCAGATGGGGGAGCAGGTGGGCGAGCAGACCGCCGACCTGATCGACCGCAGCCTCACCACCTACACCGGCCGCTTCCACGACGACGCCGGGCTCTCGGACGCCGACATCGACCGCTGGGGCCGCGTCTACCTCGACGTCGCCGAGTCCTACGTGCCCGAGATCGCGGCGATGCTGCACGGGATGGCCGACGGTTCGGGCCACCCGGCGCACCGCCTCGCCGCCCTCAACGCGCGCACCGAGATGCTCTACGGCACCGGGTACCGCGACGAAGGCTGCACGTCGGTGTCGGTGCTGCCGCGCTACACCGCGGACGGCCACACGCTGCTCGCGCAGAACTGGGACTGGCACCCCGAACAGGCCGAGGTGACGTTCCTGCTGGCCACGCGCGACGAAGCCGGGTTCTCGGTGCTGTCGCTGACCGAGGCGGGCATGCTCGCGAAGAGCGGCCTGAACTCGGCGGGGCTGGGCGTGTGCGCGAACCTGCTGATCTCCGACCGCGACCACGGCGGCCGCGGCGTGCCGTACCACTACCTGCTGCGCGGGGCGTTGCAGGCGAAGACGATGTCGGTGGCGCACAAGCGGTTGCTGCCCGTCGAGCGCATCTCGTCGGGCAACGTGCTGCTCGCCGACGCGGGCGGCGAGTCGATCGACTTCGAGCTCGCGCCGGGTGTCTTCGGGGTGCTGCTGCCCGAGCAAGGGCTGATCACGCACTCGAACCACTTCCAGGCGTCGCTTCCCCTGCAGGACAAGAAGGCGGCCACGAGCGCGCTGACGCTGCTGCGGCCCGTGCGGGCGCGCCACCTGCTCGAACCCGCACTGGAGGAGCGGCGGGTGCGGGTGGCCGACGTCGTCGCGACGCTGCGCGACGAGTGGTCGTTCCCGGACGGCATCTGCCGCCACCCCGACCCGGACGTGCCGGAGTCCGAGCACTTCTCCACCGTGTACTCGCTGGTCATGGATCTCACCGACCGCGTGCTGTGGATCGCGCCCGGCCCGCCCAGCCGCCACCCCTACACCCGCTGGGAGCTCGACCGGCTCTTCGACGGGAAACCCGCGCCCCGTACGGAATTCGTGCCCGAGGAGGCCGCCGTCGCATGACCCGCCCCACCGTCTGCCTCACGTTCGACTTCGACGCCATTTCGCTGTGGATCGCCCGCGGGCAGGTGACCCCCGGGCCGGTGTCGCGCGGCGAGTTCGGCGCGTACGCGATCAGCCGGATCCTCGACCTGCTGCGCCGCCACGACGTGCCCTCGACGTTCTTCATCCCCGGGCACACGCTGGAGACGTATCCGGCGCAGTGCGCGGCGATCGCCGAAGCGGGGCACGAAATCGCCTTGCACGGCTACGCGCACGAGCCGGTGTCCACTCTGGACCGGGACGCGGAGCTGGCCGTGAACCGGCGTTCGGCCGCGCTGATCGAGAAGTTCACGGGCACGCCGCCGGCCGGGCACCGCACACCCAGCTGGGACTTCACCGACAACACCGTCGCGATCCTCGGTGAGCTCGGCGTCGAGTACGACTCTTCGCTGATGGGCACGGACTTCGAGCCGTACTTCGCGCGCTCGGGCGACGAGTGCGACCAGGACGGTCCGTACCGGTTCGGCAAGCCGTCGCCGATCGTCGAGCTGCCGGTGTCGTGGACGCTCGACGACTACCCGCACCTGGAGTACCTGCGCCTGCCCCAAGGCGTGATGCCCGGGCTGCAGGACCCGGAGTCGATGTTCGAGCGGTTCCTGCGCGACGTGCGCTACCTGAGCGAGACCGTGCCGGATGGGGTCGCGACCGTGACGCTGCACCCGCAGGTCGTCGGGCGCGGCGCGCGGATGGCGGCGCTGGAGAAGTTCGTCACGGGCTGCCGGGCCCTGGGGGTGGAGTTCGAGCGCTGCGTCGACGTCGCGCGGCGCTTCCGCACCGTCCTGGAAGGACGGTGACCGTGGCGAAGTCCGCGCTGCTGCTGGGTTCCCGCGGCGGGCTGGGGCGCGCGGCCGGTTCGCGCCTGAGCTCCGACGGCTGGTCCGTCACCGGCGTCGACCTGCCGGAGCTGGACCTGGCCGAGCGCAACGTGGTCGCGGCGCACGTCGCGCGCCTGCAGGAAGAGCGCGGCGGGTTCGACGCGCTCGTGCACGCGGCCGGCCTGTACCCGGCGGCGCCGGTGGCCGACGGCGACGAGGACCTGTTCGACCGCGTGCTGGCGGTGAACACCCGCTCGGCGTTCGCCGCCGGCGCGCAGTTCGTGCGCGGCTGCCTCGCCGCGGGCCGGCCCGGGACCATGGTGTTCCTCAGCAGCGGCGCGGCGGTGCGGGCGCGGACGGGCACCGCCGTCTACGCGGCGTCGAAGGCCGCGCTCGACGCGCTGGTCCGTGCGTTCGCCTTGGAGCACGGGCGCGACGGCATCCGCTGCAACGCCGTCGCGCCGGGGTTCATCGACGTCGGCTCGGCGCTCAACCCCGTGCCCCGGTCCTACGTCGAGGGCGTCGAAGCGGCCGGCGTCAGCGGGCGGCTGGGGCGCCCGGACGAGGTGGCCGCCGCGGTCGCGTGGCTGCTGAGCGAGGACGCGTCCTGGGTCAACGGGCGCACGGTGCCCGTCGACGGCGGGGACGGCATCGGGTCCGTCGGCGCGCCGTCGTGGCTCACGTGAGCAGTGACGGCGCCAGCCGGCGGTGGGTGCCGCCCTCGATGCGGTAGACGAGGTGCGGGTGCCCGCGCGTCGGGTCGCCCGTGTCGTCGGGGTAGGACAGGCCGCGCTGGCCGCGGCCGAGGAACTGGTGCGCGCCCGTCACCCCGAACGACGCGACTGAACGCAGCTGCTTGCGCACCGCCGCGAAGTCCCACGGCCTGCTGACCTGGCTCCACACGTGGGCCAGCACGTTGACCATGTCGAAGTGCACCGCGGCCGCGCCGAGGCCGGGTTCGCCGCCGTAGGCCGCGCGGTAGCGCTGCTCGAACGCGTGGCACGCGGGCGTGTCGACGTTGCCGATCACCGTCGACCAGACCAGCCCGTCGCTCAGCGACCGGAACCGCTCCGTGAACCCGGGGGCGGCCGGCGACCACGCGACGTGCACGAGGGTGCGGTCGCGCAGCGGTTCGGCGGCGGTGAGGAACGCGCCCAGCGTCGCCTCGGGGAACGTCGAGAGCGACACGGCGTCGGCCTTCACGCGGTCGAGCTGCCGCACCACGTCGGTGAAGTCGCGCGTGTGGTCGGGCACCGGGTCCGCGTAGACGAGCTCCCAGCCCGAAGCCGCGGCGTGGCGCGCGATCTGCTCAGGCACCGACGCGTCGAACGTGCTTTCCCGCGGCAGGATCGCCAGCCGCCCTCGTTGCGGCAACGTCCGCAGGAGGCCGGGCACGTACGCGGACTCGGTGGAGCAGACCTGGAACACCGAGCCCAGGCCGCGCGGGTCGGCGTGCACGTCGTCGCTCAGCGCGGGCCCGGTCATGCTGTGCAGCACCGGCACCCCCGCCGCTGCGGCGGCGGCGATAGCGGGCCGCGCGTACGGCAAGGGGAAGTTCCCGAAGACGACGGCGTCGACCCCGCGCGCCGTCAGCTCCGCCACGGCGTCCAGCAGGCCCTCCGGCGTCGCCGCGAGGGCCACGTGCTCCACCTCGCGCCCGGCGACGCCGCCGCGCGCGTTGAGCTCCGTCACGGCCAGCTTGTCGCCCCGCCGCATCGCGACCGCCTCAGCGCCCGCCGCGGCCGTGTACACGGCCCCGATCAGCGCCGGCCGCGGCTTCACCCGCCGTGGCGTTTTCCTGGGCTTTTCTTCGAACAGCGCCAGGAGCGTCGCCGGGAGCACGAGGTTCTTCGCCGGCAGCGGCGCCGCGTACGCGTCGTGCTCGGCCAGCAGCGTCGCGACGGTGGCGCGCGAGCTCACCCCGGTCTTGGTGAAGATGTGCTCCAGGTGCGTCGCCACGGTCCGGCGCGCGCAGTCGAGCGCCCCGGCGATTTCCTGGTTGGCCAGCCCGCCCGCCACGCACGTCGCGACCTGCAGCTCCCGCACCGTCAACCCGAACGGCGCCGGTTCGTCCACGACGTCCAGCCGCGCGAGCCGCTCGGCACCGTCGGTCACGTCCACGGTCACCCGGCGCGTCGTGCCGTCCGCGGTGTCGAAGAACTGGACCGACCGACCGCGGAGGGCGTGCACCGCCCGCTCGGCCACCCGGACGAGATCCGGGCGCCGCGCGAAGAACGCCTGGTCACTCCCGTGCCCGGCCGCGCCCTCCGGCTGCAGCCACCGCCGCTGTCCCTGAGCCACCAGCCGTCTCCCTTCACCGGGCAGATGAGGAGTATCCCAAACGGTCGGTGGTCCGGCGCTGCTCGCTCGTTTCGGCCGCGTAAGGCGGACAGGGATCAACCGGTCCTTTCGGACGGGGCTTCCGTGTCTGTGCGGCGGAAAACAGGGAAAACACTGCCCAGCACGTGGGCGGTGATCGCGGCGGCGTCGCCGGCCGGCGCGATCGCGCGGCGCAGGGCGAGGCCGATGCCCAGTGCGCCCAGCATGATCACCACCTGGGCCAGGGGCAGGGCGGGTTCGAGGCCGAGCCGCCGGGAGTGCTCGGCGAGCAGGCCGGCCACCCGGTCGTCGAACTGCTGCTGGACGGCGGCGACCCGAGCGGTGGTCTCGGGCTGCTGTGCGGTTGCCGCGAGCACTTCCGCCACCGCGGCGCTCCACTTCGCCGCGTCCTCGTCCTGCGAGCCGGCGGGGGACAGGGCCGCGATCAGGTCGTCGCGGGTGGTGGTGCGGGCCAGGGTCTCCCGCAGGCCCTCGAAGAAGGTGTCCGCGTCGGCTTCGATGAGCGCGAGCCACAGACCTTCCTTGCCGCCGAAGTGCTTGTACACAGCGCCGCGCGTGTACCCGGCCTCGGCCGCGATCTCCTCGACGGTCGCCGCCAGGAAGCCGCGCCGCAGGAACACCTCGCGCCCTGCCGCCAAGAGGTGCTCGTGGGTGCGTTGCTGCTGTTCGGCGCGCGTCAGTCTGGTCATCGCCCGCTCACTCGGAAACACGGCGTTTCTGGAAACACGATGTTACTGTACCGTCGGGGGCATGGAGTTCTTGGCACCGGCTGCCGCGTTCCTGATCCTGCCCCTCTTCCTGGCCGGGTTCGCTTGGTACGCCGTGCGCGCCGGGCGGCGCGGCACTGGTCAGTCGCTCATGGCGCCGTTCGAGGACATCTGGGACCCGATCGCGTACAAGACGAACATCCAGATCGAGATCGAAGCCGAGCGCCGTCCGGAAACGCCGGCGCCCGGCGACCCACCCCTGCTGCCGTGGCGGTACCCGGAGGCCGAGGGCGGGTCCCCGGACCGGCGCTCCCCGCGATGACCGGCGCGGCGTTCCGGCGGGTTCCCCCCCCGGCCGCCGCGGGTGTGCTGAACTGGACCTGCGTGTCGGCGATCCGGGGAAGGGGAGGTGCGGACCGTGGCCGACCTCGAGTGGCTCCGCGGCCAGTGGGACAAGTACGCCCCGCAGTACGACCGCAGCATGGGCGTCCTCGAACGCCTGCAGTTCGGCGGCGGCCGCGAATGGGTCTGCGCCCAGGCGACCGGTGACGTCCTCGAAGTGGCCATCGGCACGGGCCTCAACCTCGCCCTGTACCCGGCCGGCGTGCGGCTCACCGGCCTGGACCTCAGCCCCGCCATGTTGCGCCGGGCCCGCGAACGCGCCGGGGACCTCGGCCGCACCGTGGCGCTCCAGCAGGGCGACGCCCAATCCCTCCCGTTCGCCGACGGGGCCTTCGACACCGTGGTCTGCACCCTCGGCCTGTGCGGTTTCCCCGACGAGCGCGCGGCCATCGCGGAGATGCACCGCGTCCTGCGCCCGGACGGCCGGCTCCTCCTGCTGGACCACATCGGCAGCCACCACCGCCCGATCCGGTGGGGCCAGCGCCTCCTGGAGCACTTCACCGTCCGCACCCTCGGCGACTACCAGACCCGCCGCCCGCTCCCGCACGTCCAGGCCGCGGGCTTCGAAATCACGGGCACGGAACGCGGCAAACTCGGCACGGTCGAACGCCTCGCCGCCCGGAAACGGTGACGCCCGGGGGAAGGCCTGTGGCCCCGGACCCCCAGGCCGGGACCACAGGCCGGCACGTCAGCAGCTGATGCTGCCCTTGCGCAACGCGTGTCCGCCGTCGTTGCTGTCGTCCGACCAGTACACGGGCTTCGCCCCGCCCGAGCACTCGGCCGCGGGTGCGACGGAGAAGCCCTCGTTGTTGTAGTTCGCCATCCCGCTCGGCCGGTTGTACACCGCGGCGAGGGTGAACGACCCCGACGACAGCTGGAACGTCCGGTGCTGCCCCGAGCACGTGTCGTCGCAGACGGTCCACAGGCGGGAGGCCTGCGGTTCCCACTGCAGTTCCATCACGCCGGCCATGCCGGTGCTGAACGCGGCCACGCGGGTGAACGCGCCGGAATCCTGCAGCACGTAGCCGTAGACCATGCCGGTCGCCTCGACGCCGGCGAAGAAGACGCCGCCCGCGTGCGAGCCGTAGCTGCCGGGCGAGTAGGCGGCGCCCGTGGCCGCGTCCTTGAAGCCCGCCGCGGTCAGGGCCGAGTCGGGCACCCAGGTCAGGCCTTCGAAGCCCGAGTTGGAGTCCACCGAAGGCAGGTCCGCCGTCAGGTTCCACTCCTTCGCCGCGGTGAGCGACGTGGCGGTGCCGCTGACGTCGTAGCGCAGTACGGAAAGCCGGCTCGTGCCGGACTTGTCACCGTCGCGTTCGGTCGCCACGTAGACGCCCGCCGACGAGCCCGAACCGGTCACCGTCACGGCTTCGTCGTCCGGCGTGCCCGACCCGGTGGGGAAGTGCAGCTTCTTGCCGGACGACCAGCCCGACGCCGGGTCGGGCTTCCAGCCGCCCGAGCCGTTCGACACGAGCCGCCACAGCTCGCCGGAGTTCTGCGCCGCCCACAGGACGCTGCCCTCCTGGTACAGACCGCTGAGGTCCTCGCCGAAGACGTTCGACGCGTCGGCCGTCGACACCGTGCCGCTGCCCGGCCACGCGACCGGCGACGTGGCCTGGCCCGAGCCGCCGCACGCGTTCGCGGCGCCCAGCGTCAGCGCGGCCTGGCCGAACGAACCCGTGCCGTCCGGGCAGCGCGACCACGACGGGTCCGAGTGCCGGCTCCACGAGAAGCTGTCGACGAGCGTCGTGCCGTCGGCGAGGTAGAGCCGCGCCTGGTCGTCGGAACCGAGGCCGAACGCGCTGTGCACGTCGAACGCGCGGAACCCGCCGGGCGCCAGCGTCGTGCCGGCCGCGATCTCGTACTTCGAGCTGTTCTGGTCGTCCTTGAGGATCCAGCCCGAGACGTCCACGGTCGCGGTGCCCTTGTTGAAGAGCTCGATCGAGTCGTTGACGTCGCCGGTCGTCACCACCTCGTTGATCCGGACGTCGTCGGCGGGCGCGGCGCTCGCGCTCGGCACGGCGAGCGCACCGAGCACCAGCGCGGGTCCGGCAACGGCGACGAGGGGACGACGGAGGCTTCGACGCCACCGGCGACCGCGTGAATCGGTCACGTAATCCGTCCAGGGTCAGGGGGACAGGGCCACCCGACACTTCCGACCCGGACCGAACGCGTGCCTTCCCGCGGATGAGCGCGATGTGAACGCTGGACGAACGCGCGCATTCACCCGCCGCGCGCTCCCACAGTGTGGTTGCCGCACGGGGTGATCGTGCTCCGTCTGGCCGAACCCGTGCGCCCCCGGCCCGGCACCCGGTGCAGACCACTTCGCGACGCCGAACCACGGTGTCGAACGAACGCCGGCGGATGCGGTAAGCCCCTTGGTCCCGAGGCAGTGCTCCGGCGAAGTCGCATGTGGTTCAGAGGCGGTTGGAGTAGCAGGTCGTTGCGGCGCCGTAACGTGCGCTCTTCGCCGGCTGTAAGACTGGGGTTGCAGTTCTGCCGGGCCGGGTGATCCATATCTGGGCGAGCCCTTCATGATCAGGCGACCTGTTGGTCGCCTCGCTCGACAAGGATGCCGCGCTCGAAGCGGGCTCCGGCGTGGACAATCACGACGAGATGGGGTCCGTTGACCGCCCACCAGCGGATCTGGGCAGGCTCGATGAGTTGAACACCATCGCCAATCCGGCCGCCCGTGAACCCGGCCCCTGGTCACCTTCGTGCGGTGCCGCACCGTGGCGAAGGTCGGCTCGATCGGATTGGTGGTGCGTAGATGTATCCAGTGTTCGGCCGCAGCCATCGTCGGGGTCAGACGATCGGCTACAGCGGGGATCAGGCGCGGGCGATGTAGCGGGCCCGGCTCTCACGCGAGACTCATACACTCACAAGATCAACAAGAGCCCTGCTCGCTCTACCACCAGAGCCACAAGACTTGCCGGAACCTCCAGAGGGGCCTCTCACGTCCATTCTCTCGCCCACAAGCGACAAAATCGGCTGCACTCAGGCAGTTCAGGACAGTCGTCCACAACCCGATCGGTTACTGCCGAGGAGCGCCGGCTCTCAGCCGAGCCGGACGGGGAGCGCCGCCAAGCCGTTGATCGCCGGGGAGATCAGCGGCGTGAGTTCGGTTTCGGGGACGGCCAGGCGCAGGTCCGGGAACCGCGTGAACAGCTTGCCCACCGCCACCGCGCCTTCGAGGCGCGCCAGGGGAGCGCCGATGCAGAAGTGCGGGCCGGCGCCGAACGCGAGGTGGCCCTTGGGCGGGCGCGTCACGTCGTAGCGTTCGGTGGCTGCGCGGTCGGAGAACGCGAGGAGCACGAAGATCGGCTCGCCCTCGCTCACGCGTGTGCCCGCGATCTCGGTGTCGGCGGTGGCGTAACGCATGTACACGTTGCGGAAGGGGCCGTTCCACGCCAGCGCGGCTTCGAACGCGGCCGACCAGTCGTGCGTGCCGGCGCGCACCAGGGCGAGCTGGTCGGGGTGGGTGAGCAGCGCGTGGATCGTCGCGGTGATCGCGTTGACGGTCGTCTCGTGGCCGGCGACGAGGATGAGCTGCAGGGTGTCGCGCAGTTCCTGCTCGCTGAGGCGATCGCCGTCGTCGATGGCGGCCAGTGTGCTGGTGAGGTCGTCGCCGGGGTGCGCGCGCTTGTCTTCGATGAGGCGCGTCAGTTCGTCGCCGAGGCCGAGCGCGGCGGCCTGGCGCTGTTCGCCCGTCGCGTCGGCGCTGAGCAGGGTCGCGTAGTGCCCGCGCAGGGCCTGCTGCCGCTCGGGATCGGTGACGCCGAAGAACTCCGAGATGATCCGCATCGGCAGCGGGAACGCGTACTGCTCCTTCAGATCGACCACCGAACCGGTCCCGAGGCCGTCGAGCAAGTCATCGGCGAGGCGCTCGACGCGCGGTGCGAGCGTGGCGATCTGCTTGGGCGTGAACGCCCGCGCGACCAGCCGTCGCAGCCGCCGGTGGTCGGCGCCGTCCTTGGTGAGCATGGTTTCGCCGACGATGAAGGGCAGCAACGGGAACCCGGGCGGGATTTCGCCGCGCCGGTAGGCGCCCCAGTGCACGGGGTCCTTCGACAGGTGCGGGTGGCTCTCGAGCACCGTGCGCGTGGCGTCGTGCGTGGTGGTGGCCCACGCCCGGACGCCTTCGGCCAGCTGCACCGGGACGATCGGGCCGTGCTTGCGCAACGCCGCCCCCTCGTCGTAGGTCGGGATCGCCGGGTCGAGGTCGTGCACGGGGTGGTCGAGCGTCAGTGGCAAAACGGCTCCATACGTAGAAAAACCTGGAAGAACCAACTCTTCCAGGTTTTTCCGGTGGTGGCTGATCTTCGCGGCGCGGGGCGCCGGAAGTACCCGGCGCCCCTGCCCTTGTTTCCCCTCGGTTGAGCCGTTCCGGTGAGTCAGCCGGCGAGGCGCAGCGAGCCGACCTGCCGGTCGAAGCCGATCTTCTCGAGGTCGGCGACGTCACCCGTCACGACCATCGAGCGGCCGTCGCACTTCGGGCCGGTCCAGATCTTGTAGGTGCCGTCGGCGTCGATCGAGCGCACCAGGTCCGGGTTGCGCACGGTGTTGCAGCCCGGGTCGCTGGCGACCTGCGAGCCGTCGGGCTCGGAGAAGTTCTTGCCGCTGTCGAGGAGCGCGAAGGTGGTGGTGAGTTTCACGTCGCCCCCGTTGTCGCCCCCGTTGTTCCCGCCGTTGTCGTCGCCGGCCAGCTTGACCGACACGATCTTGTCGTCGAAGCCGAGCTTGGCCAGGTTGCTCACGTTGCCGGTGACGGTGACCGACGTGCCGGTGCAGTTCGCGCCGCTCCACAGCTTGAGCGTGCCGGTCGCGGTCAGCGACGACGTGACGCGCGGCCGCGCCACCGGCTGGCAGCCCTTGCCGGAAACACCCTGCGAGGCACCGTTGTCGGAGAAAGCCGCGTCGTCGAACAGGATCGCGCTCGTCGCGGTCAGCGCCCCGGAGGAGGAAGCGGCGGCCGCGCCGCGCAGGTTCTCGGCCCCGGCGCCCGGGTCGGTCGGGGTGGTGTCGTGCCCGCAGGCAGACAGCACCGCGGCACCCGCCGCGACGAAAGCGGCCAGGAACATCGCCTGCTTGCGGAACATGGGAACTCCCCGTGGTCGGTGGCACCCGGTCCGTCCGGGTGACTTCGACCGGGGACACGGCTGCCGGTTCCCCGGCGGTTCACGGGCTTCGGCGCATTTTTTGCCCGCCACCGGCCGAGACCGGACGATTCGGCGGCTGACCAGCGAAGACCCACCGGCAACGGCTGAAGGTGCGATCGCGGGCGTGCCCGTTCGGCCGTGGCCGCGTGCCCGTCCACCCCATCGTCCACAACGGATCCCGCCGGCATTCCCCTGCGGAACCCGGAGAACTCACCGTCCGTCGCCGGCCTTCTCCGCCACGGTGTCGCGCAGGGCGTCGGCCACTGCGGAGACGACAGTGCCGGCTGGCACCGCCACGACCCGAGGGAACGGCCCCGAGCCCGCGGCGGTGGCCGGCCGCGGGACGCACCCGGCGGCGGTCAGGCCACGGCGAACCGCGTCAGGACGGCGTGGGGCCGGATCTCCGGCAGCGCCCGCCGGAACGCCCGGTAGTAGGCGAGCTCCTCTTTGGACCGCACCTGCGCCGTCCGGTTCGCGGCGAGGTCGGCGTCGGTCACGCGGCTTTCCCAGTACGGCGTCAGCAGGTCCTGCGCGCCGCTGCCGGTGCCGAATTCCGCTTTGCGGCGCCAGAGGACGGAGTCGGGGAGCCGGCCGGTGAAGGCGCGGCGCAGGTGGGCCTTCTCCATGCCGTCGGGGCCGAGGACCTTGACCTCGTCGGGCAGGGACATGGCGTGCGTGACCACGGCGGTGTCGAGGAACGGCACGCGGGCCTCGAGGCCGTGGGCCATCGTCACGCGGTCGCAGCGCTGCAGGTTGAGGCCGTGCAGCAGGCTCACCGTCCGCACGAGCTCGCGCCGCAGCGCGCCCGGCGCGGGGTGGTGTTCGTGGTAGTAGCCGTAGCCGGCGAAGAGCTCGTCGGCGCCTTCGCCGGTCAGCACGGCCTTCACGTGCCGCGACGCCAGCTCGGCCAGGAACCAGTTCGGGACGGCGCTGCGGATCAGCGAAGCGTCGAACGATTCGACCGACGCGATCACGTCGTCCAGCGCCGCGATCGCCCGCGCCGCGTCGAAGACGGCCTCGTGGTGGTCGGTGCCGAGGAACTGGGCGACCTCGCGGGCGGCGGCGAGGTCGGGGGAGTCCGTGGTGCCGACGGAGAACGTCTTCAACCGCAAGCCGCGCCGCGCGTACTCCTGCGCGGCGACAGCGGCGACGATGCTCGAATCGAGCCCGCCCGACAGGAAAACGCCCACCTCGACGTCGGCCATCAGGTGCCGCTGGACGGAGTCGACGAGCACCTCGCGCGTGCGGCGTTCGGTCTCCTCGGGGTCGATCGCCGTCTCCGTCACGGCTTCGGCGAACCGGACGAGGCCGTCCTCCGATGTCCACCAGCAGCCGGGCGGGAACGTCTCGACGTCGGACTGGACCTCGACCGGGAAGGCGCGCAGCTCCGAGGCGAACAGGACCGCGCCGCCGGTTTTGGCCCAGTACAGGGGTTTGATGCCGAGCCGGTCACGGCCGGCGACGAACCGGCCGTCCGGCGTGGCCGCGCAGAGCGCCCACATGCCCTGGAGCCGGTCGAGGGCGCCGGGGCCGTGCACCGTGAGCAGCGCCAGTGCGGACTCGTTGTCCGAGCCCGTGCCGAAGCGGTAGCCGGCCAGGGTTTCGCGCAGCCGGGCGTCGTTGTAGATCTCGCCGTTGCACACCATCGCCCAGCCGCGCGGCCCGGCCAGCGGCTGGGCGCCGTCCTCGAGCCCGACGATCGACAACCGGTTGTGCCCCAGCCACGTCCGCGGCCCCACGAGCGCCTCACCCGTGTCGTCCGGTCCACGGTGGACGATCCGGCCGAGCATTTCCCTGCCCGTACGGAGGAGATCCCGATCGGACGGCGAGTACCACGCCACTATTCCGCACATGAGCTGCACGCTAGGCACGCGCGTGGGGGTACGGCAATGGCAGTTGCGCTCCGCGCACGCCACCTCGACCATGGGGCCATGGCCAACAACAGTCTCACGAGCGTCCACCGCGCCCTGCACGTGCTGACCGCGCTCGGCTCGGGCCCGCTCGGCGTGCAGGCGGTCGCGGAGGTGCTCGGCACGGAGAAGACGCAGGTCTCCCGCACGCTCAAAGCGCTCGCCGAAGAGGGCTTCGCCGAGCGCGACCCGCAGACCCTCGAGTACAGCCTGGGCTGGCGCATCTTCGCCCTCGCCGCCGCGGGCACCGGCACCCACCTGCGCCGCACCGCCGCGAAAGCCCTCCGCGCCCTCACGCGCGAGCTGGGCGAAGCCGCCTACCTCACCGTCCGCGAGGGCTCGTCGGCGCTCACCGTCCTCAGCGAGGCGTCGGGCCACGGCATCCAGGCCCACGAGTGGGTCGGCCGGACCACCCCGCTGAACTGCACCTCGAGCGGCCGCGCCCTCCTGCTCGGCCTCGACGCCGACGAGGTCGCCGCCATCCTCCCCACCGGCCCGCTGCCGGGCCGGCGCGGCGCCCCGCGCACCGCGGCGGCCGTCGTGAAACGGCTGCGCCACGAGCGCCCCACCGGCCACGTCGTCTGCGCCGAGGAGTACGAGGTCGGCCTCACCTCCGTCGCCGCGCCGGTCCTGGGCTTCCAGGGCACCCCGATCGCCGCGGTCAACGTGTCGATGCCCTCCTTCCGCCTCACCCCGGCGATCCTCAAGCGCACCATCGCCGCGGTCACCACCACCGCGGCGAGCCTGTCGAGCTCCCAGGACTCGGCGACCTGCATGCAGGGGCCGGGATCCCCCGAACACTGACTCCGCCCGACTTGAGCAGCGGCAATCACCAAGCGCCCGCCTTGACACTCAATGCATGCTGCATGCAGGATGGCTCGAGCTGTTTCGACGAGGAGGCACATCGATGTTCGGTCGGTTCGACATGCATCCCGGTGGCGGCGTGAACCCGCCCTACTCGCCGGCGTATCCGCTGGAGTGGGAGACGGGGATCCACACCGTCGAGGTGGTCACGCGCGTCGACCGCGGGAAGGTCGCGAAGCTGCTCGCGGACACCGGGTTCGAGGTGGTCAACGACCGCGTGGCGTTCCGGTTCATGCTCTCGCCCGGGCACACGCTGTCGCTGTACCGGGGGCGGATGTTCGACCTCATGGTGACCGTTCCGGTGCGCTACCGCGACCTCTACACCCAGACCCACCTCTACATGTACTGCAGCGACCCGATGGGCCTCGCCGCCGGGCGGGAGCTGTTCGGGTACACCAAGAAGGACTGCGACTTCGAGTTCTTCGAGGCCGGCGACGGCAGCGTCACCGGGTCCGTCACGCGCCGCTCGATCCCGCTGGCCGCGTTCGCGTTCACGCCCGACCCGGCCGCGCCGCTCGTCCGGCTCACCGACGACGACGAGCAGCCCGGCGGCGAACTGCACGTCCGGCGCCTGCCTGATCCGTCCGGCGTCGGGGTTTCCTACGCCGACGTCGTCTACCGCCGCACGCCGATCCGGAACTCCGAGCCGATCCGCGGGCGCGTGGACCTGCAGTTGCTGCCGTCGCGGTTCGACCCGCTGACGGAGCTGGAACCGGAGGTCCTCAGCGCGCAGTCGATGAAGACCCCCGTCTACGGCGGCGGGTTCGCCGTCGAAGACCGGCGGCTGATCGAGCGCCGCATCCCATGACGGCGGCCATCGTCACGGGCGGCGCCGGCGAGATCGGAGCCGCGATCTGCCGGCGCCTCGCCCGCGACGGCTGGCACGTCGTGGTCGTGGATCGCGAGAGCGCCGCTGGCCTCGCCGGCGAGATCGGGGGTGAAGCCCGCCGAGCGGACCTGACCGATCGTGCACAGGTCGAGACCCTCGTCCGGGAGGTCGCCGATCGGCACGGGCTCGGCGCGCTGGTCAACAACGTCGGCGTCGAAGGTGCCGTGCGGCCAATCGGCGACTACCCCGAGGACGTGTTCGAACACGTCATGCGCACGAACGTCCACAGTGTCTTCCTCGGCCTGCGCGCGGCCTTGCCCCTGATGAAGGAGCGGGGTTCCGGTGCGATCGTCACCACCGCGTCGACTTCCGGTGTCCGCGGCCGCGCGAACCTCGCGGGGTACGTCGCGAGCAAACACGCCGTCGTCGGGCTTACGAAGGTGGCGGCGCTGGAGGTCGCGGGCACGGGCGTCCGGGTCAACGCGGTGCTGCCGGGGCCGATCGAAACCCGCATGATCCGCGCCATCGACGAAGAAGCGCAGGCGCTGAGCGGCACCGAGGTACACCGCGCCGCGCCGGTGCCGTACGGCCGGGTCGAGGATGTCGCGGCAGCCGTCGCCCACCTCGTCTCGCCGGAGGCGCGCCACGTCAACGGCGCGGAGTACGTCGTCGACGGTGGTGGCACCGTCGCGTGAGGAGAACGTGAGATGACCGTCGCGATCGTCACGGGTGGTGCGTCCGGGATCGGCGCCGCGGTGGCCGAACGGCTCACCGCCGACGGGCTGACGGTCGTGGCCGCCGACCTCGTACCGCCGCGACCCGGTATCGACCACGAGCGCGTCGACGTCACCGAAGAGTCCGAAGTGGACGCGCTCGTCGATTCCGTCGTGCGCGAGCACGGCGGGCTCGACTGCCTCGTGCACGCCGCGGGGATCGGCCGGGTGGCACCGTTCCTCGAAACGTCCGCCGAGCTGTTCGACTCGGTCGTGCGCACCAACCTCCGCGGCACGTTCCTGGTCGGCCGGGCGTGCGCCCGGGTGATGGCCGCGCGCGGCGGGGGAGTGATCGTGAACATCGGCAGCGCTTCGGGGGTGCGGGGCAACGCCGGTCGTGCCGCGTACGGCGCGGCGAAGGGCGGTGTGGCGACGTTGAGCCAGGTGATGGCCGTCGAGCTGGCGGAGCACGGGATCCGCGTGAACGTCGTGGCGCCGGGTCCGATCGAGACGCCGCTGGCGGCCACGCAGCACAGCGCGGACGTGCGCCGCGCGTGGGAGCGGGTCGTGCCGATGCGGCGCTACGGCCGGGCGGACGACGTGGCGAGCGCCGTCGCGTACCTGTGTTCTCCGGAAGCCGCGTACGTCACCGGCAGCGTGTTCGCCGTCGACGGCGGGTTCGCCGGAGCGGGCATCCTGACGTGAACTCGCGGCGTATGCTGCATGCAAGAAGCAGGGAGGGGTGGACGTGGTCGAACGCGTGCCGAGGCCGAAGTCGCTGACGGAGCTGGCCTACCAGCAGCTGCGCGACGGCATCCTGGAAGGCGGGTTCCCCTCGGGCCGGCGGGTGAGCGTGGTGTCGCTCGCCGCCGAGATGGGGATGAGCCGCAGCCCGGTGCGCGCGGCGATCGAGCGCCTCGCCACCGACGGCCTGATGATCCTCACCCCGGGCGGCGCCCTCGTGCCCACGCCCGGCCGCGGCGATCTGCTCGACGCGCTCGCCGTCCGCGCGCCGCTCGAGGGCCTGGCCGCGCGGCTGGCCGCCCCGCAGCTCGCCGACGCCGACGTCGCCGCTCTCACCGAAATCCACACCGAGTTCGAGGCCGCCGTGCAGCGCAGCGACACCCGCGCGGCGCAGAAGGCGGACTTCCAGTTCCACCAGGAAGTCCAGGCCCACTGCGACAACGCGTGTCTCGTCGAGCACCTGGAACGCGTGCAGGCGCGGGTCATCCTGGCGACCTACTCGACCGCGTGGAGCTCCAACCAGGTCCAGGCCGTGCCCGAACACGCCCGCATCCTCGCCGCCCTTTCCGCCCGCGACGGCGAAGCCGCGGGCCGCGCCGCGACCATCCACCTGGACAACCTGGCCGAACGCGTCCGCCGCGAATGGCGGCGGCGTGATCGTGAGGAGTCACGTACCGCTTGAGCCCGGCCCGCAAGGGTTCGGCTCAACCGCCCACATCGCCGCTCGGCACCTGCGGCGATCGGTTGTCTCGGAGTTGCTGCGGCGCGGGCCGGTGGTCCGCGCCGCGTCGGTGCGGAAAGCGCGGCCCACTGTGGCTCGGTGATCGCCACCGTCGCCGGCGGCGTGCGCAAGGCCCGGCCCGGGCATCCGTGCCGAACCCCGGGCCGGGCGAAGCGCACCGCCCGGCTTCGGCCGTCAGCGCAGGCGCACGCGGTCCGGCGTCAGTTCCTTCACCGACGAAACCCCCAGCAGCTGCATCGTCTGCCGCGCTTCCGCGGTGAGCAGGTCCAGCACCCGCCGGACGCCGGGTTCGCCGCCGGCCATGAGGCCGTAGAGGTAGGCGCGCCCGATGAGGACCGCGGTGGCGCCGAGGCCCACCGCGGCGACCACGTCGGCGCCGGTGCGGATGCCGCCGTCGAGGTAGACCTCGGCACGGTCGCCGACGGCCGCGACGACGGACGGCAGTTCCTCCAGCGGGACGGGCGCGCGGTCGAGCTGGCGGCCGCCGTGGTTGCTGACGACGACGGCGTCGGCACCGGCGTCGACGGCCGCGACCGCGTCGTCGGCCTGCTGCACGCCCTTCACGATCAGCTTGCCCGGCCACGTTTCCCGCAGCCAGGCGACGTCGGCGATCGTGGCCGACGGGTCGAACATGTGGTTCGCCAGGTCCGCGACGGTGCCCTCCCAGTTGCTGAACGACGCGAACCGCAGGGGCTCCGTCGTCAGCAAGTTGAACCACCAGTGGGGCCGCACCGCGCCGTCGAGGAAGGTCCGCGCTGTCAAGGACGGCGGGATCGTCATTCCGTTGTGGACATCGCGCAACCGCGTCCCGGCAACGGGAGTGTCGACGGTCAGCACGAGCGCTTCGTACCCCGCCGCTTCCGCGGCCCGCACCAGTTCCCGGCTGCGCTCGCGGTCGCGCCAGAGGTAGAGCTGGAACCACCGGCGCACCTGCGGCACGGCGGCCGCTAGGTCCGTCGCGGACGTCGTGCCCATGGTGGACAACGCGTACGGCACGCCGGCCGCCGCCGCGGCGCGGGCGACGGCGACCTCACCCTCGTGGTGCACCATGCGCGTGAACCCGGTCGGTGCCAGCGCGAGCGGCAACGCGGAGGAAGCACCCAGGATCGTCGCCGAAGTGTCTACATCGGACACGTCGCGGAGCACGCCGGGCCGGAACTCCACGCGGTCGAACGCCGCCCGGTTGCGCGCCAGGGACAGCTCGGCCCCGGCGCCGCCGTCGGTGTAGTCGAAGACCGCGCGCGGAGTGCGCCGGCGGGCGACGCGGCGCAGGTCGTCGACCGTCGCCGCGCCGCCGAGCCGGCGCCGGGATCCGTTGAGCACCACGGGTTTCGGCCGCAGGAGGGGTGCGAGCTCGGCCCAGCGCGGCACCCGCCGGGTGGTCATGCCGGGCCCCCGACGCACCGGTGGGTCATCGTCCCGATGCCCTCGATCGTCGTCACGACCGTGTCGCCGGGCTTGAGGTAGCGCGGCGGGGTGTGGCCCATGCCGACGCCGTCCGGGGTGCCGGTGAAGATCACGTCACCGGGCCCGAGCGGGCAGATCTGCGACAGTTCGGACACGAGCTCCGCGACCGGGTGGATCATCAGGCTGGTGCGGCCGTCCTGCACGGTTTCGCCGTTGACCTCGCACGTGAGGCGCAGGTCGTCGCGATCGGGGAGCTCGTCGGGGGTGACGAGCGCGGGGCCGAGCGGGCCGTACCCGGGGAACGACTTGCCCAGCGAGAACTGCGGCGGCGCGCCTTCCATCTGCACGGCGCGGTCGGAGAAGTCCTGGCCGGCGGTGAGCCCCGCGATGTGGTCCCACGCCTGCGCGGGGGAGACGCGGTGGGCCGGCGAGCCGATCACCGCGACCAGCTCGACCTCCCAGTCGACCTGCTCGCCCGACAGCACCAGGTCGCCGTCGGGCCCGGCGATGCTGCTGGGGAACTTCGTGAACGTCAACGGCCGCCCGGTCGCCGCGGCCAGCCCCGTCTCCTCCGCGTGGCTCACGTAGTTCAGCCCGACCGCGAACACCTGCGGCGGCCGCGGCACGGGCGCCAGCAGCGGGCCGCCGGGCTGGTCACCGGCCGGCCGCGCGGTGCCCGCCCACGCGCGGAACTCGGCCCACCTCCCGTACAGGGACTGGGGATCGGGGCCGAACCGGCCCGCGCTGGCCGTGGCGACGTCCGTCCGGCCGTCCGGGGTTTCGAGGACGGCGCGGCCGGCCACGTTGAGCAGTCGCATGGCGAACCTTTCTGCTAGGCGGTGCGGAGGTCGGAATGGGCGGTTTCGGGCGCGGCGAAGGCGGCGACGAGGGAGACGACCGCGCCGGCGATCACGAAGAACGCGGGCGCGGCGGCCGTACCGGACCACGAGATCAGGGCCGTCGCGAGGAGCGGTGCGGTGCCGCCGAGCAGCGTCACCGGAATGTTGAGCGACAGCGAGAGCCCGGTGTAGCGCACGGTCGTGGGGAACAGCTCGGCGACCACCGCCAGCATCACCGCGGAGTGCGGTGCGAACGCCAGGCCCAGCAGGCACAACCCGAGCACGACGACGAGGAAGTCGCCGCTGCCGAGCATCAGGAACGCCGGGTAGGTGACCGCCACGAGCGCGACGGTACCGGCGACCATCAGCGGCTTGCGGCCGATGCGGTCGCTCAGCCGGGCGAAGTACGGGATGAGCGCGCAGTAGAAGGCGAGCGCGACGAGGTTCGCGGCCTGCGCTTCGAACCGGCTGTGGCCCAGGACCTGGCCGAGGTAGGTGGGCGTGTAGACGAACAGGATGTAGACGCAGATGGCGGGCGTGACGACCACACCCATGCCGATCACGAGCGAGCGCCACTGCTGCTTGATGCCCGCGAGCACGGGCGCGCGCACGACGTCGGCGTTGGCTCGCGCGGCGGCGAAGTGCGGCGTCTCGTCGAGGCGCATCCGCAGGTAGAGGCCGACGAGCCCGAGCGGCACGCCGACGAGGAACGGCAGCCGCCAGCCCCACGAGCTCAGCGCCGCGTCGGACAGGCTCGCGGTGAGGATCGTCGCAACAGCGCCGCCGGTGAACAGCGCGAGCCCGATCGTGAACGTCTGCCAGCCGGTGTAGTACCCGCGCTTGCGGCTCGCCGAGTATTCGGAGATGAAGCTGGTCGCGCCGCCATACTCACCGCCGACGGAGATGCCCTGCACCATGCGCGCGAACGTCAGCACCAGCGGCGCGGCGACGCCGATCTGCGCGTGCGTGGGCAGCAGCCCGATCACGGTCGTCGACACGGCGATCAGGATCACCGACACCGCGAGCGGCGTCCGGCGGCCGTGTTTGTCGCCCAGGTGGGAGAAGATCAGCGCGCCGAGCGGGCGGGCCGCGTAACTCACCGCGAAGGCGGCGAACGTGAGCAGCAGGCTGGCCGCCGTGTCGCTGCTGGGGAAGAACAACTTCGCGATGACGCTGGCGAAGTAGCCGTACACGACGAAGTCGTAGTACTCGATGAAGTTGCCGATGCAGGCGGCGAGGATCGCCTTCCGCCGCTGCGTGGCCTCGAGCTCGGTCTCCCCCGCGGGGGCGCGCACGGTCATGGCAACCTCCATTGGTTGTCGCGCTGGGTTGCGGACATCCTGCATGCAGGATGCAGGAGTGTCAATCGCGTGTCCCGGGGCGTGAGATGCCGGGTGACGCGGTTCTTGAGGGGTGAGGTGCGGGGTTACGGCTGCATGCAGGTTGGCGCGGCGCTGCCCGGCGAGGTGATCCGCCTACGCGTCGACTCGCTTGACGTACAGCACGAACGGCTCACCGCGGTGCGTGATGTCGCGGTCGTACCGCAACCCCAGCCGCTCCATGACGGTGCGGGAGCGGTGGTTGTGGGTTTCCGTGAAGGAGATGACTTCGCTCGCGCCCAAGTCGCCGAACGCGAAGTCCAGGCCGGCCCGGCCGATTTCGGTGGCGTAGCCCTGGCCCCACAACGATTCGCGTACTGCCCAGCCGATTTCGAGGCGGCGGTCGGCCGTGTAGGACAGGCCGCCGCGGCCGATGAGGGTGGCAGTGGTGCGGTCGTAGGCGAGCCATTTGTGCACGCCGTCGGTCCGCCAGGCGCCGCCCATCGCGGCGGCCTGCTCGCGCGCGTCGTCGGCGGTCCACGTGTCGTACCACCGGGCGATGCCGGGGTCCTGGTGGAGGTGGAAGAGCTCATCGGTGAGGGCGGGTCCGATGGGCACGAGGCGGAGGCGCTCGGTGAACCGGGGCTCGGTCACCGGGAGCACCCGACTTCGGGAAAGCGGCACGGACGCGCGGTCACGGTGTCAGTATGGTCTGACGCGAAGGGCGAGCCTCGGAGGTGGACATGCCGGTGACCGATCGTCCGCCGACGGGGCTGGTGCGGTGGTTGCTCAGGGCGCCGATTCCGTTGTACCGCTGGGGGTTCGGTCCGCTGCTCGGGCACCGGCTCCTGTACCTCGCGCACCGGGGGCGGAAGTCCGGGGTGCGGCGGGAAGCGGTGGTCGAGGTCGTCCGGCACCGGGCGGATCTGCCCGAGCTGACGGTCATCGCGGCGTGGGGTGGCGTGCCGCAGTGGTACCGCAACATCGAGGCGGCGCCGCCGATCGAAGTGCGGTGCGGGAAGTACCGGTGGCGGGCGCCGGCGGCCCGGTTCCTCGACCACGCCGAGCTGGACGACGTGCTGAGGGGCTACCGGGAGCACAACGCCCGGGCGTGGCGCAAGATCGGGCCGCAGCTGGGTTTCCCGGCCGATCCGGCTGATCCACTGTGGACGAAGTCGGTCGAGCGGGTGCACGGGGTGGCGTTCACGCCCGCACCGCGCTGACCCGGCGCACGCGCGCGGTGCCGGCCGCGTTCAGCCCGACGACCCACAGCACCACCACGACACCCCACTGCGCCCACGCCAGCGCGCTCATCGAGCCGGACAGCAAGTTGCGCACGGACGGGTAGGGCGTGAGCCAGGCCTGCACCGGCGGGTAGACCAGGCCGAGCACGAACCACAGGCCGAGCGGGAGCACGATGCTCGCGAGGCACGCCGTCGGGCGGTGGCGGATCAGCAGACCCAGTCCGGTGCCGACGAGTTGCGCCACCACCTGCACCAGCACGCCGCCGGCAGCCACGAGTCCCGCGTCGTGCCAGACGAAGGAAGCGGACGACGTCGTGGCGGCGACGGCGCACACCGCGGCGCCGAACAAGCCGACGCCGGCAGCGAGCGCGGAAGCCGCCAGGAGGGTCGGCCGGACGGGCAGCCGCGACCGCAGCACGTCGCCCGCCGCGAGGGCACCGGTGAAGGGCACCACCACCGACATGAGGCTCTGCACCGGATCCGACAACGCGGCGAACGTCGGCGAGCCGAACACCGAAACGGCCACGGCGGCGAGCACGCCCAGAAGCAGGGCGGCACCGAGGATCCACCGCCGCGGCGCGGTTCCCACGGTGCGGCGAAGAGCGGCGACGAACACGGCGACCCCCTGTCCCGGATGCCGGGATTGTCGCAGAGTTCGGAGTCGACAGGAAGGGTGGTGAGGCAGCAGCTGACTCTGCCGCCGAGCTCCGGGGAGCCCCCCCATGAGCCTGTCCCGACGTGGCCTTCTCCTGGCGACGAGCGGTGCTTCTTTGCTGGTCGCGGGGCGTGGCGGCGCGAACGTGCACCCCGCCGCGGCCGCTCCGGGGTACCCGGTCACGCGACCACCGTCATGGCCCCGCCGAAGCGGGTGGTGGTGGCGGGATACCTCAGGGGACGCCCGCCGGTGCTCAGCATCCCGTACGCGCTCGACGCCGTGGTCCCCAAGCTGGCTGCCGCGCTGAAGACCGGAGCGTGATCCGTCCGCCTCGCCCTGCCGCCGCGAAGGTCCGGACCACGTAACACGTGATCCCGGCCCGGCGATCTTGAGTCGGGACAACGGGGGAGGATCACGTGCGCTGGACGGTGCTCGTCGCTGCCATGCTCGTACTGCTGACCGGCTGCTCGCACGTCGTGGCCGGCCGGCTGGTGCCGACCGACGAGCAGCGCCTGCTCGGTGCGCTGCTCACGGCGGACGAGCTGAACCGGCTGGGCCTCACCCGGCGCGATGCCCCGGTTCCCGTGACCCGGCAGGCCACCAGCCCGTTCTCCGCCGCCACCCCGTGCGCGCAAAGCATCCCGTCTGACTCGAAGCTCGTCGCCGGCGTGCACGTCACCGGTCGGAACCTCGATGGCCGCTTGGGGATCTCCTTCGCCGAGACGATCGCGCGCTACGAAAGCACCACCGGGGCCGAGGTCGTCGCCGAGGCGCGGAAGGTGCTCGGCTGCCGCACCTACGTCCCGGCGGATGTCGTCATCTCGGGGCCGTTGACCGTACCGCGGGTGCCGGGCTTGGCAGCGCAGGCCGGGTATTGCCAGGAGCAGACGATCTACCGTGAACGCGAATGCTCCCTCTTCGCCGCCCACGGCGACTTCGCGCTCGTCGCTCGATTCCGCGCCAGCACGGCGATGATCGAATATCCGCAGCTTCGCGATGCGCTCGCGAAGTGGCTCGATGAAGCCGTCCCGGCGGTGGAGGCGGCGTTCCTCCGGGCGTGAACTCCTTTCGCAGTCGGGGTGGAAGTCCGGCGGCGGGTGGGACCAGCCACGCTCTGCTTGACGCGTACCCCTCGAGGCCGTCTGAAACCCGGCGCTCCCGCTCTTGTCTCGTGACTCGGCCGGACCGGCGGGGTGGGGCCCGCCGGGAGGAAGGACAAGAGCCGGCGCGGAAGTGTGACAGCGAAGTTCCGTGTCACAAACCCCGCGCCCGTCTTGTCCTGCCTGTCGCAACCCGAACCGGCCGACACCCGAGAGGCACCGATGGACACCAGTGGCGCCCACGCCATCGACACCCTGGACGATCTCCGCCGCCACCTGCAGTGGGCGGTCGAGCTCGAACACGCGACCATCCCGCCCTACCTGTGTGCCCTGTACTCCCTCGACGCAAACCGCAACGCCGAGGCGGCGCAGGTCGTGGGGAGTGTGCTCGCCGAGGAGATGATCCACCTGGCGCTGGCGGCGAACCTGCTCAACGCCGTGGGCGGGCAGCCGAAGCTCGACGCGCCGGAGCTGCTGCCCGCGTACCCGCACCCGTTGCCGCACGGGGACAAGTCGTTGCCCGTGAACCTGGTGCCGTTCGGCGAAGAGGCGCTGGAGCTGTTCCTGCGGATCGAGCAGCCCGAGTCGGCCGATGCGCCGCCGCAGTCGGACGAGTACCGGACCATCGGGCAGTTCTACGCGTCCGTCCAAGCGGGACTCCGGAAGCTCTGCGACGAGCTGGGCGAGGAAGCCGTCTTCACCGGTGACGCGACGCGCCAGATCGGCGAGATGCACCTGCACACCGGCGGCGGCGGTGTTCTCCCCGTGACCGACCTGAAGTCGGCGCAGGCCGCGCTCGTGGAAATCGTGGAGCAGGGCGAAGGTGCTGCGCGCACGCAGGTGTGGGACGGCGACCGCGACGTCTTCCACCCCGAACGCGACGAGGTCGCCCACTTCTACCGCTTCCAGGAGCTCAAGCACGGCCGCCGCTACCAGACCGGCGACACCCCGCAGACCGGGCCGACCGGTGAAGAGATCCAGGTCGACTTCGAGGGCGTCCTGCCGATGCGCCGCAACCCGCGCACGGCCGACTACCCCGAAGGCAGCGAAATCCGCACGGCGCAGCAGGAGTTCAACAACACCTACTGCCTGCTGCTCTACCTGCTCGAAGACGCGTTCACCGGCAACCCGGGCCAGCTGCGCGCGGCTGTCGGCACGATGTTCCAGCTGAAGGGCCAGGCGGTGGCGCTGATGAAGATGCCCACCGGTGACGGCAAGACGACGGCGGGCCCGACGTTCGAGTACGTGCCGCCGGAGCAGCGCTCGTAGCGGAAACCCCGGCACAGGGGCGAAATTCCTGTGCCGGGCTCACAGTGTGGCGCGTGCGTCGCCGATCGCTTCGTCCAAAATGGCCAGACCGAGCGACAGCTCGTCCTCGGTGGCCGTGAGTGGTGGCGCGATCCGGAAGACGCCGCCCATGCCCTTCAGCTGCACGATGTTCGTGTGCAGGCCCAAGTCAAGACACCGCTTCGTGACGAGCGCGCCCAGCCGGTCGGAGCTCTCCTTCGTCTCGCGGTCGACGACGAGTTCGAGCCCGGCAAGCAAGCCGCGCCCGCGGATGTCGCCGACGACCTCGTGGCGCGCGGCGATGTCCGTCAGCCCCCGGCGGAGGAACGCGCCGAGTTCGCGGGCGCGCTCGTCGAGGCGGTCGCGCTGCAGGACGTCGAGCACGGTGGTGCCGACGGCGGCGACCAGCGGGTCGGACACGTGCGTGGTGAAGAACAGGAATCCGCGCTCGTGCGCCGTTTCCTCGATTTCGGCGGTGGTCAGCACGGCCGCGAGCGGGAGGCCGGCGCCGAGCGTTTTGGACACCGTGAGGAGGTCGGGCACGACGCCGTCGCGTTCGAACGCGTACCAGGTTCCCGTGCGGCACAGGCCGGTCTGGGCTTCGTCGAGGATCAGCAGCATCCCGCGTTCGCGGCACTTCTCCTGCAGCGCCGCGAAATAGCCGAGTGGCGGCTCGATGATGCCGCCGGAGCTGAGGATCGGCTCGGCGAGGAACGCCGCCAGGCTGCCGACGGACTGCGCGTCGATGAGGTCGAACGCGAAGTCGAGCTGTCGGCGCCAGTCCAGGGAACCGTCGGGTGCGGTGAAGTCGGGGCGGTAGGTGTTGGGCGCGGGGATGGCGAAGTTGCCGGGCGCGGCCGGGCCGTAACCCTTGCGGCCGGCGCTGTAGGTGGCGGCCGCGGCGGCGGCCGTCATCCCGTGCCACGAACGCGCGAACGACACGATCTCGTGCTTGCCGGTCACGAGCTTGGCCAGCCGGATCGCGGCCTCGTTGGACTCCGCGCCGGTGGTCAGCAGCAGCGCCTTCTCCAGCGGCGCCGGGAGCGTCTCGGTCAGCCGCCGCGCCAGGTCGACCACAGGGCGGCTCAGCATGCCGCTGAACAGGTGGTCGAGCGTGCCGATCTGGCGGCGCACGGTCTCGACGATCTCGGGGTGCGAGTGGCCGAGGATCGCGCTCATCTGGCCGGAGGTGAAGTCGAGGATCTTCCGGCCGTCGGCCGTGTGGAGGAAGCTGCCGGCGGCGCGGTCGATGATCTCGCGGGTGAACTCACCGCCGTAGCGCACGAGGTGTCGGTCGGCGTCGGCCCAGAACGCCTCGGCGGACGACGGGGCAGTGGTCGGAGCAGCCATGTCCCCGACGGTAAGACGGCGGCGAGCGTCACGTCCAGCTCACGATTCCGGACGTTCTGTTCGGCAAAACCGCACAATGGGGGAGTGCTGAACCCGTGGCGCCTGCGCCTGCTGACCCGGCTGGACACCCTGGGGACGATCCGCGCGGTCGCCCAGGCGTCGAACCTGAGCGCGTCGAGCGTGTCGCAGCAGCTGGCCGTGCTGGAGGCCGAAACGCACACCACGCTGCTCGAACGCACCGGCCGCCACGTCCGCCTCACCCCGGCCGGGGTCATCCTGGCCCGGCGCGCCCGCGCGATCCTCGACCACATGGACACGGTCGAAGCCGAGCTTCGCGGCTTCGGCGACGAACCCGCCGGCCTGGTCCGGCTGGGCGCGTTCCAGAGCGCCGTCCACACGCTGGCGGTGCCCGCGGCCACGCGCCTGGGCGCGGCGCACCCGGACCTCCACGTCGAGGTCCTCCAGCTCGAACCCCACGAGAGCATGCCCGCCCTCCGCGGCGGTGACGCGGACCTCATCATCACCACCACGGACTTCGTCGAGCAGCCCCTGGACCCCGACGTCGACCTCGTGCCGCTCGCCACGGACCCGATCGTCGCCGTGCTGCCCCCGGACCACCCCGCCACCCGCCGGGGCACCGCCGACCTCGCCACCTTCGCCGACGAAGCGTGGGCGTTCGACATGCCGCAGTCCTACATGGCCACGCTGACCCTGCGGCTGTGCCGCCAGGCGGGTTTCGAGCCGCGCGTGGTGTGCCGGTTCGGCAACTACATGCTCGCCCTGCAGCACGTCGAGGCCGGCCTGTCGATCGCCCTGCTGCCCGGCCTGGCCGTCGATCCGCGCTACCGGGTGGCCACGCGCGAGCTGGCCGCCCCGGTGACGCGCACCATCACCGCCGCCGTCCGCCGCGGCTCACCACAACGCGCGGCGATCCAGGTGGTGCTGGACGCCTTGCGGCAGAACCCCGAACTGCCCCGCCTCGGCGGTGCCGAATAGCTCGCACCGCGAGGAGGAGTGGGGCACAGACACCGCGGACAACGCGGCAAGTGGTTCTCGGCAGCGCCGGGCGCTGCCGACACGACCATGAGCTGTGGGCGCGGACGAATCCGGGTGTGCGGTTGCCTTGCGAGCGAAGCGATCGAGACGGACGAGGTCGCCGACTACCGGCTGAAATCCCCCGTGGCCGGCCGGATGGGCAAGGCTTGTCGAGCACCTCGTGGCCGCCGCCCGCGTCCTCACTTCACGCGGCGAGCTGAACGCGGCGACTTCCCTCGCCGACGCGACCAAGCTCGGCCGGCCGCGGTTCTCGGCTTCGCTCAAGGCGGCGAGCGAGGACCGCTGGCGGCGTTATCGGCTTCCTTGGCACCGAGAGAGGTCCACTTCTGCCGGATCCTGGGCCCGTCCCCTCGCGACAGTGCCGCCTCACGCATCGTGGGCATCGTCGCAACGGGGCAAGGCGAAGCGCTTCGTGCAAGCGCTGCGATGGGACTGCCGCCAGCGGTCGTGAACCGGGCGAAGGGCGGGAAACAGGACGACCGCGAACTGCCCCGCGTCGGGCGGGGCCGAACAGCGGCCGCCACGGGATCGGCGGCGGACCGAGCACCGTTCCGCATCGCGGGACACCCGGGGCATCGCGTGTCCGCAATGTCCACATCGGTCAGTTCGGCTCGTTCACGCCGTGGGCCCGCGCGCCCATCCCTCCCCGGCTGGGCGCGCGGGCGTCTTCCCCCATCCCCGGTGGGAAGTGTCAGTGGAAGTGGCTCGCGATTTCGTCGAGGCGGGTGGACCACGCCGGCGAAGTGCGGCGGAGGCCGACGACGAACGGGGCGGCCGGGCGCCAGCCGGTGGCCCGGCGGCGGGCGGACACCGTGGTGCGCAGCCACTGGGGCACCGGGCCGCGGCGGGGGCCGGGTGTGCGGGTCATGCGGGAGCCCCTCTCGTAGTGGTCTGGTCCAACTGTGGCAGGCCTGGGGTGGCCGGGGCACCCGGTAGGACCCCGGGCCCGTACCCGGGCCCGGTGCGCGCGGGCATCCCCGGTTGCCCGGGACCCGGGGTTCTCCCGGGCGTCTCGGGGCCGCCCGTCCGGTTGACTGGACACCGAGCCGCGGTGGGGGCGTCTGTCCCGGATCCCGCGTGAGCAGTGGGTTCCCCGCCGTCGCGGAAGTCGGCCGAAGCGGAAGGAGCGAGTCATGTCCACCGGTGACCTGGACTGGTGAGCCGTCGAACGGGCGGCGGCGAGTGCGCACGCCGCCCGTGCGTTGTGGTGTGCGCCACGGGAAAACCCCGCGGAGCGCACCGGAGCCCGCGTGGAAAACGTTTGCCACGCACCGAAACCCGGCTCAGTCCGGCAGCGCGGTTCTCAGCTGACGCCGTGACGTGATGCCGAGTTTCGTGAAGATCTTGCTCAGGTGCCATTCGACGGTGCGCGGGCTGAGCACCAGCCGCGCGGCGATCTCGCGGTTGGTGAGGCCGTCGCGGGCCAGGCGGGCGATGAACGCTTCGTGCGTCGTGAGCGGTCCGTCGTCTTCGGCGGGTTTCACGGATTCGGCCGTGGCCAGGAGTTCGCGGTGAGCGCGGTCGGCGAAGGCCGTGGCGCCGATGCGCGTGAACAGGTCCGCCGCGAGCCGCAGTTCGGCGCGGGCGTTGATGCGGCGCCCGCCGCGCCGCAGCCACTCGCCGTGGATCAGGTGGGTGCGGGCGAGCCACATCGCGTCACCGCCGAGGGCCAGGTGTGCCAGCGCCGAGCGGTACAGCGCTTCCGCCTGGGCGCCGGTGCTCACCAGCGCCCGCGACCGGTCCGCGACGCCGCGGGCGAACTCGGTGCCGCTCGCCTCGGTCCGTTCCACGAGCCGGGTGAGCGCGTCGGCCGCGGTTTCCGGTTCGTCGCACCGCACGGCGGCCTCGACGAGTTCCACGAGCCCCACGCCGACGGTCCCGAGGTCGTCCTCGTCTTCCGCGGCCGAGCGGGCCGCGGCGAGCGCCGCGCGGTACTGCCCGAGCCCGTTGTGCAGCACCGCCGCCGAAATCCGCACCACGCGCAGCGCCATGCCCTGCCGTTGCCGGATCGCGCGCTCGGCCGCGGCGCGCACGAGTTCCACGGCCGGCTTTTCGGCTCCGCGGAACGCGGCGAGGAACGGCTCGACGAACTGCCGCGGCGGCGCGCCCGTCGCGGTGGTGATGGCGTCGGCCTCGGCCAGCGACGCGGCGGATTCGGCCATCCGGCCACGGCTGGCCTGCACGTGGGCCAGGTAGCCGAGCGCTCTCGGCAGCAGTCCCAGCGCGCCCGCCGCACGCAGCAGCTCCACTTGGTGCGCCGCCCAGAACACGATGCCGTCGCAGTCGAACAGGTCGCGCGCGAGGTTCGCGCACAGCCAGGTCCACCGGATGTCGGCGGCGCCCGCCGCGCGGAACTCCGCCAGTGCCTCGCGCAGCAGGGGAACGGCGGTCGCGTAGCCGTCGGTGAACCGGACGACCAGACCAGCCAGCAGCAGATCCACCGGGCGCGGCGGCTGCGGTGCGGGTGGCGCCTGCTTGGCGGCCAGCGCCACCGCGCGCACGGGCCGGGTGTCGCCGCCCGCCACGTCACCCGCGAAGATCGCCGCGGTCAGCGCTTCGAGGTAGGTCTCCCGGGCCAGGGCCGGGTCGAGGCCGGCCAGCCCGTCGGCGGCCGCGACGAGAGCCGTGGCCGCTTCGCCCGCGGGCTCCGTGAGCCACCTCGCCTTCGCGGAGATCAAGTCGGCGCGCGCCGCCGGCAAGCGGTCCAGCTCCAGCGCCCGGGCGGCGACGACGAGGCGCGCGGCCGCCGCGGGCTCGCCGGCGTCGAGTTTCGCCTGGGCACCGACGAGGAGCCGGTCGGCGCGGCGGGCGGGGTCGGGGGTCAGGTCGGCGGCCCGGGCGAGGAACGCGGCCGCCGCGGCCGCTCCGCCGCGCGCCCGGGCGCTGCCCGCCGAGTCTTCGAGCTCGGCCGCGATCTCCTCGGACGGACCGGTCGCCGCCTGCGCGCGGTGCCACGCGCGCTGGTCGCGGTCACCGGTTCCGAGGGCGACGGCCAGCGCGTGGTGGACCTGGCGCCGGTCGGCCAGCGGCGCGGAGTGGTAGGTCGCGGGGCGCGCGAGCGGGTGGTGGAACCGCACGAGGCCGTCGACGGTCATCAGGTCCGCGGCCGCCGCTGCGGCGGACTCGTCGACGCCGAGGATCGCGGCCGCCCGCCGCAGCAGCGCCGGATCCCCGGTCGGCTCGGCGGCGGCGAGCAGGAGCAGCCGCCGCGTCGGCCACGGCAGGTTCGCGGATCCGGCGGGCGAACTCGCGTTCCCGCTGGTCGACGATCGTCCGCACGGCGGCGGGGCCGAAGCCGCCGGAAAGATCCGTGTGCGAGAACACGAGCTGCAGCCCGGCCAGCGCCGCCGGGTTTCCCCGCGCTTCGGCGACCATCCGGCGGCGCACGCGTTCGTCGAGCAGCTGGGGGAGCACCGTGGTGAGCAGCGCGTAGGCGGCTTCGTCGGCGAGTGGGCCGATTCGCAGGTCCGGCAGCCCCGACAGCCGCGCCGGCACTTCCCGCGCGGCGAACACGATGACGACACCCGGCGGCGGCCGGTGCGCGATCGTCGCGAGGACGTGCAGCGACGGGTGGTCGAGCCACTGCGCGTTGTCCACGAACCAGATCACGGTCCGGTCCGGCTCGGCCAGGATCGCCGCGGCACCCGCCGCGACCAGGCCGGGATCCGGCGCGGGGCCGTCGGCGAACCCGAGTGCGCGGTGCAGCGCCGAACGCTCGGGATCGGGCAGTCCGGCCAGCCGTCCGGTGCCGGAGGTCAGCAGCTGGTGCAGACCCGCGTAGGCGAACTCGCGCTCGGACTCCGCGCCGCGCACGCGGATCAGGCGCGACTCGGGTGCTCGCGCGAGGGCGGCTTCGATCAGGGTCGTCTTGCCGATGCCGGCTTCACCGTGGACGACGAGCACTCCGCCGCGGCCGGTCACCAGGCCGGTGAGCACCTGCAGCTCCCGCTCGCGGCCGAGCAGGCCCGTCACGGGGAAACGCCGGAATCGCCGCGGTGGACACCGACGGCTTGTTTCCCAGTCACGCGAACTCCGACCTCCCCCGTCCAAGGTAGCTCACCCGGGGGTGGCCGGGCTGGACGGCGAGGGCGGGCCGGTGCCGCGGTCAGTCCGGGAAAGCCCGGCGGAACGTCACAGTTCGGACGGCTGATTCGCGCCGCGGGCCAGCAGTGCGGCCGGCAGGCCCCGGCGCGAGGTGATGCCGAGCTTGGCGAAGATCTTGCCCAGGTGCCATTCGACGGTGCGGGGGCTGAGGAACAGCTGCGCGGCGATCTCCTGGTTGGTGTGGCCGTCGGCGGCCAGCCGGGCGATGTAGGACTCCTGGCCCGTCAGCGTGTCCGAGACGGCCGCGGCCGGCGCGCGCACCGGTTCGCCCGCGGCCACGAGCTCCCTGCGGGCGCGTTCGGCGAACGCGGCGGCACCGACGCGGGTGAAGCTGGCGTGCGCGTGCTTGAGCTGCTCGACGGCCTCGCTCAGCCGGCCCTCGCCGCGCAGCCATTCGCCGTAGACGAGCTGCGCGCGGGCGAACATGGGGTCGGTGCGGCGGCGGTCGAGGTGCGCGAGCGCGGCGCGGTAGAGGGTGTCGGCTTCGGCGCCCGACGCGAGCAGTGCCCGGGACCGCGCGGCGACGCCGAGCGCCAGTTCGGTGCCGCTCGCTTCGGCGCGCGTGACGAGCACGCGCAGCGACTCCGCCGCGAGCTCCGGCTCCCCGCTGCGCACGGCCGCTTCGACGCGTTCGAACAACATGTACCCGTACAGGCCGAGATCGTCGTGTTCCAGGGCGAGCCCGGTGGCCGCCAGCGCGTCGCGCCACTGGCCGAGTCCGTTGTGCAGCACGGACAACGCGTATTGGATCACGGGGATGACGCGCCCCTCACCGCGCACGGTCGCCCGCCGGCGGATCTCGCGCACCAGCCGCAGCGTCCGCTCCTCCTCGCCGCGGTGGGCGGCCAGCACGGGCTGAACGTCGAGTGGCGGAAGCGCGCCCACGGCGTTGCTGATCGCCGTGGCCTCCTGCAGCAGGGCGTCGGCCTCGTCGAAGCGGCCGGCCTGCACGCCCACGCCGGCGCGGTACACGAGCGCGACCGGCAGCAGCGTGAGCGCGCCCTCGCTGCGCAGGATCTCCACCTTCTTGGCGGCCAGCTCGTCCCAGGAGTCCTTGTCCCACAGCTCGAGCGCGATGCGGCCGACGATGCCGTACCAGCGTGGAGCGGCGACGCCTTCGTCGTCCTCACGGCGGAACTCCCGCGCGGCCTCGAGCAGCTGCGGCGCGGCGGCCACGTACCCGGCGGTGAAGCGCTTCACCAGCGCGTCGAGCAGCAGGTCCACCGCCCGCGGCGGGTCCGGGGCCGGCGGTGCGGCCCGCGCGGCCCGCGCGACGCCTTCGGGCCCGTCCTCCTCGCTCCACACGAAGCGGCCCGCGAACACCGACGACATCAGCGCTTCGACGTAGGTCTCGCGCGAGAGCTCCGGATCGAGGTCGCGCAGGCGGCGCGCGGCGTCGAGCAGCAGCGCCGGTGCGTCGCCGCCGCGGTGGCGGGCGAACGCGATCTGGGAGCGCAACAGGTCGATCCGCGCGCGTTGCAGTTCGTCGGTCTGCGCGGCCTCGGCGACGGCGAGCAGGGCCAGCGCCGCGCCGGGCGCGCCCGCGTCGAGCTTGGCCTGCGCCGCCGCCAGGGCCCGGCGCGCGCGGTCCTCGGGATCGGGCGTCAGGTCGGTGGCGTGGGCGAGGAACGCCGCGGCCGCCGCGACCCCGCCACGTGCCTGGGCCCGGTCGGCGGAGCGCTCCAGCTCGGCCGCGATCTCTTCCGAGGGACCGGCCGCGGCCTGCGCGCGGTGCCACGCCCGGTGCTCGCTGTCGACCCGCGGGTCGATGGCGTCGGCGAGCGCTCCGTGCACTCGCCGGCGGTCACGCAGGCTCGCCGAGTGGTAGACGGCGGAGCGCACCAGCGCGTGGCGGAACCGCACGCGCGCGCCGATGCTGATCAGCTCGGCCGTTTCGGCGGGTTCCGCGACTTCGACGCCGAGCCCGAGACGGGTGGCGGCGCGCCACAGCAGCGCGGCTTCCCCCACCGGGTCGGCGGCCGCGACGAGCAGCAGCAGCCGGGTGTCGGACGGCAGCGTCTGCAGCTGGGCCGCGAAGCTGCGTTCGACGCGCCCGATCAGCGGCCGGTCGCCGCCGACCAGGCTGTAGCCGCCGGCCAGCGCGGCGGGCGGGCGGTCGCGCGGCAGCTCCAGCAGGGCCAGCGGGTTGCCGCGCGCCTCGGCGAGGATGCGTTCGCGCACGCGGTCGTCCATCCGCCCGGGCATCGCCGTCTCCAGCAGCTGCCGGGAGTGCCGGTCGTCGAGGCCGGTGAGCACGAGCTCGGGAAAACCGTCGAGGCCTTCGAGTTCGCGCTTGTCCTCGCTCTCGCGCACGGCGAAGATCATCGCGATCGGGTCGGCGTCGAGGCGCCGCGCGACGAGCGAAAGGGTCTGGACCGAAGCGCTGTCGAGCCATTGCACGTCGTCGACCACGCACACGAGCGGCAGTTTCGCGGCCGACTCCGCCAGCAGCGTCAGCGCGGCGAGCCCGACGAGAAACCGGTCCGGCGGCCGGCCTTCGCGGAGCCCGAACGCCGTGGAGATCGCTTCGCGCTGCGGAGCGGGCAGGCTGTCGAGTCGGTCGAGCATCGGCGCGCACAGCTGGTGCACACCGGCGAACGCCAGCTCCATCTCCGATTCCGCACCCGAGATCTGAGCGATCCTCAGGTCCGAGGCGGTGGCGGTGACGTGGTTCAGCAGCGCCGTCTTCCCGACGCCTGGTTCGCCCCGCACCACCAGAACCGAGCTGCGGCCGTTGCGCGCGTCTTCGACCAACCGGTCGAGGAGCGCGAGCTCACGAGCTCGGCCGAGGAGCGCGGGAGGACCCGGTATGGCCACCCGTCTCCTCCTTCGCGCCGCCGGCGGAACTGCTTTCGCCGTCTTGCCTCCCGGTCCGGAGGCGGCGCGATTTCACGTATAGCACCGCCCTCGCCGGCCCGGCAAGCACGCGCCACCACCGCCGTACGCTGCGGGAATCAGGCCTGCACTTCGGACATCGGGGGCGCGGCCGCCGTCTGTGGTGATCACCACCCCGTCCCGGCCCGCGCGGCGACCGTCAAGGAGCCGGACGCGCGTTCCGCGGGCAGCCGACTGCTTCGTCCACAGTGGAATCCTGCCCGGCGGCGGATCACCACCCGGCGGCGAGATCGGCCAGTTCGGACCACAACGCGGCCGGGATGGGGGTCGTGAGGTGTGCGGCGTTCTGCTCGACCTCGTCCGGGGTGCGAGCGCCGATGACGAGGGTGGTGATCGCCTTGTGCCGCAACGGGAACTGCACCGCCGCGGCGGGCAGGGGCACGCCGTGGCGGGCGCACGCGGCGGCCAGCGCGTCGACCTTCGCGCGCACGTCGGGTGGCACGGGCCGGTAGTCGAAGTGCGCGCCGGGGCCGGGGTCGGCGAGCACGCCGCTGTTGAACACCCCGCCCGCCACCACCTCGACCCCGCGCGCGGCGCACGACGGCAGCAGTTCGGCGGCGGCGGTGCGGTCCAGCAGCGTGTAGCGGCCGGCGACGAGCACGCAGTCGAGGTCGGTCTCCGCGACGAAGCGCGTCAGCATCCCGGCCTGGTTCATGCCGACGCCGATCCGCCGCACGGCGCCTTCGGCCCGCAGCCGCGCCAGCGCCGGGTACGCGGCGCCGACCGCGTCCTCCCAGTGGTCGTCGGGGTCGTGGATGAACAGCGTGTCGAACCGGTCGAGCCCGGTGCGGGCCAGGCTCTCGGCGAGCGAGGCGTAGACGCCGTCGGCGGAGTAGTCGCGCACGCGCACGAGCCCGCCGTCGCCGGGCCGCAGCAGCCGGCCGACCTTGCTCGACACGACGACCTCGTCGCGGGGCTTGTCGCGCAGGAACGCGCCGAGCCGTCGTTCCGCGATCCCCGCGCCGTAGTGCGGTGCGGTGTCGAAGTAGCGGATTCCGGTGGCCCAGGCCGCTTCCAGGGTGGCGCGCGCGGTGGTTTCGCCGACGTCTTCGTACAGTCCGGCGATCGCCGCGGTGCCGAGTCCGACGATCGGTTCAGCCATCGCCATCTCCGGAGCCGGTCGAGCCCGCGCCGTGCACGCGGCGCAGCCAGTGTTCGGTCGTGCTGATGTGGACCAGCGCGGCAGCCTGCGCGAGCGCCGCGTCGCCGTCGGCGAGCGCGGCGTAGATCGCGTCGTGCTCGGCGAGGGTGCGGTCGGCGGAGCCGGCTTCGACCAGCCCGCGCCACACCCGCGCGCGGAAGGTCCCGCTGGAGATGCCGTCCAGCAGCGTGGTCAGCGCTTCGTTCCCGGTGGCAGCCACGACTGCGCGGTGGAACGCGGCGTCGTGCTGGTTGAGCACTTCGACGTCGTCGGCCGCGGCGCGCATCGCCGCGAGGTGGCCGTGGATCTGCTCGAGGTGCTGCGGGGTGGCGCGCGTGGCGGCGAGCCCGGTCGCGACCGGTTCGAACAGCCGGCGCACCTCGGTCAGCTCGAGCAACGTGTTGCCCTGCATGAGTTCCACGGCCAGGCCGAGCCCTTCGAGCAGGACGGTGGGCGCCAGGCTCGTCACGTAGGTGCCGTCGCCGCGGCGCACGTCGAGCACGCGGGCGACCGCGAGCGCTTTGACGGCCTCGCGCATGGGGGAGCGGGAGATGCCGAGTTCGGTGGCCAGCTGGTGCTCCGGCGGCAGCTTCGACCCCGGCGGCAGCTTGCCGGACTGGATCAGCTCGCGGATGCGGGCGATCGCCTCGTCGGTGAGTGACACCCCGGCGACGGTAGCGCCAGACATGTGACGTCTGCAAGGGCCCGCCGGGGGTTACATCAGATGTCTCGACCGGATTCCGCTGTCCGGCCGACAAGTCACCAGGGTTTTTCGGTTCAGATCTGGACACCCGCTCCCACCTCGCCTACACATACGTATGTTGTTTGCGGACCGCGAGTCGACCCTCTCCACCACCCCACCGGACGAAGGAGTCCTCCCATGTCCTCACCCGGCTTCTCGCGCCGGAGCCTGCTCGGCGCGGCGATGGCGGGCGGCGCGCTCGCCTTGACCACGGCCGCGCTGGGCCGCGTCAGCGCCGCCGCCGCGACCGGCGTGAAACCCGCGCCCGGCCAGGACTACGTGCTGTGGTTCGACGAACCCGCGCAGACCTGGCAGGAACAGGCCTTCCCCGTCGGCAACGGGGCGGCCGGCGCGATGGTCTACGGCACCGTCGAGTCCGAGCAGATCCAGTTCAACCACGACACCCTCTGGAACGGCGGCCCCGGCTCGGTCGACGAGGGCCACGAGTACCACTTCGGCAACTGGTACGACCAGCGTCCGGACGCGCTCGCCGGGGTGCGGGCCACGATCGCGGCCACCGGCAGCGCCGACACCGGGCCCGCGATGGCCGCGCTCGGCCAGACCAAGTGGGGCTACGGCGCGTACCAGACCTTCGGCGACCTCTTCCTCGACCGCACCACACCCGCCGGGGACGTGACCGGCTACCGGCGCGAGCTGGACCTGGCGACCGGTGTCGCGACCGTCCGCTTCACCACCGCTGACGGGGTCACGCACACGCGTGAGCTGTTCGCCAGCTACCCCGACCACGCGATCGTCACGCGGGTGAGCGCGAGCGGTCGCGGCCAGGTGTCGTTCACCGCGCGGTTCGCGACGGCCGACAACCGCACGGTCGCGTACTCGGCCGGCGATGGCCGGATCACGATGCGCGGCGCGCTGACGCACAACGGCATGGTTTTCGAGGCGCAGGTCCGCGTGCTGGCCGAAGGCGGGAAGGTGACCACCGACCCGGCCGGCGCGGTGACCGTGACCGGCGCCGACGCGGCGACGCTCGTGCTGGTCCCCGGCACGGACTACGCGCCCGTGTACCCGCACTACCGCGGCGCGGATCCGCACGCCCCGGTGACGTCCACAGTGGACGCCGCGGCCCGCCGCGGGTACCGCGCGCTGCGGGAGCGGCACGTCGCCGATCACCGCGGGTTGTTCGACCGGGTGCGCATCGACGTCGGGCAGCAGCCGACCACGGTGGCGACCGACGAGGCGCTGCAGGCGTTCAAGACGGCCCGCAACCAGGGGCAGATCCCCGCCGACCCGCAGCTGGAGATGCTGCACTTCCAGATCGGCCGGTACCTGCTCATCGGCTCGTCGCGCGCGGGCTCGCGGCCGGCGAACCTGCAGGGCGTGTGGAACGACTCCACCAACCCCGACTGGCAGGCCGACTTCACGACGAACATCAACCTGGAGATGAACTACTGGCCCTCGGAGGTCACCAACCTGACCGAGACCGTGCCGCCGCTGGTCGACTTCATCGAAGGGCTGCGGGAACCGGGCCGCGTCACCGCCCGCGAGCTCTGCGGGGTGGCGCAGGGGTTCGCGGCGATGAGCCACGTCAACGTCTTCGGCTACACCGGCGTCTCGACGAACGCCGCGACGTGGGCACCGGAGTCCACGGCCTGGCTCATCCGCGACGAGGCCGACAGCGGCCACCGGCACATGTCCTTCAGCTACCCGCTCTTCCCCGGCCACCAGATCACCGCCGAGGGCACCCCGGAGTTCTACGAGGCCGCGCGGGTGGCCGTCGAGGCCCGCACCGCGCACACCGCGCAGAACGACATCGGCTGGAACCGCGCCCAGAAGATCAACGCCTTCGCGCGCCTGCACAACGGCGACCAGGCCCGCGAGCAGCTCGACCACCTGTTGTGGCGCAACACGTTCCCCAACTTCCTCAACGACTGGCCCTTCCAGATCGACGGCAACTTCGGCGTCGCGTCCGGCGTTGCGGAGATGCTGCTGCAGAGCCACGCCGGGTTCGTCGAGGTGCTCCCGGCGCTGCCGACGGGGTGGGGGACCGGCTCGTTCCGCGGCCTGCGGGCGCGCGGCGCGTTCACCGTCACCGCGGCCTGGGCCGGCGGCCGCGCCACGGAGATCGGCGTGACCTCCGACGCGGGCAGCGACCTGAAGCTGCGCAGCACCCTGCTCTCGGGTCCGGTGCGCGTGCACGCCACGGGGGGTCCGGCGCCGCGGTTCACCGTGCACGACGGAGAACTGGCCATGGCCACCCGCCGCGGAGCCACCTACACGATCACCGCCGCGTGATCCCGTGACCCCCGGTGGTGGCGGCCCGGTCACCCGAACCCCCGGGCCGCCACCGCCGGGGCCCGGCGCTTCAGGTGGAGCTGGCCCGCCCCCGGGCGTGGGCGCCGAACAGCCGGGCCGCTTCGTCCGGGTCGCCCGCCGCCAGTGCCGCGACGAGGTCGGCGTGGCGTTCCGCCATGGCGGACCAGTCGCCGTCGTAGAGCGGGTTGCCGACGACGTGCAGGCCCCACAGGTTGGGTTCGATCGTGCGCCACAAGCGGTCGAGGAAGGAATTGCCGCTGGCGGCGCAGACATCGCGGTGGAAGGTGATGTCGGCTTCCCGGAAGGCGCCGATGTCACCCGCCGTCGCCGCGGTGCGCATGCGGTCGACGGACGCTTCGAGCAATCGCAGGGTTCGCGGTTGCACGCGGGCCGTCGCCTCGCGGGCGGCGAACTCCTCGAGCACCACGCGCACGTCGCGCACCTCGCGGGCCTGTTCGGCGGAGATCTCGGCGACGTAGTTCCCGCGGTGCGGCAGCGAGCTCACGAGCCCCTCGTGCACGAGCCGTTTGATCGCCTCGCGCGCGGGTGCCTGGCTCGTGCCCAGCTGGCGCGCGATCGCGGACTCGACCAGTCGCATCCCGGGCCGCAGCTCGCCGTCGATGATCTGCTGGCGCAGCACGGTGTGCACCTGGTCCGACAGCAGTCCCCGGCCCGCGCGGTCCGGAGTGGACAGCCGGGTCGGCGCGGGTTCGGGCGCGCGGTGCTCGCGCCAGATCCGCGACACGGTGGACTGCGAGAGGCCGACGGTGCGGGCCAGCGACCGGGTCGTGGGCACCTCGCCGCCGCGCCGGGCTTCGGCGATCGCGGACAGCACGAGCCGTTCGGCTTCGGCGCGGTCCGGGCTGCGGGGCCGGCCGGAGCGGGGCGCGTCGGCGAGGCCGTCGGGGCCGCGGCGCAGGAACCGGTTCCGCCACTTCGCCGCGGTCGCCGCGCTCACGCCGAGGCGGCGCGCAACCTCGTCGACGTCGAGGCCGTCGGCGCAGCTCAGCACGATCCTGCTGCGCAACCCGAGGGGACCCGAGTCCTGGCTGGCCCAGCCCAGCAGCGTCGACCGCTCGGCGTCGGTCAGCCGCACCGTGGCGTCCTCTGTCATGCCGGACAGGCTACACACTTCTGACTCAATCCTCGGACTTCTGGCAGGTTCTCCGCGTTGACAAGCTGATTTGCCGAGAAGTACAAATCACTCAGCAGTCGTTAGCTGAACCCAAATTCGACCAACCACGCACGTGGCTTTCACGCGGTTCTCTCAATGAGGAGGAGCGATGCGTCCAGCACGTACCCGCGGGGGCATCGCCGTTCTCGGCGCCTTGCTCGCGCTCGCACTCGCCGGTTGCGGCGGCGGCGGTTTCGCGGATTCCGGCTCCGCGGGCGGTGAGACCGGCTCGATCCGGATGCTCGTCAACATCACCCCGAACCTGACCCAGGACTTCTGGGAGAAGCTCGTCGCCCCGTTCGAGAAGGCGAACCCGGGGGTCGACGTGGTCGTCGAGGCCCCGTCGGGCAAGAGCGTCTCGGACACGCTGCAGCAGGAACTCGCCGCCGGGAACACGCCCGACGTCGTCGAGACCCTGATGGCCGACCCGGCGCTCGCGCCCCACCTCGTCGACCTGACCGGCGAGGCCTGGGTCAAGAACACGCCGCTGGTGGACCAGGCCTCACTCGGCGGCAAGATCTACAACGTCGGCGTGGGCGAACAGGCCCAGTCGCTGGTGTTCTACAACAAGGCCGCCTTCGAGAAGGCCGGCATCACCACGCCACCGTCCACACTGGACGAGATGACGCAGGACCTCGGCAAGCTCAAGGCCGCGGGCTACCTGCCCCTGCAGACCTCCGGCGACTTCGCCACCGGGCTGCAGCTGCTGCAGCTGACCGACCCCGCGCTGGCGGCGGCGAACCCGCAGTTCTACGCCGACGTGCGCGCCGGCAAGACCACCGTCGGCAAGGCGATGCTGCCCTACCTCAAGCTGTACCAGTCGTGGCTCGACCAGGGCTACGTCGACAAGAACGCCCTCGGCCTGAAGTACCCCGACGCCGAGACGGCGTTCCTGCAGGGCAAGGCCGGCATGTTCGTGATGGGCAGCTGGTTCACCGCCTCGGAAGCGAAGGCGAAGAAGGACTTCGAGGTCGGCGTCTTCCCCGCCCCGGTGTCCGGCGGGCAGAAGAGCCCCGGGGCGCAGGGCGCCACGATGGCCGCGCCGTACCTGATCATGAAATCGACCCAGCACCGCGAGCTGGCCACGAAGCTCGTGCGCTGGCTCGTCACGGACAACCAGGCCGTGGCCGCGCAGCTCAAGCAGGACGGCAACTTCCGCACCGGTGTCCAGCGCGAATTCACGCCGCTGGAACAGGCCGTGCAGAAGATCCTCGACGACGCGCCGGCCAAGGTCGCCCAGGGTGAGGGCTACGGCGACTCGACGTTGCCGCGCGGGTTCAACTCCGCGTGGAACACCGAGGTGCAGGGCCTCTACATCGGACACTCGCCGGAGGCGGTCGCCGACGCCGTCGACCGCTGGGTGTCGGCGCACGCGAAATGAGGCCGCCGAGTAGCCGCCGTGACGGCGGGGTCGCCACCGCGGTGATGGTGCTCCCGGCGACCGCGCTGTACACGGTGCTGCTGATCGTCCCGGTCGGCCTCGCGATCTACCTGAGCCTCACCGACTGGGACGGCTACAGCGCCGATCCGTCGTTCGTCGGCGGGGCCAACTACAGCGAAGTCCTCGGTGATCCCGAGTTCCGGCGGGCGGCGCTCGTCACGCTGCTCGCCGCGGTGGCCGGCACGGTGCTGATGAACGTGCTGGGCCTGGGCTTCGGGATGCTGGGGAGCCGCACGTCGCGCGTGAGCTCGATCCTGCGGACGATCCTGTTCTACCCGCACGTGCTTTCCGCGCTGGTCGTCGGCTTCCTGTGGAGCGCGATCCTCGGCACCAACGGCGCCGTCAACAGCTTCCTCACCGGCCACGGCGCGAAGCTGCTGCCGTTCCTGTCCGATCCGGACTGGGCGACGGTCACGCTCATCGCGGTGCTCGTGTGGGCCGGGTTCGGGGTGTCGACGGTGCTCTACGTGGCCGGTCTGCAGACCGTGCCGCAGAACCTGATCGAAGCCGCCCGCATCGACGGCGCGACGCGGTGGCAGACCTTCCGGCACGTGACGCTGCCGGCCATCGCGCCGGTGGTGACCGTGAACCTGGTGCTGAGCCTCATCACGCTGCTCAAGACCTACGACCTGGTCGTGTCGCTCACCTCGGGCGGCCCGGCGGGCCAGACGCAGACGCTGGCCTACCTGATCCTGTGGAACTCCTTCCACGACGGCCGCCTCGGCTTCGGCTCCGCGCAGTCGGTGGTGCTCATGATCGTCACCGCCGGGCTCGCGCTCGCCGTCACCCGCCTGCGCCGCCGCGCCGACCAAGGAGCGCACGCATGACCACCGGTGTCCCCACCGCCCCGGTCGCCAGGGCCGATCTCGCGCCACCGCCGCCGGTCCCGCCGGCACGCCCGAAACGAGCCGGGCGCAACCCCCTGCGGCTCGTCCTGCGCGGGCTGGTGCTGGTGCTCGTCGCGATCGTCCTGCTGGTGCCGCTGTACCTGTTGCTGGTCAACGCGTTCAAGGACCAGCAGGCGATACTGGCCGACCCGTTCGGGTTCTCCGGCGGCCTCACGCTCGAGCACCTCGGGGCGGCGCTGCGGAACCCGCGGTTCTCGATCGTCAAGGGGTACGCCATCACCGTGCTGTTCGTGGTGCTGGTGAACGTGTTCTCGGTGCTGCTGGCCGGCCCCGCGGCGTACGTGATCGCCCGCAGCGACAAACGCGTGTTCCGCGTGCTGATGGTGTTCTTCCTGGCCGGCACGTTCATCCCCAGCCAGGTGCTGGTGATCCCGGTCGTCTACGTGCTCAAGACCCTCGGGCTCATGGGCACGATCCCCGGGTACGTGCTGTTCGAGACCACGCTGACGCTGCCGTTCTCGATCTTCCTCTACGCGGGGTTCATCCGCACCGTGCCGCGCGACCTCGACCAGGCCGCCGCGCTCGACGGGTGCGGGCGGATGCGGACGTTCTGGCGGATCGTGTTCCCGCTGATGCGCCCGGCCGTGGCCACCATGGTCATCCTCAACACGTTCTCGGTGTGGAACGACTTCGTGAACCCGCAGACCATCCTCGGTCCGAGCAGCGGCCTCTACACGGTCACCACCGGGATTTACGCGGCGGTCGGGCAGTACCAGACCGACTACACCGTGGTGTTCCCGACGCTGCTGCTCGCCATCGCCCCGCTGCTCGTGTTCTTCGTGATCATGCAGCGGCACATCATCTCGGGCCTCACCGCCGGTTCGACGAAGGGTTGACCCACCCGCCCGGTGACCCCGCCCGCCCCAAGATCCGCCCAGTGCCCGCAGAAAGGCAGAAATGACCACCACTCCCGCGGTGGCCGCGACCGTCCCGCTCGGCGCGCCACCGGGCTGGGCCGTGCTCGAACGCCGCCTGTTCGACGTCCTCGACACCGCCTGGCGCACCTTCGCCGCCCGCTACTGCGAACCCGACGGCCGCCTGATCTTCCGCGGCACCGGTGAAAGCCGCGACGGCGCCGACGACTTCTACGAGGCGTTCTTCAACTGGCCGGTGCTGTACCAGCTCGGCGGCGCGGACGACCTGCTCGAAGCCGCCAAGCACCACTGGACCGGCGTCACCGCCCAGCTGACCGAGGCGGGCTACCTCGTCGACGAGTTCGAGCGCGGCTACGACTGGTTCCACCAGGGCGAATCACTGCTGCTGTTCTACGGCATCTGTGCCGCCGACCCACAAGACCCGGCCTTCCGCGAACGCGCGTACCGCTTCGCCGACCTCTACCTGCCGGACTCGCCGGCCGGCAACTACGACCCGGCCACGCGCACGATCCGCGCCCCGCACAACGGCGCGGGCGGTCCGCGTTACGGCATCAGCGACGAATGGCAGAGCTACCACGCGGATCTGAAGTCGATGCGCCCGTTCGGCGTGCCGCTGCCCGACGTCGCCGGTGTCCGCGAGTGGTCCGACCTCGCCGATCCGGCCAAGGCCCGCGCGATGGGCGCGGCGATGCAGGAGCGCATCGGCCGCGGCGACACCGCCGTGAACCTCGCGGCCACGGGACTTGCCGCCAACGCCTGGCTCTACGGTCACGAAGACCGCTACCGCGACTGGGTGCTCGAGTACGTCGACGCCTGGCGCGAGCGCGCGGCGGCCAACGACGGCGTGTTACCCGACAACGTCGGCCCGCACGGCATCGTCGGGGAGCTGCACGACGGCCGCTGGTACGGCGGCAACTACGGCTGGGCGTGGCCCCACGGCGTCTACAGCGTCGGCGCGGCCGCAGTCATCGCCGCCGTGCACACCGTGCTGCTCACCGGATCCGCCGACCGGCTCGACCTCGCGCGCGGCCCGCTGGACACCGTGGCGGCGCACGGGATCCGCGGCACGGTCGCGGGCTCGGACGCGAGCATCCGCGACCGCTGGGCGGCCGAGCTCGACGTCGACGCCGAAACGCTGCTCGTGCCCAACCGCCACAGCGACCGCGGCTGGTTCGACTTCCAGCCGCCGCAGCTCGGGCTCTCGGCGTGGCTGTGGCAGGCCGCCGGGCAGCCCGCCGACCGCGACCGCCTCGACCGGTTGCACAAGGCCAGTGGCTACGACTGGGCCGAGGTGCGCGGGTTCCGCAACAAGGAGGAGGCCGGCCACGAAGCGCCGTGGCTGGAGTTCCTGCGGGGGGCCAACCCCGGTTACCCGGAGGCGATGCTGCGGACCGCGCTGGGCCAGGTCGCGCGACGGCTCGCGCTCATCGACGCCGACGAAGCGGACCCGGCGAGCGTCCACGTGCACCACTGGCAGCGGCACAACCCGGTGCTCACCGAAGCGTTGCTGCAGCTGGTGACCGGCACCCCGCAGGTGCTCTACAACGGCGGCCTCCTGCCGACGCGGCTCGCGTACTTCGACGCCGACCGCCGCCGGCCCGGCCTGCCGCCGGACGTCGCCGCGCTCGTCGACGTCGCGACCGACGAACACGTGCGCGTCGAGCTGGTCCACATCGGACTGTCCGGCGACCGGCGGGTGCTCGTGCAAGCCGGCGGGTTCGGCGAGCACCGCATCGACCGCGTCACGTTCACCGCCTCGGCGCAGGGTTATCCCGGCGACTCGCGGGCCTACACCGCGCCGGACGCGGCGGTCCGGCGGGAGACGGCCGACGTCGGCGGACCCCGTCTGGAGGTCGTGCTGCCGCCGGGGCACGGCGTCCGGCTCGACCTGTCCCTGACCCCGCGCGTCTACCCGGCCGCGCACCACGGTATCGACCAGTGAGGAGCCGACGAGTGGAACGCAACGGCGACACAGCGCCGGCACCGGTGTGGGAGCTCCCGGTCCGCGGCGCGGACCCGGGCCCGGCCGATCCCGCGCTGGTGCGCGGGCTCGCGGCCGTCAGCTCCGCCACCGCGTGCGCCAAGCTGCACCAGCAGGGGATCCGCCGCACCTTCGTGGAGGGCCCGCGGCCGCTGCACGCCGGGCAGAAGGTGGCCGGGCGCGCCGTGACGCTGCAGTTCATGCCGCAGCGCGAAGACGTCGCCTCGGGCGTCGCGCAGGAGTACGTGGAGCGCAGTACCGCGCTGTGGGCCGTGCTGGAGGAGATCCAGCCCGGTGACGTGCTCGTGGTGCAGGCCTACGGCAGCCCGTTCACCGGCTGCTTCGGCGACATGCTCGTGCGGTACTTCGAGCGCAAGGGCGGCGCCGGGATCGTCGTCGACGGCCGCATCCGCGATTCGCCGCGGGTGGGACAGCTCGGCGTGCCGATCTGGTGCACCGGCACCACCCCGCACTACGCCTCGCAGGCTGAGCTCTTCCCGTGGGCCTACCACACCCCGATCGCCTGCGGCGGGGTGCTCGTGCTGCCCGGCGACCTGGTCGTCGCCGACGACGACGGAGCCGTCGTCGTGCCGAAGCTCAAGGCGCCCGACGTGCTGGAGGCGGCCAGCGACCACGAGGAGTGGGAGCGCTTCAGCCGCTCGCGCCTGGAAGAGGGCGCCCGCCTTTCCGATTACTACCCGCTGACCCCGGACACGCGTGCCGAGTTCGAGGCCTGGCGGGACCGCCGCCGCTGATGGATCCGCAGTACACCAACGCGAAGGAGATCGCATGTTCGGTGGAACGCGCAAAAAACTGCTGAGAGCGGGCGTGGGGGTGGTGTTGCTGGCGGGAGCGGTCAGCGTCCAGACCGCCTCCGCCGACGTCCAGGGGCACGGGCCGTGCGCACCCCGGGAGCTCTACGTTTCGACGCAGGGCAACGACAAGGCCGACGGTTCGGCCAAACACCCCTGGCAGACCGTGCAGCACGCCCGCGACGAGATCAGCGGCCACGGCTGGAACTCCGCCAACCAGATGCGCTGCGACATCCACGTCAACCTCGCCGCCGGCGACTACCCGGTGACCCGGACGGTCTCGTTCGACGAGGGCGACTCCGGGGCCAACGGCCACCAGGTCGTCTACCGCAGCGCCGACGGCCCCGGCAAGGCCCGCCTGCTGGGCGGCGCGCCGATCACCGGCTGGCAGCCCTACCAGGGCAACATCTACAAAGCCCCGTTCGACAAGACGAAGCCGTTCTACACGCTGTTCGAGAACGGCGACCGCGCCACCCTGGCGCGGTACCCGAACCGCGCCACCCCGGACACCTGGGCGCCCTACCTCACCTCGGCGCTGCCGGACATCTCGAAAGAAGCCGTGCACAACTGGCTGTGGTCCAACCCCGGTGACTGGGACCCGAGCTGGGACCTGTCGCAGGCGTCGCTGACGATCTGGTCGGGCGGCAGCTGGAGCTGGTTCACCGACACCGTGCCGATCCTCGACGTCAACTTCGCCAAGAACCAGCTGACGATGAAGTACAACACGCGTTACGCCCTGCACAACAGCGGCGGCGGGTCGCGGTACTTCCTGCAGAACTCGCTGAGCTTCCTCGACCAGCCCGGTGAGTTCTACGTCGACTACAAGAACGGCGAGGTCTACTACTGGCCCGAGAACGGCGCCAAGCCCACCGACAGCTCGGTGATCCGCCCGACCGTGCAGACCGTGGTCGACGTGGCCGGCAGCTCGCCCGAGCACCGCGCCCACGACATCACCTTCGACGGGCTCGGCGTGCAGTACTCCGACTACGTGGAGTGGTACCGCAACGGCTGGATCAACGACGGCGATTCGGGGGACATCCACCAGTACCCGCAGTACGACCGGCAGGTCGAAATGCCGCGCGACCGGTTCGGCGCGGTGCGCGTGACCAACACGTCGCACGTCACGCTCAAGAACGCGCACATCTCGGAAACCGGGTTCACGGCCGTCTACGCGCTCTTCGCCAACGACCACTTCTCGGTGACCGACAGCCTCATCGACCACATCGGCGCCGACGGCATCAAGGTGGAGGGCGGTTATCCGGGCGAAGGCGACATCTCCAACTACCACCTGTTCACCGACAACTACATCCACCACTTCGGCGAGCTCGTGCCCGGCGACGCGTCGGGCGTCGAGCTCATGGACACCGGCCACAACGAGGTCAGCTACAGCGTGATCGACCACAGCGCGCGCTACGCGGTGAGCCTCGAAGCGCGGCCGGAGGTGCAGGCGCAGGACGACTACGCGCAGAACAACACGTTCAAGTACCTGAACCTGCAGGAAGCCGGGCTCGACAGCGGCGACATGGGTGCGTTCTACACCTACGGCGTCGACAACTTCGAGCCGCACACCCTGGACAACTACGTGTCCCAGGTGGTGATCGGCGACGTCATCCCCGACGCGTCGATGCCGGACAGCGGCACCCGCGGCGTGCACATGGACGCGGGCGGCTGCGGCTTCTCCTTCACCGACATCGAGGTCGGCAAGGTCACCGACGACAAGTACCAGAGCTACCAGTGCAACACGGTGACCAACGCCAACTGGGCGGACGGGTTCGACCAGTCGCGGATGCAGTACGACAAGATCGGCGTCACCGCGGCGTTCCCGTACCCGCGGCCGCCGGCCACGGTGTCACCGGCGAAGTGAGCCGGCGGGGGCCGGGCTCGCACCCGGCCCCCGCGGTTCAGCGGCTTTCGAGCAGCTTCGCCACTTCGTCCTTCCCGGACACGACGGTGCTCGTGAGGGTGCCGACCTCGCCGACGGTGATCGCGACCCGGTCGCCGGCGGCGAGGGTGAACGGCAGGTCCGGCACCAGCGCGGTGCCGGTGGACAGCACGGCGCCGTCGGGGAACACGTCGGCGCGGAACAGGTGCTCCACCAGCTCACCGAAGCTTCGCCGCAGCAGCGACGTGCTGGTGGCACCGGACCACACGAGGGTGCCGGTGCGGTGGATCTCCAGCTCGATCGGGAGGTTCCCGGCGTCGGGCACTTCCCAGGCCGGGCGGATGCCGGGGCCGACGGCGCAGCCGCCCAGGTAGATCTTCGCCTGGGGCAGGTAGAGCGGGTTGACGCCTTCGATGCTGCGGGAGCTCACGTCGTTGACCACGGTGTAGCCGACGACCTCGGCGCCGGCGTTGACGACGAGCCCCAGCTCCGGTTCCGGCACGTCGATGTCGGAATCGGGGCGGATCGCCACCGATTCGCCGTCGCCGGTCACGCGCCAGGCGGCGGACTTGAAGAACAGCTCCGGGCGCGGGGCGTCGTAGACGAGGTCGTAGACGTCGGCGGCGCGTTCGCTCTCGGTGATCCGCGCCTCGCGCGAACGCTGGTAGGTGACGCCCGCCGCCCAGACCTCGGTGCGCCGGTCGACGGGCGGCAGGAGCCGGACGGCGCCGGCTTCGTGCACCACCCCGGTCGCGCCCGTGCACAGCTCCCGCAGCGCGGCGAGCGGCAGGCCGAGCAGCTCGCCGACCGCCGGTACCGGCAGCTCGGTGACGGTGCCGGTGCCGTCGTCGCGGACGCCGACGAGCGGGCGATCTCCGCCCGCGGAAAGGAAACGAACGATGAGCACGGGTGACCTCGATCCTCGTGGTGGCGGCCCGGCCGACGGGCGGGCCGAGCAGGAACCTAGACACGGCAATGGTGTTCACGCAAGTGCTTCATCCGATGTGGACTGCGTGGTGACGGGCCGGGTCGCGGTGCTGACGCTGAACCGCCCGGCCAAGCGCAACGCGATCACGCCGGAGATGGCCACGGCGCTGCGCGCGCACGCGACGGCGCTGGACGCCGATCCGCAGGTGCGGGCGGTCGTGCTGACCGGGGCGGGAGACCGCGCGTTCTGCGCGGGCAGCGACGTCGGCGAGCTCGACCGCTACGCCACGCCCTGGGACTTCCGCAACCGCGACGACTACGGTGACACGATCCGCGCCCTGCGCACACCGGTGATCGCGGCCGTCAACGGGTTCGCCTTCGGCGGCGGGCTGGAACTGGCTCTCGCGTGCGACATCCGGCTGGCCGCGTCGACGGCGACGTTCGCCGCGCCGGAGATCAAGCTCGGCTGGATCGGGGGCAGCGGGCAATCGGCGTTGCTGGCGCACAGCATCGGCCCGGGCAACGCGGCCACGATGCTGCTCACGGGCGACCCGATCGACGCGGCGCGAGCGCTGGCGTGGGGACTGGTCACCGAGGTGACCGAACCCGCTTCGCTCCTGCCGGTCGCGCTGGCGCTGGCCGAGCGGATCGCGGCCCGGGCGCCGATCGCCGCGCAGACCGCGAAGGCCAACCTGCGTGCGGCGTACTCGATGCCGCTGGAGCAGGCCATCCGCTACGAGCGGGACCTGCAGACGGTCTGTCTGTCCACAGCGGACGCCACAGAGGGCCGGGCGGCCTTCGCGCAGCGCCGCGAACCGCGGTTCACGGGGGAGTGACGATGGGAGTGCTGGACGGGTACCGCGTGGTCGACGTGTCGATCGCGATGGCCGGGCCGCTGGCCGCGATGCGGCTCGGGGACCTGGGCGCGGACGTGGTGAAGGTCGAGCCGCCGGGCGGCGAGTGGCAACGGCACGCGCCGGCGGGCGGCGCGACCGGGGTGGCGGTGAACCCGTCGTTCCTGTCGCTCAACCGCAACAAGCGCAGCCTCGCCGTGGACCTGAAGGCGGCGGCCGGCCGGGAGGTCGTCTACGACCTCATCCGCAGCGCCGACGTCGTGCTGCAGAACTACCGGCCGGGCGTGGCGCGGCGGCTCGGGCTGGACTACGAGACGGTGCGGGAGATCAACCCGGCCGTCGTGTACGTGTCGATTTCCGGCTACGGCGAGTCCGGGCCGTACGCGGGGCGGCCGGGCCAAGACCTGTTGCTGCAGGCCATGAGCGGGGCGATGTACAGCGTCGGGCGGGCGGCCGACCCGCCGCTGCCCGCCGGGACGTACGCGATCGACGCGATCACCGCGTACAGCGCGTTCGAAGGCGCGCTGGCGGCGCTGCTGCACCGCGAGCGGACCGGGGAGGGGCAGCTGGTGACGGTGAACATGCTCGACGCGGCGATCGCGGTGCAGATGCAGGAGCTGTCGGTGTTCACCGTCGGCGGGGTGCCGCAGCGGCGGGGGAGCGAAGCGCACGGGCACACCTACATCCGGGCGCCGTACGGGGTTTTCGAGACGCTGGACGGGCACCTCGCGCTGGCGATGCCGCCGCTGCCGGCGCTGGCGGTGGCGCTCGATCTTCCGGAACTGTCCACGATGGACACCGACGTCGACGGGCACCGGAAGCGCGACGAGATCACCGCGTTGGTGCGGGGGCGGCTGCCCGAGCGCACGACGGAGGATTGGCTCGCGCGCCTGCACGAGGCGGGGATCTGGGCCGGGCCGGTGTACTCGTACACCGAGCTGCTCGACGACCCGCAGGTGGTCCACAACGGATCGTTCGTGCGGTACGAGCACCCGACCGAAGGCCCGGTGACCACGCCGGGGTTCCCGTACGGGTTCAGCGCCACGCCGCCGGAAGTGCGCCGCGGCGCGCCGGTGACCGGGGAGCACAGCGAGGAGCTCCTGCGTGAGCTGGGGTACGCGCCGGAGCGGATCGCCGGGCTGGTGGACGAAAAGGTGGTGCTCGCGCCGTGAAGGGGCTGACCTGGGACCACCCGCGCGGTTACGGGCCGCTCGACGAGCTGGCCCGTCGTGAGGGCGGTGTCGATTGGCGCCGGCAGTCGCTGGAAGGGTTCGAGTCGACGCCGATCGCCGAGCTGGCGGCGGAGTACGACCTGCTCGTGATCGACCACCCCGGGCTGGGCGCGGCCGTCGAGCACCTCGTGCCGATGGAGGAACTGCTCGACGCCGGCGAGCTGGCCGCGTGGCGGGCGGGCACGATCGGGGCGAGTTACGACTCGTACGTGCTGGCCGGGTGGACGTGGGCGCTGCCTCTGGACGCCGCGGCGCAGGTGTCGGTGGGGACGTTCGCCGAACTGCCGCGGACCTGGGACGAGGTGCTGGCGGTGGCGCGGGAGGGCGGGGTGACGCCGTGCCTCGGCGGGCCGCACGCACTGCTGATGTATTTCGCCGTGTGCGTCGCGTTCGGCGTGCAGCCCTTCACCGCCGCGGCGGAGCGCGCGGTCGAGGTGCTGACGGAGCTGACGGCGTACGCGGACCCGTCCGTGGCGCAGCGGAACCCGATCGGCGTGCTGGCGACGATGACCGACGGCCCGGTCCGGTACTGCCCGCTCGTGTACGGCTACACCGGCTATCCGCTGCTGTCCTTTCAGGACGCGCCGGCCGGACCGGCGGGGATCGGCAGTGTGCTGGGCGGGACGGGGATCGCGGTGTCGCGCAAGGCCCCGGTGGAACAGGCGCGCGCGGTGGTGCGGCGGCTGATCGCGCCGGACGTGCAGACGTCGATGTTCCCCGAGTTCGGTGGTCAGCCGGCCGACCGTCGCGTGTGGACCAGGCCGGGGTTCCACGGGGACACGGCGGCGACCGTGGAGCGGGCGTGGGTGCGGCCGCGGGAGCCGGGTTACCTCCGGTTCCAGACCGACGGGTCGCGGATCCTGCGCGACGGCATCGTCGCGCGTGAAGCGCGGGTCCACGACCGGCTCGTGGCCCGCTACGAGGAATGGAGGAGGGCATGACCACCGCACTCGTCACCGGGGCGGGTGGCGCACTGGGCCGCGCGACCGTGCTGCGACTGGCTTCGCGCGGCGACGCGGTCGCCGCGCTCGACCGGGACTCCGGGGCGCTCGCGGAGACCGCCCGCCTGGCCGGGGCCAAGGTGCTGCCGCTCGTCGTCGACCTGCGCGACGCCGGCGCGGTGCGGGCCGCGATCGAGCGGACCGCGGCGGAGCTCGGGCCCGTGGGGGTGCTCGTGAACAACGCGGCGATCTACCCGAGCCGGCCGTTCGTGGAGGTGGACCTGGCGGAGTACGACGAGGTCCACGCCGTGAACCAGCGGGCGTACTGGGTCGCGGCGCAGGCGGTGGTGCCCGGCATGATCGCCGAGGGCGGGGGCGCGATCGTGAACATCGCGTCGATCACGATGCACGGCGGCTGGGCCGATCTCGCGGCGTACGTGGCGACGAAGGGCGCCGCGGCGGCGTTGACGAAGGCGCTGGCTCGCGAGCTCGGGCCGCACGAGATCCGCGTGAACTGCGTGTCGCCGGGCGCGTTTCCCACGGCGGCGGAGGAGATCCACGACGACCCCGAGGCGTACCGGGCCTTCGTGCTGGAGCGGCAGGCGCTGAAGCGCCGCGGCCGGCCCGACGAGCTCGCGGCGGTGGTGGAGTTCCTGACGGGCCCGGACGCGTCGTTCGTGACCGGGCAGACGATCGAGGTCAACGGTGGCTGGGTGATGACATGACCGACCTTTACGGACAGACCCACGACCGCCGCGCGCTGGCCGCGCGCGGCGGTGCGGGCGGCGTGCGGCTGGTGACGCTCGCCGACGGCACCGAGCGCGGCGTGCGGGCGCTGGAATTCCGCACGGGCACCGGCTTGGCGTTCGAAGTGCTCGTCGACCGGGCGATGGACCTCGGGGCGGCCGAGCACGCGGGCCGCGCGTTCGGCTGGAACTCGCCGACGGGCGTGCGGCACCCGGGGCTGCACGAACACGCGGACGAGGACGGGTTGTCGTGGCTGCGCTCGTTCACCGGCCTGCTCGTGACCGGCGGACTCGACCACACGCTCTTCGGCGACACGGTCGACGCGGCCGGCTACCACTACCCGCCGCGTTCCTCGGTGCGGCACGGGCTGCACGGCCGCGTCGCCAACATCCCGGCCCGCCTGGGAGGCTACGGCTCGCGGTGGGAGGGCGAGCGCTGCGTCCTGTGGGCCGAGGGCGAGGTGCGGCAGGCAGCCGTGTTCGCCGAGCACCTCACCCTCACCCGCCGCGTCGAAGCCGACCTGGGCGGCAACGAGATCCGGCTGACCGACACGGTGCACAACCCGGCCTTCGAGCCGATGCCGCACATGTTCCTGTACCACATCAACCTGGGCTGGCCCCTGCTCGACGAGGGCGCGCGGTTCGTGGCGCCGGTCGCGCGGACGGTGTGGCAATCCGACAGCGTCGCCGCGCAGGGCGTGGACCACGTCGTGCTGCCGGCACCGATCCCGGGCTTCGTGGAGCAGGTGTACGAACACGAGCTCACCGCGGGCACGGCCGCGGTCGTCAACGAGCGGCTCGGCCTGGCCGTGAGCGTGCACTGGTCGCAGGACGAGTTCCCGTGCTTCTTCGAATGGCTGAACCTCCGCGCGGGCGACTACGCGATCGGCCTGGAACCCTCCACCCACCCCGTCACCGGCGACGCCGCCGCCCGCGCGGCGGGCACCATGACGTGGCTCGAACCGGGGGAGTCACGTACGTACCGCACTACGTTCCGCGTGGAGGAGCTGTGAGCGCGGCTCGCCCGGCCCCGGCCGGGCGGGCCCGCTTTCGCGGCGGCGCAGGGGCGACCGCGGGTGCCACGGCGGGCGGGCCGGCCGGCTCTCGGGGCGGAGCAGCCCTGGATCTGGCCGTGGCTGTGATCGGGTCGGCTGGGTTTCGTGGTGGTGCAGGGGTGTTCCGGGTTCGCGTGGTGGCGGGTGTGTCCGGGCGGGCGGGTTCTGGCTGTGGAGCAGCGTTGGATCTGGCCCTCGCTGTGATCGGGCCGGCTGGGTTTCGCGGTTGCGTAGGGGTGTTCCGGGTTCGCGTGGTGGCGGGTGTGTCCGGGCGGGCCGACTCTGGCCGCGGAGCAGCCTTGGATCTGGCCGTGGCTGTGATCGGGTCGGCTGGGTTTCGTGGTGGTGCAGGGGTGTTCCCGGCTCGCCTGGTGACTGGTGTGTCCGGGCGGGCCGCCCCTGGCCGCGGAGCAGCCTTGGATCCGGTCGCGGCGATGATCGGGCCGGCCCGTTTTCGCTGCGGCGTAGCGATGCTCACGGCGACTGCGGCGGCTGGGCCGGTCCGGTTGCCCGGTGGAGCTGCCGTGAACGCGGCAACCGTGGCGAGCGGGCCGACTCGGTTTCGCGGTGGTGCAGCCGCATTCCCGGCCGCCCGGCCACGGTTGCGGTCGAGCGCGGCGGCGGTGCGGGGGAAGGAGTGCTGAACCTCGTCGACGCGCACCACCACGTCTGGCACTCCGCCGCGCACCCACAGCCGTGGCTGGACAAGCCGGCGCTGGCGGTCCTGCGGCGCCCGTTCACCGTCCGCGATCTGCGCCTGGCCACGATCGGTGTGGGGATCACGCGGACGGTGCTGGTGCAGGCCGTCGCGTCGGCGGCGGAGACCGAGCAGCTCCTGGGGGTGGCCGATCCGCTGGTGGCGGGGGTGGTGGGCTGGGCCGACCTGGAGTCCCCATCGCTTGACCTCTCGCGCTTCGAAGGAACGCGCCTCGTCGGGCTTCGCCATTCCGAACCTGACCCCGCGTGGCTCTGCCGCCCGGCGATCCGCCGCGGCTTGCGCGCCGTCGCGGCCGCGGGGCTGACGTTCGACCTCCTGATCCGGCCGGACCAGTTCGCCGCCGCGCTGGCGACGGTCCGGGCGGTCCCGGAGCTGACCTTCGTCCTCGACCACCTGGGCAATCCGCGGGGTGACGTGGAGCTGTGGGCTTCGGGCTTGCGTGAGCTGGCCGCCGAGCCGAACGTCGTGGCCAAGCTGTCGGGGCTGATCACGGCCGCGCCGCGACCACAGTGGACTCTCGCGGAGCTGCGCCCGTACGTCGGCGTCGCGCTGGAGGCGTTCGGCCCCGCCCGCCTGATGTACGGCTCCGACTGGCCCGTCTGCCTCCTCGCCGGCACCTACGCCGACACGTTCTCCGCCGCCGACCAGCTCACCGCCCACCTCACGGGCCCCGAACGCGCTGACCTGTTCGCCGGCACCGCGCAGCGCGTCTACGGTCTACCGGGCGACTAGGCAGGGCTTCTTCGGATCGAACTCCCACCCCGCGCGCAAGTACCGCATCGCCACCGCGTCGTCACGCACCCCGAGCCCGTGCTCCAGGTACAACTCGTGCGCGGCGGCGACGGAGTCCGGATCGAGCGAAACCCCGAGCCCCGGCCGCGAAGGCACCTCGATCTCCCCGCCGGTGATCCGGAACGGCGAAGCCGTCAGCCGCTGGCCGTCCTGCCAGATCCAGTGGGTGTCGATGGCCGTGATGGTGCCCGGGGCGGCCGCGGCGACGTGCGTGAACATCGCCAGCGAGACGTCGAAGTGGTTGTTGGAGTGGGAACCCCAGGTGAGCCCCCACTCGTGGCAGAGCTGGGCGACGCGCACGGAGCCCGCGATGGTCCAGAAGTGCGGGTCGGCCAGGGGGATGTCGACGGCGTCGGCGCGCAGGGCGTGCCGGAGCTGGCGCCAGTCGGTCGCGATCATGTTCGTGGCGGTGCGCAGGCCGGTCGCGCGGCGGAACTCGGCCATGGTCTCGCGGCCCGAATAGCCGGCCTCGGCGCCGCACGGGTCTTCGGCGTACGACAGGACGTCGCGCAGTGAAGAACCCACGCGGACGGCGTCCGCCAGCGACCAGCACCCGTTGGGGTCCAAGGTGATCCGCGCGGACGGGAACCGGGCGGCGAGTGCGCGCACCGCCTCGGCTTCCTCCTCCGGCGCGAACACCCCGCCCTTGAGCTTGAAGTCCCGGAAGCCGTACTGCGCCTGGGCCGCCTCCGCCAGCGCCACCACCGCCGAAGGGGTCAGCGCCGCCCGGTCCCGCAGCCCGAACCAGTCCTCACCCGAACCGGCGCGGTACGGCAAGTCCGTGCGCGCGCTGTCCCCGACGTAGAACAAGTAGCCCAGCACCGGCACGGCGTCGCGCTGCCGTCCGTCGCCCAGCAGCTCGCACACCGGCACCTCCAGGTGCTGCCCGAGCAGGTCCAGCAGCGCCGACTCCAGCGCCGTCACCGCGTGCACCGTCACACGCAGGTCGAACGTCTGCACCCCGCGCCCACCGGAGTCCCGCGAGCCGAACCGCTCCCGCACTTCGTTGAGCACGCGGTGGTAACGGCTCACCGGCTGCCCGACCACGAACGGCCGGAACTCCTCGGCCGTCGCCCGGATCGCCTCGCCGCCGGGGACTTCGCCGACGCCCGTGCGGCCCTCGGAGTCGGTGAGGATCACCAGATTGCGCGTGAAGAACGGCGCGTGCGCACCGCTCAGGTTGAGCAGCATGCTGTCGCGGCCGGCGACGGGAACCACCCGCAGTTCGGTCACGAGCGGGACAGCGCTGGTCATGGACCGGCCTTTCCTCAGAGGGTTTCCCGGACGTCCGGGCTCACGGCAGGAGCGGCGACCACCCGGTCACGCCGCACGAACAGCACCAGCACGGCGGCCACCAGACACGCCGCGGCGAGCGCGTACAGGCCCCAGGTCACCTGGCCCGTCGCCTGCTTGATCAGCCCGAACCCGTACGGCGCGACGAACCCGCCCAGGTTGCCCAGCGAATTCACCACCGCCACCACGGACGCGAGCGCCATCGGGTGCACGCTGCCCTGCGGGATCGTCCAGAACAGCGGGCTTGCGCTCTTGAACCCCATCGCCGCGACGCACAGCACCACCAGCGCGAGCACCGGCGAGACGATCGCGGCCAGGAAGGTCCCGGCCGCGGCCACGATGAGCGACGCGATCAGCAGCGGCTTGCTGCGCCCCACCCGGTCCGACGCGCGCCCGGTGAAGTACATCGCGACCACCGCGCAGATCCACGGCAGCGAGGACAGCAGGCCGACGGTCGTGTCGTCCGTCCCCGAGATGCGCCGGACGATCGTCGGCAGCCAGAACGTGTTGGCGTAGATGGACAGCTGGATCGCGAAGTAGATCACGCAGAAGATCACGATCTGCGGCTGCAGCAGCACGCGCCACCGCGAAACCTTGCCCGTCTCGGTGGTTGCGGCGCCCGGCGTCCTCGAGGTCGATCGCCGCCGTGAGCGCGTGCTTCTGGTCATCGGTGAGCCAGCGGGCGTCGGCGATTCGGCTGTCGAGCCGCGTGTAGGCGAAGATCCCGACGACGATCGACAACGCGCCTTCGAGCACGAACAGCCACTGCCAGCCGGCCAGGCCGAGGAACCCGTGCAGCGACAGCAGGGGAGCCGACAGCGGCCCGGAGATCGCCGACGCGATCGAGGAACCCGCCACGAACAGCGCCGTCGCGCGGCCGCGGTGCGAGGACGGGAGCCAGCGCGAGAAGTAGTAGATGATCGCGGGGAAGAAGCCGGCTTCGGCGGCGCCGAGCAGGAACCGCAGGACGTAGAAGGACGTCGGGCCGTGCACGAACATCGTCGCGGCGGACACGACGCCCCAGGAGACCATGATCCGCGTCAGCCAGATCTTCGGGCCGTAGCGCTCCATCAGCAGGTTGCTCGGCAGTTCGAAGATCGCGTACGCGACGAAGAACAGGCCGGCGCCGAGCCCGTACGCGGCGGCGCCGATGCCGACGTCGGCCTCCAGGTGCACCTGGGCGTAACCGATGTTGGCGCGGTTGAGCTGGTTGCAGATCAGCATCACCACGAACAGCGGCACCACGCGGCGGAACACCTTGCCGACGGCGACGTTCAGGTGCTCGCTCTGCGAGGGAGTCATCGAGGACCTCCGGGAGGACGGCGGGCCTCGTCGCCCGGCTCGGCCCCGACCGTAAGCAGAGATCATCATGCGGGTCCAACACCCAAATGGCATGCGCCGATACCGTGGGGGTATGGACTTCTCGTTCGGGCAGCTCGAAGGCTTCGTCGCGGTCGCGGAGGAGCAGCACTTCGGCCGGGCCGCCGCGCGGCTGTCGATGACGCAGCCGCCGCTGAGCCGGCTCATCCAGAAGCTCGAGCACTCCGTCGGCGTGCAGCTGTTCGACCGCGGCACGCGCGGCGCCCGCCTGACCCGCGCCGGCGAGGCCTTCCTCGTCGACGCCCGCCGCCTGCTCGCCCTGGCCGGGCGCGCACCCGACCGCGCCCGGCGCGTCGCCGCGGGCACGGCCGGCTTCATCCGCATCGGCTTCACCGGCGCCTCGGTGTTCGGTGTCCTCGACCGCGTGCTGAGCGTCCTCGCCGAAACCCTGCCCGAGGTGCACGTCGAACTGTCCGAAATGGTCACCAACGATCAGGTCGACGCGCTGTCGCGCGACGAGATCGACCTGGGCCTGGCCCGCCCGCCCTTCGACACCGACGCCTTCGCCTCGCGGCTCGTCCACCGCGAGCCGCTCGTGCTCTGCGTCCCCGCGCAGCACCGCCTCGCGACCCCCGGCCGCCGCGTCACCGCCGCCGATCTCGCGAACGAGCCGCTGATCATGTACGCCCCCGACCAGGCCCGCTACTTCTACGACCTGGTCATCCGGCTGCTGCCCATCGCGCACCGCAACGTCGTCCACACGGTCAGCCAGATCCAGACCATGATCTGGCTGGTGGCCGCCCGCAACGCCATCGCCTTCGTCCCGGCGTCCGCCACCCGCATGACCATCGAGGGCGTCGCGTGGGCCGAGCTGGACGGGCCCGACCCGTCGGTGGAGCTGCACCTGCTGTGGCCGCGGGTGCACACCAATCCCGTGCTGGTGCCGGCGCTGCAAGCCCTCGAACCCCTGGTGCCGTGAGCACTCGGAACGGGGCGTCGAAGCCCGCTTCCGAACGTCTCGGGTGGCGCCCGGAGGTGATGCTGTCGACGGCGTCAGCGGGCGGGCCAGACCGTGGCGGACCTGCCGAGTCCGAAGGACCGGAGGAGCTCTGCAGCTCACCCGTGGTTCGCATGCCGGTGAAGCCCCGCACCACCAGCCCGCGATCCCGCGCTACCCCCTCGGCTCGGCAGCTGTCGGAGTGCACGGCACTCGCCGGGCGCGGGGCAGGGCCGCGAGTGCGGTGACCGTCGTGGTTTCCCTGAGGCGGCTTCCCTTGTCCTGAAGACTTTTCCCGCTCGTCAGAACGGCGCGTCGAACCCCGCTTCGAGGTGGGCGATGCGCCAGAGCCCGCGGTCGGTGCGGCCCAGGGTGAAGCGGTACGGCCCGGCGGACACCGGGGTGGTGGTGCCGTCATGGCTGCTCAGCAGCAGCAGGTACGCGTGGGCGACCATCGAGCCGCCGGTGGGTTCGCCGGCCACGACGTTGGTGAAGACGTGGCGGCGCTGGTCGGTCTGCGCGGGCCAGAACCCGGCGAGCCAGGCGGCGATCGCGTCGGCGCCGTGGATCGGGTCGACGCGATCGCGGCCCATGGTCACGCCCTGCCAGACGCCGTCGGGCGTGAAGCAGGCCGCCAGCGCCGCGCGGTCGCGTTCGTCGTAGGCCCAGCCGTAGCGGGCGATCAGCTCGCCGGCGAGCAGGCGGTCGGCGACCGCGCCGGGCCCGGCGCCGGGCAGGGAAACCTGGCCCGCTGCGGTGGCCCAGCCCGGTTCCGGCAGCAGGGCGCTCACGCGGCACCGCCCGCGGCGACGTCGGCCAGCCAGGCTTCGTAGTCCAGCACGGTTTCCAGTTCGCCGCGCTGGCGGGTGGTCAGCGCGCGTTTCAACGCCGACGACCCCGCGAGATCGGCCGCGAGCCGGTCCGCCAGCGCTCGGGCCGCGTCGTCGTCACCCGGGCTGAGCAGACCCCGGCGGGCGGCCTCGCCGGCGGGCAGCGTCTCGCCGGTCCAGGCGAGCTGGGCGAACGTGCCGGTGCCGGACGCCCGGCCGAGCAACCACCCGGTGCCCCCGAGCAGCGCGGCGGCCTTGAGATCGCCGACCGCCAGCGTCGTGCGCTCGGTGGCGAGCCGGACGTCGGCGGCCAGCGCGAGCGCCAGCCCGAACCCGCTCACCCGCCCGTCGAGGGCGACGACCACCGGGCAGGCGAGCCCGAAGAGATCTTTGACCAGAGTTTGGTAGCCGGCATCGACGCGGTCGCGGTCCAGCGCCGCCGCGCCCACCTCCGGTGCGTGGTGCCACGCGTCGCCGCGCACCCGCAGCAGGACCGCGCCCGGTGCCGCCCGGCGCCAGCCGCGGATCTCCTTCGCCAGCGCGGTGCGGACGTCCTCGTCCAGCCGGCGGCCCGCACCCGGGTCGTCGAACACGAACTCGCTCATCGGTGCCGGTCTCCTCATCGTCCGGTGAAACGCGGCGCGCGCTTCTCCAGAAACGCGTCGATTCCCTCGAAGTGGTCCTCTGTGGACAGTAGGGTGCCGAGGAGCGCGCGTTCGTGCTCCAGGCCGCCGGCCAGCGGCAGTTCCTCCGACGCGCGCACCGCCGCCTTCGACAGCCGTGCCGCGACGGGGCCGAACGCCGCGACCTCGCCGGCGAGCGCGAGCCCGGCCGCGACCACGCGTTCCGCGGGGACGACGCGCGAGACGAGGCCGTACTCCCGCGCTGTCCACGCGTCCACCGTGCGCGCGGCGAGCACGAGTTCGGCCGCGCGGAACCGGCCCGCCACCCGGGCCCACCGTTGCGTGCCGCCGGCACCGGGCAGGATGCCCAGCCGGATCTCGGGCTGCCCGAACGTCGCCGAATCCGCGGCGACCACGAAGTCGCACGACATCGCCAGCTCGCAGCCGCCACCTAAGGCGTACCCGGCGACGGCGGCGACCGACGGCTTGGGGAAGCGGCCGAAGCGCGCCCACGCGGCCAGCCGCTCGGACTGCAGGTAGCCGGCGGGGGAGGTCTTGCGCAGTTCCCGGATGTCCGCGCCCGAGGCGAAGATCTTCGCCCCGCCCGTCAGCACCACGGCGCGCACCTCGTCGTCGGCTTCCGCCCGGTCGAGGCCGTCGCACAGGCCGCGCAGGACGTCGGTGCTGAGGGCGTTGCGTGCGGACGGGCGGTCGATCGTGAGCACCGCGACGTGGTCGTCCACGTCGTAGCGCACCGCCTTCTCGTCGTCGGCCAACAGAGGCCTCCTCGTCGGGAGCAGAGGGCGCCGAGGGACGTACCCCGGCGTATGTCCGAGGGGAAACATACGCGAGCGTATGTCGCTCGGTCAACGCCGAAGTATGATCATTTTCCCTTGTGTAGAGCCATAACTGCCAACGGGTTGGCTCTTGACGCCGGATCGCCGACCACATACCTTCTGCTCGACATACGCTGAAGTATGGCGACAACGAGGTCGACACTGGAGGCTCGCGTGAAACGGACAAGGTTCCTCCCCGTTCTGGGCCTGGCGGTCCTGCTGGCCGGCTGCGCGAACACCGGGGCGAGTCCGTCCTCCGGCAGCTCGGGCGACAGCGGGTCCGGTCCGCTCAAGATCGGCGTCATCGTGCCGCTGAGCGGACCCGCCGGGCCCAACGGCAAGGACGTGCTCGACGCGATCACCACCAAGGCGGACCTGATCAACAAGGCCGGCGGCGTGCGCGGCCGGCAGCTGCAGATCGTCTCCAAGGACGACAAGAGCGACCCCGCCACCGGGGTCAGCGCGGCCACCTCCCTGGTCAACGAAGGAGTTTCCGTCGTGATGGGCGGCTGGAACAGCCCCGTCACGCTCGCGATCCAGCCGGTGCTCGTGCGCGGCGGCGTCCTCAACATCACGTCGATCCCGCAGAACGCGTCGATCATCGGCCACGCCGACCCCGACGCGGTGCGGATGAACGCGGGCAACGCGGCCGGCGCGTACGCCGCCGCGCAGTACATCGGGAAGAACCTCAAGGCCAAGCGCGTGGCCATGCTGCTGGAGAACGACGCCTACGGCAACGACGCCGGCACGTTCCTCGGCAAGCAGCTGCAGCCCGCCGGCATCCAGGTGGTGAGCCAGCAGAAGTTCGACTACGCCGGCACCGACTTCCGCGTGCCGCTCTCGCAGCTGGCCGGTTCGAACCCCGACGTGGTCTTCTCCGCCAACGCCGCGGAATCGTCCGGCATGCCCGCGCTGGCCGACCAGTACGCCGAATCCGGGATGAAGGCGCCGCACTTCGCCGCGCTGGGCACGGTGTCGCCCAAGGTCGTCTCGCTCGCCGGCGGCGCGAAGGTCGACGGGCTCCTGTCGGCCGACCTCTACTTCCCCGACGTGGCGCCCTTCAACGCCAACCAGGTCAACACCGAGTTCGTGAAGGCGTTCTCCGCCAAGACCGGGAACCTGCCCGACAAGTACGCTGCCCTCGGAGCCGAAAGCGTCGACGTTTGGGCGAAAGCGGTCGAGAAGGCCGGTGGCACCGATCGCGACAAGGTGGCCACCGCGATCCACGGTCAGAGCTTCACCGGCACCGTGCTCGGCGACGTGTCCTTCACCGGCAAGGGCCAGCTCAAGACGAAGGTCTACGCGTTCACCGTCAAGGGCGGCAAGGTCCAGGTCCTCGACGAGATCCCGATCCCCGACGCGATCTGGGAGCAGTGAGGCCATGTCCACTCCCGACTCCTCGATCCCCGCGCTGCGGGTGGCGGACCTCGGTGTCCGCTACGGCAGCCTGCAGGCATTGAGCGACGTGTCCTGGACGGTGTCCGACGGCGAGATCCTCGGCATCATCGGGCCCAACGGCGCCGGCAAGAGCTCGAGCTTCGCGGCGGTGACGAACACCGTGCGCCGCACCGGCACCGTCGAGCTCTACGGCACCTGCGTCGACTCGGTGCCCACGCACCGGCTCTCGCGGCGCGGCCTGCGCCGCACGTTCCAGCAGAACTCCTTCTACAGTGGACTGTCCGTGCTGGACAACGCGGCCGCCACGTTCGCCGTCGAGAACGGGGTGCCGCTGGCCGGCAGCGTCTTCACCCCGTGGCGGGAGGCGAAGCAGCGCGCCCGCACCCGCGGGGCGGCGGCGCAGCTGCTCACCGACTTCGGGATCCCGGCCCGCTACCACGGGATGTTCCCGGACAACATCCCCTACGGCTTGCAGCGGTGCCTGTCGATCGTGTTCGCCTACGGGGCCGGTGCGAAGGTGCTGCTCGTCGACGAACCGGCGGCCGGCGTCGGCGGTGAGGACATGCACAACCTCGCCGAGCTGCTGCTGCAGCTGCGCGACCGGGGCCTGGCCGTGGTGCTCATCGAACACCACATGGACCTGGTGATGGAGATCGTCGACCGGCTGCTCGTGCTCGACCGCGGCGAGCCGATCGCCTACGGGGAGCCCGAAGACGTGCAGCGCGACCCGGCGGTGCTCGAGGCGTACCTGGGCAGGGCCGCATGAGCGTGCTGCTGGAAGTCGACGACCTGCGCGTGCGCTACGGGCGCAGCACCGCACTGTCCGGAGTGGACCTGACGGTCGGCGACGGTGAGCTCGTCGCCGTCGCCGGGGCCAACGGCGCGGGCAAGAGCACGCTCGTCAACGCCGTCGCCGGGTGGTCGCGCGGCAAGGCCAGCGCGACCGGCTCGATCCGCCTCGCCGGCCGGGACGTCGCCGCGCTGCCCGCGCACAAGCGCACCAAGCTCGGCGTGGTGCTCGTGCCCGAGGGCAAGAGCGTGTTCGAGCGCATGACGGTGGAGGAGAACCTGCGCCTGGTCCGGCCGCCGCGCGACGCGGCCGGCCGGCGCTACGAAGTGTCCGATGTGTACGACGTCTTCCCGCAACTGCCGGCCCGCGCGCACGCGAAGTGCGCCACGCTGAGCGGTGGCGAACGGCAGATGGTCGCCATCGGACGCGCCCTGCGCGCGGCCCCGCGGCTGCTGATCCTCGACGAACCGTCCGTCGGCCTCGCACCCCGGCTCGTGGTCGAGGTGCTCGAGCACATCCGCGAGCTCGTCACCAGCGGGCTGTCGGTGCTGCTGGTCGAGCAGAACGTGCGCGCCACGCTCGAGGTCGCCGATCGGCTGTACCTGCTGGAGCAGGGCCGGGTCGTCGGCACCGGGCCGTGCAGCGAAATGCGCGACGACGACCGCATCGTCTCCGCCTACCTCGGAAGGCTGGGCCGGTCGTGATCCTCGCGCAACTCGTCAACGGCCTCGCCCTCGGCGCCGGCTACGCCCTGCTCGCGGTCGGCTGGACCGTGCTGCTCGGCGCGGCCCGGCTGGTGAACTTCGCCCACGGCCAGCTCTACATGATCGGTGCGTTCCTCACGTGGCTGGTGATCACCAAAGCCGGGTTGCCGTACCTGGCGGCGATCCCGGTGGCCGTGGTGGTGGTCGCGGTGCTCGGCGGGATCATGCAGCTGCTGATGCGCCGGCTCACCCTGGACCAGAACATCGTGAGCCTGATGCTGGTGACGCTGGCGTTCGGCTACCTGCTCGAAGGCGGCGGATCGCTGCTGTTCGGCGGCAACCCGCAGATCATCGACAGCCCGTTCCAGAACGCGGGCCTGGCGGTCGGTTCGGCGCGGTTCACCGGGCAGGACCTGCTGATCGTGGTCCTCGCGCTGGCGCTGTACGGCGTCACGTGGTTCGTGCTCGGCCGCACCAACATCGGGCGCGTCGTGCGCGGTGTCGCGGAAGACCCGAAGCTGGCGCAGCTCTACGGCGTCAACGCGGCCAAGGTGTACTTCGGGGTGTTCGTGTTCTCCGCCGCGTGCGCCGCGCTCGCCGGCGCCGTGGTCGCGCCGCGCAGCCCGATCCTCACCTCGATCGGGTTCGACCAGCTGGTGATCACGTTCCTCGTGGTCGTGCTCGCGGGCATCGGCAACCTGACCGGCGGCCTGTTCGTGGGCCTCGGGCTCGGGGTGTTCACCGCGTTCTTCGGCGCCTACGTCTCGCCGGCCTTCTCCACGGCCGCGGCCTTCGCCGTGCTGCTCGTGGTCCTGATCGTCCGACCTCAGGGGTTGACCGCCCGATGACGAACGCAGTGCACGCCGGGCACGCCCCGGCACCGACCTCCTCCGGTGACGGCACCGCGGGGCGTTCGCGGCGGCTGGGCCCGGGCGCGCGCGTCTCGGCCTGGCTCGTGCTGGCCGTGGCGGGGTTCCTCGTGCCGGCCGCGCTCGGCGGGTCCACGCAGATCTACACGACGTGCGTGCTCGTCGCGATCTTCGCGATGATGTCCTACGGCGCCGACGTGGTGCTGTCCTACCTCGGCGAGGTGAGCCTCGGGCACACGCTGTTCTGGGCCGCCGGCGCGTACGCCACGGCGTACTTCACGGTGAAGTCCGGGTGGGGCCCGCTGCCGTCGCTGCTGGCGTCGCTGGCGATCGCGGCGGTGCTGGCGCTGCTGGTCGGCCTGGCGACGCTGCGGACACGGGAGTTCGTGTTCTCGCTCGTCACGTACGCGACGGCGATCATCGGGCTGTCCGTGGTGTCCAACGTGTCCGGCCTCGGCGGGTCCGACGGCATCGTCGGCGTCCCGCTGCTGACGCTGCCGGCGATCGGCGGTTCGTACGTCGCCCGCACCGACGCCGACATCTGGCCGATCGCGTACGTGCTGCTCGTGCTCGTCGTCTTCTTCATCGCACGCTTCCGCCGCTCGCGCCTGGGCGCCAACGCGCTGATGACCCAGATGAACCCGGGCCTGGCGACGACGATGGGCGTGGACGTGCGCCGCACGCGGGTGCTGGTGTTCGTCGTGTCCGCGCCGATCAGCGCGCTCGCCGGCTGGCTGTACGCGTTCCAGCGCAGCTACGTCAGCCCCGACCTGCTGTCGGCGTCGTTCCTGCTGTTCATGCTCACCGCCGTGATCCTGCCGGGCCGTCGCCAGCTGCTCGGCCCGCTGGTGGGCGCCGCGCTGATCACCGCGCAACAGCAGCTCGCCTCGTTCGGCGGTGATGTCGACAAGATCGTCCTCGGTGGCGTCCTCGCGCTCGTGCTGTTGGTGTCGCCCAACGGTTTCGCGGGGCTGGGACGCCTGCTCGTGCGCCGCCGCCACCCGGCGGCCGAAGCCTCTCCGGCAGCCACCGCTGCCGCCGACGAATGATGGGAGCCCGACCGTGTCCGTGATCTGGGAGCCGCCGCTGAGCCCGGAAGGCCGGCAGTGGCGGGAACTCGCCCGCAAGCTGTCCGCCGAGCACTTCGCGCCGCTGGCCGAGGAGCTCGACCGCGAACAGCGCTACCCGTGGGAGAGCGTGGAAGTCCTGGTCGAGTCCGGTCTCGCCGGCCTGTTCATCGGCACCGAGTACGGCGGCCAGGGCGCGAGCTTCGACGTGGTGTGCGCCGTGATCGAAGAGGTGTCGCGGGCCTGTGCGTCGACCGGCGCCATCCTGACCGCCTACGCGCTCGGCGGCACCCCCGTCGTGCTCGCCGGCACCGAGCAGCAGCGCAGCCGCTACCTCGGCGGGCTCGCGAAGGGCCAGGCGGTGAGCTTCGCGCTCACCGAGGAGGGTGCGGGCAGCGACGCCGCGCGGATCAGGACCACCGCCGTCCGCGAGGGGGACGGCTGGCGGATCCGCGGCGAGAAGATCTTCATCGGCAACGGCGGCGCGTCGCAGCACTACGTCGTGTTCGCGCTGACCGACCCCGGGGCCGGCACCCGCGGCATGACGGCGTTCATGGTGGACAAGGACGCCGACGGCGTGGTCATCGACCACCTCGAGGACAAGATGGGCATCCGCGGCACCAACACCAGCAACCTCAAGCTCGACACCGTCGTCGCCGAGGACGCGGTGCTGGGTGAGCTCAACCGCGGCATGAAACTCGCGATGCTCACGCTCAACGCCGGCCGCATCACCGTGGCCGCGCAGTCGATCGGCGTCGGCCTCGCCGGGTACGACGTCGCCTCGCGCGAAGCCTCGCGCCGGGAGACCTTCGGCACGCCGATCATCGACAACCAGGGCATTTCGTTCCCGCTCGCCGACGTCGCCACCCGCCTCACCGCGGCCCGCATGATCACCCACCGCGCCGCCTGCACCTACCAGGAGGGCGGCGACGTCTCGATCCTCGGCGCGATGGCCAAGCTCGACGCGAGCGAAGCCGCCCACCGCGCGGTCGACACCGCCGTGCAGGTCTTCGGCGGGGCCGGGTACTGCAAACCGTGCCCGGCCGAACGGCTCTACCGCGACCAGCGGATCCTCGAGATCTACGAGGGCACGTCGGAGATCCAGCGGCTGGTGCTCGGCCGGGCCATCAAAGCGGAGGCGCTCAAGGCCGGGGCCGCGCGGTGAGCGCGTCCTGGGAGCAGCAGGTCGACTTCCCGCCCGCGGGGCGGTTCAAGGTCTACGACCTCGCGCAGCAGCTCTACACCGGCGTGCCGCACCACCCCAACCACCCGCCGTACAGCTTCTCGCTGACCAAACGCCACGGCGAGGTGATGTACCCCGACGACGTGTCCGCGGCCGCGGAGATGATCACCACCGGCGGGCACGTCGGCACCCACGTCGACGGGCTCGCGCACGTCTCGAAGCTCGGCAAGGTCTACGGCGGAGTCGACATCGTCTCGAACCAGACCTACCCGGAGGGCATGCTCGAGGTGTCCGTGCACGAGCTGGCGCCGATGGCCGGGCGCGGGCACCTGGTGGACGCCACCCGCGCGCTGGGGCGTCCGCTCACGCCCGAGGACGGCGTCGACGCGGACCTGTTCGAGCGGTGGTTCGCCGACAAACCCGTGCCGGGGCCGGGTTCGGTCGTGCTCGTGCGCACCGGCTGGGACGGGCTGTGGGAGGACAACGCGGCCTTCCTCGGCACCAACACCGGAGCGCCGGGCGTGGTGCTCTCGGGCGCGCAGTGGCTCACCGACCACGGTGTCGTCGCCAGTGGCTGCGACACCGTCGCTTACGAACGCATGCCGAATCCGACGCTTCAGGTGCACTGCCATCTGCTCGTCGAACGCGGAGTGCCGATCATGGAGGCCATGAACCTCTCGACACTTGCCGAAGACGAAGTCTGGGACTTCTTCTTCACCGCTTCGCCCCTGTCCATCCGCGGTGGTACCGGATCGCCGATCCGGCCGCTCGCCTTCGTGCCCGCCGGGGCCGCCGCATGACCGGCAGGACGTCCCGCTCCGGGACCGGGCCGGGGCCCCGGGAGATCCTCGAGGCCGCGGCGCTCGCCTTCACCCGGACCGGGTACGAGGCGACCACGATCGACGGCATCGCCGAGCTCCTGGGCGCGACCAAGGGCCGCGTCTACCACTACTACCGCACCAAAGCGGACATCTTCCTCGACGTCGTCCAGACGGGCATGGAGGAGATGATCGCCGGCGTCGCGCCCATCGCGGCCACGGCGGACATCTCGAGTGCCGACCGGCTGTGGCGCATGGTGCACCACCACGCCGGGCTGATGATGACCCGCAACTCGTTCCAGCGGGTCGCCGTGCAGGCGGTGGAGATGCACCGCCTGCAGGAGAACCAGGCCCACCGCGAGGCGTACCAGAAGGTGATCGCCCTGCGGGACGAGTACGAGCAGATGTTCGCCGACGTGATCGACGAGGGCAAGCGCGAAGGCCTGTTCCGCGACGTCGATCCCCGGCTGGCCACGAAGCCGGCGCTGGGTGCCCTCAACTGGATCAGCCTCTGGTACGACCCCGAGCGCGGGGACTACGCGACCGTGCAGCGGGTGGCCAACGAGTACGCCGACTTCATCGTCAACGGCTTGCGCAGGAGCAGAACATGACCTCTCCGACCACCGTCCGCCCGTACTCCGACCGCTACTGGAGCGAGGTCGAAACCGCGCCCCCGGAACAGATCCGCGAACTGCAGCTGGCCGCGCTGCGCAAACAGCTCGAGTACGTGGGCGCCCACAGCGACTTCTACCGTTCGCGGTGGCGGGAGCTGGGGTTCGAGGCGGGTGACGTGCGCACCCTCGACGACCTGCGGCGCCTGCCGGTGGTCACGAAAGCGGACTACGTCGCCGATCTGGACGCGGCCGCGCCGTGGGGCACCAACGTGACCGCCGACCCGCGCGACGTGCGGCGCGTGCACTTCTCGTCCGGCACCACGGGCCGTCCGGCGCCGGTGTTGTGGTCGGCCGCGGATCTGGCGCGGTGGGCCGACCTCTACGCCCGTACCGGATACGCGCAGGGCGTGCGCGACACCGACGTGTACCAGTGCCTGTTCGGGTACGCGTGGTTCGTCGGCGGGCTCGGCGCGACGCTCGGCTACGAGCGCCTGGGTGCCACGGTGCTGCCCGGCGGGTCGAGCGAGACCGAGCGCCAGATCGAGACGATGTTCCGCTACGGCACCACGGCGATCAGCGGCACGCCGTCGTTCGTCCTGCACCTCGCGGAGGCGGCGGAGGCCAAGGGCACGCCGCTGACCGGCTCGGCCGTGAGCCGCATCCAGGTCGGCGGCGAACCCGGCGCCGGCGTGCCCGCGACCCGCGCGCACATCGAACGCCGGTGGGGCGCCAAGTGCTTCGACGGTTACGGCAGCCTCGAGTTCCAGCCCATCGCGTGGGAGTGCGAGGAGCAGGCGGGTGGGCACCTCGTCGAGGACTTCGCCTTCGCGGAGATCGTCGATCCGGACACCCACGAGCCGGTGCCCGACGGCACGCCCGGCGCGCTCGTGCTGACGCACCTGGACAAGCAGGCCACGCCGCTCGTGCGGTGGTGGACCGGCGACATCGTGGTGCGCGACAGCGCGCGCTGCGGGTGCGGCCGCACCCACGCGCGGCTCGCGGGCGGGGTGGTCGGGCGCGCCGACGACATGCTCGTGGTGCGTGGCGTGAACCTGTTCCCGAGCGCGGTGGAGCAGGTGGTGCGCCGGACGGCGGGCACGACGGGGGAGTACCTGATCGTGCTCGACGACGACGTCACCGACCCCGCGACCGGGTACCTGACCGGGATCAAGCTGCGCGTCGAGGTGGAGCGGGGCGTGGCCGAGGACTTCGGCGCGCGGCTGGCGGCGGCGGTGCGCACGGAGCTGACCGTGCGCTGCGTCGCCGAGCCGGTGCCCGAGGGCAGCCTGCCGCGCAGCACGCACAAGACGAAGCGGGTGGTGCGCGCCGGCTGACGTACGCGCTTTTCCCGACGCACGCGAGGAACGAGAGGCGGAAGATGAGCAGGGAAGTGTTTCTGGTGGGGGGCGTCCGCACGCCGAACGGGCGGTACGGCAGCGCGTTGCGCGATGTCCGCACGGTCGAGCTCGGCGGGCTCGCCGGCGCGGCGGCGCTGGAGCGGGCCGGGGTGCCGGCCGACGCCGTCGACGAAGCCGTGGTGAGCAACTGCCGCCAGGCGGGCAACGGCCCGAACCCGGGCCGCCAGGTCGCGCTGCGAGCCGGAGTCGAGCAGCGCGTGCCGGCCCAGACGATCAACATGGCCTGCGCGTCCGGGCTCAAAGCGGTGCAGCTGGCGCACCAGTCGGTGCTCGCGGGCAGCGCCGACGTGGCGCTCGCCGTCGCGGTGGAGAGCATGAGCACGATGCCGTTCATCGCGCCGTACACGCTGCGGTGGGAAGGCACGCGCCGCGGCGACATCACGCTGGCCGACGGCTGGCGCGACGGGGGCACCGACCCGATCTGCGGTATGAACATGGGCCAGACCGCGGAGAAGGTGTCCCGCGAGTTCGGGATTTCCCGCGCCGCGCAGGACGAGTGGTCGGCGCGCAGCCACGCGCGCGTGATGGCGGCCTGGGACGAGGGCCGGTTCGACAGCCAGGTCGTGGCGGTGGAGAGCGAGAACGGTGCCCTCGCGACCGACGAGACCTACCGGCGCGACACCAGCCTCGAGCGCCTCGCGAAGCTGCGCCCGTCGTTCCAGCAGGACGGCACGGTGACCGCGGGCAACTCGAGCCAGATGTCCGACGGCGCGGCGGGGCTGGTCGTCGCGAGCGGCGAAGCGGTCGAACGCCACGGGCTGGCGCCCCGCGCCCGCATCCTGTCGTTCGCCGCGGTCGGGGTCGACCCGAGCATGATGGGAATCGGCCCCACGGCGGCGATCCCGGCTGCCCTCGCTTCGGCCGGACTGTCCACGAGCGACATCGACCTGTTCGAGATCAACGAGGCGTTCGCCGCGCAGATCGTGCAGAACGTGCGGGAGCTCAAGCTCGACGAGGACCGCGTGAACGTCAACGGCGGCGGCATTGCGCTCGGGCACCCGACCGGGCAGAGCGGGCTGCGGCTCGTGGTCACGCTGCTGGCCGAGCTGGAACGCCGCGGCGCGCGACTGGGTGTGGCGAGCCTGTGCGTCGGCGGCGGGATGGGTGTGGCCGCGGTGATCGAGGCGGTGGGCGCGTGAGCGACCTCGCGGGGCTGAAGGTCGTCGTCGCGGGCCTCGGGCCGATGGGCCGCGACATCAGCCGGGTCTTCGACCAGGCCGGGGCGCAGGTGCGGGTCGTCGACGTCTCGCCGGAGCTGACCGAGGCCGGGCTGGCGAAGATCCGGGCCGAAGCCGAATCGGCGGGCGAGCGGGTGTCGGCGATCTCGGGCGCGACGCTCGCGGAGGCGGTGCCGGACGCCGACGTGTTCCTGGAAGCGGTCGTGGAGAACATGGCGGTGAAACGGGAACTGCTGGCCGAAGTCGCGGGGTTGGGGCGGGCCGATCTCGTGGTCGCGTCGAACACGTCGTCGCTGAGCGTGGGGGAGATGGGCAACGCGTTCGGCGACCCCGCGCGGGTCGTCGGGATGCACTTCTTCAACCCCGCCACCAAGATGCGGCTCGTCGAGGTGATCGCCGGCGGCGGCACGAGCGAAGCGGTGGTGCGGCGCGCGCGTGAACTCGCGGAAGCGCTCGGCAAAACCGCCGTGGTGTGCCGGGACTCGCCGAACTTCATCGTCAACCGCGTGTGCCGGCCGCTGTACTACGAGGCGCAGCTGCTGTTGACGCAGGGCGTGCCGGCCGGCGCGGTCGACGCGGCCGTGTCCGGCGGGCTCGGCCACCCGATGGGACCGTTGACGCTGCTGGACTTCACCGGGTTGCACACGCACCTCGGCTCGTCGGAGACGGCGCTGCGCGAGTTCGGCGACCCGCGCTACCGGCCGATCCCGCTCGCCCGTTCACTCGTGCGCAGCGGCTTCACCGGCCGGGCCGCCGGGCGCGGGTTCTACGACTACGCCACGGAAAAACCGCGTGCCGCGATCACCCGGCTGCGCCGCGAGCCCGGTTCGGACGGCGCCGACGCGCAGGTCATCACCGCCGGGCCGGACGCCGGAGCCTTCGACCTGCCGGCCACGAGCGGCAGGCGCGTGATCACGCTGTACCGCTGCCACGGCGGGCCGGGTGAGGGCGACGTCGCCGCGGTGCGCAAGCTCGCCGTGTCGGGTGAGGTCGTGGTCGACAGCTCCGACGGGCGCTGGCTCGATGTGCTGCCCGCCGACGTCGGCTGGCTGCGGCTGCACCCCGCGCCCGCCGGGGACCTGTTCGCCGAGGTCGTGCGCGACGACGTCGCCAAGGTGGCGCCGACGCCCGCGGTCACCGCGGTCGTGGACGCCGTCGGGGCCGCGTCCGTCGAGGTTCCGGCGCTGCCCGGGCTCGTCGTCGACCGGCTCGCGTACTGCATGGTCAACGAAGCCGCCGGCTTGGTCGAAGAGGGCACCGCCTCGGCCGGCGACGTCGACGTCGCGCTGACGCTCGGCATGAACCACCCGCGCGGCCCGTTCGAAACGCTCGAGCTCGCCGGCGCGCCCGCGGTGTACGAGGCGCTGCGCTCGATGGCCGAGCTGACCGGCGACCCGCGCTACCGGCCCGCGCAGCTGCTGCGCCGGCAGGCGGCGGGAGTGCGGCGGTGAGCACTCCGCAGCCGTTGCGCGGCCGGCGGGTCGTGGACCTCAGCCAGTACATCGCCGGCGCGGTGTGCGGGCAGGTGCTCGCCGACTACGGCGCCGAGGTCGTCAAGGTCGAGCCGCCGGGCGGTGACCCGTCGCGGGCGCTGGCCGGCAGCCGCTTCGGGAGCAGCTACTTCCGCGCGTACAACACGGGCAAGACCGCGGTCGCGCTCGACCTGCGTGCTCCCGGCGACCGGGCGCGGCTCGACGAACTGCTGGCCGGCGCCGACGCCGTCGTGCTCAACTTCGGCCGCCGCACGCGGGAACGGCTACGGCTGGACGCGGCGGCGCTGCACGCGCAGCACCCGGGGCTCGTGGTCACCGTCGTCAGCGCGTACGGCGCCGACGACCCGCGCACGTGCTTCGATTCGATCGCCCAGGCGGTGAGCGGGTTCGCCGTGCTGAACGCCGACGAACAGGGGCGGCCGAGCATCGCGGCCGGCTACCCGACCGACGTGTTCAGCGGCCTGCACGCCGCGACGGCGACCGCGATGGCGCTGCTCGATCCCCAGCGTGCGCCGGCGCTGGAGATCGACGTGCCGATGATCGAGGTCGCCATGGCCTCGCTCACCGGCCCGGCGTCGCTGCTGGCCGCCGACGAGGCGGCCTTCACCGCCGGGCAAGGCAACCGGGACGCCGCCACCGCACCGTCCAACGTGTACGAATGCCGCGACGGCCACTGCTACGTCTACGCCGGGCTCGACAAGCACTGGGCGCTGCTGCGGCCACTGGTGAACGGCCCGGACGCCCCGGCACCGCAGCGGATCACCGACCGCGCGAAGTTCGACGCGGCCGTCGAGACGTGGACCCGCCGCCACACCGTCGCCGAGGTCGACGAACGGATGCGCGAGCTCGGCATCCCGGCCGGGCCCGTGCGCGACCCCGTCGCCGCGCTCACCGCGACGGCGGCCGAGCGGCCGGGTGCGGTCGTCGCCCGCGAACCCGGCGGCGAGGCCGTGCCGCAGTACCCCGTCTCGTTCTCCGGGCACCGGCCGCACCGCCGGCCCGCCCCGGCGCGCCCGCAGCGCGCCACCGTGATACCCGAGGAGACAGCGCGATGACCGCAGCCACCACCGAACCCCGCGTGCTCGCGAGCGGCACGCTCGACGGCCTGTCCGCGCTCGTCACCGGCGCCGGCAGCGGGATCGGCCGCGCCGTCACGCACCGGCTCGTGCAGCTCGGCGCCCACGTCACCGGCCTGGGCCGGCACGAGGACTCGCTGAAGGAGACCGGCGACCTGCTCGACGGTCCGGGCAGCTACGACCACCGCGTGTGCGACGTCCGCGACACCGAAGCCGCCACCGCGGCCCTGACCGAGGTCGGCGAGAGCCGCGGGCTGGGGCTGCTGGTGAACAACGCCGGCGGCCAGTTCTTCGCCAAGGCGCTCGACATCTCGGTCAACGGCTGGAACTCCGTGCTGGACCTCAACCTCACCAGCATCTTCCACCTGACCAAGGCCGCGCACCCCTACCTCGCGCGGACGCGGGGGAGCGTCGTGAACCTGTCGCTGTCCGGAGTGGAGCGGGGCGGGATGGGCATGGCGCACTCGATCGCCGCCCGCGCCGGCGTGCTCGGGCTGACCCGCACCCTCGCGCTCGAATGGGCCACCGCGGGGATCCGCATCAACTGCGTGGGCCCCGGCACCGTGCTCACCCACGCGCTCAACGACGAGGCGAGTGAGCACGTGCTCGGCAACCTCGTGCACAAGGCCACGCCGATGCAACAGCCGACTCCGACGGCCGACGTCGCCGAGCTGGTCGCGTTCCTCGCCAGCCCCGCCGGCGCGCTGATGACCGGCCAGCTGCTGCAGATCGACGGCGGCGCGCACCTCGGCGCGGGCCTGCACATGCTGCCGGAGGCCTACCGGTGACCGACCCGACCTCACTGGCCGACGCCGTGCGGACCCACGTCCGCCCCGGCACGCGGGTGTACCTCGGCAACTTCGGCGCGCAGCTGTTCAGCGTCGGGCACGAGCTGATCCGCCAGGGCCTGCACGACCTCGACGCGGTGATCGCCTCCGGCGGGCTGCTGCTCGACCAGCTGCTCGGTGCCCGCGTGCTGCGGTCGGCGACCTTCGGGCACTGCTGGAGCCCCGTCGGCCCGGCGCCGGCGTGGAACTTCCGCCGTCTGGCCGAATCCGGTGCCGGCACGGTCGAGCTGCACGAGCTGAGCCTCGGCTTGTTCAGCAGCGCGCTGACCGCCGGCGCGCACGGCGTGCCGTTCCTGCCGGTCGCGGGCCTGCCCGGCACCGGGTACGCCGACGAGGACTGGACCGGCGGGCGGCTGGCCACTGTGGACAGTCCGTTCGGCAGCACCACGGTCGTGCGCGCCGAGCGGCCCGACGTCGCCTTCGTCCACGTCGACGTGGTCGACGAGCAGGGCAACGGGCACCTCCGCGGCCCGCTGGGCGAGGTGCCGCTGGCCGCTCAGGCGGCCGAGCGCGTGGTGCTCGTCGCCGAAGAGGTCGTGCCCGGCGAACAGGTGCGGGCGCTGGGCGTCACGATCCCCGGGCTGCTCGTCGACGCGGTCGTCCACCTGCCCGGCGCGGTCGCGCCCGACGGCACGGCCGGCCGCTACGACCGGGATGTCGCGGCCTACGAACGCTACGCCGAGCTCTCGCGCACGCCGGAAGGGTTCCGGCAGTGGCTGGCCGGCGAAGTCCTGGCCGCGGAGGTGGCGTCGTGAACACCCCGACCGTCGACTTCCTCGTCCGCGCCGCGCGCGAATTCCGCCGCGGTGGCTGGGTTTTCACGGGCTTCCACTGGCCCGTGCTCGCCGGTCACCTCGCCCACGCGCTCGACGGCGCGGAGTTCGTGCAGGTCTTCGAAGCGGGCGCCGGGTGCTGGGAAGCCGGCGCGGCCGTGCCGACGAGCACCACCGACTACCCGGCCTACGCCGACGCTCTGGGTTGGCGTGCCACGACGTCCGACGTGCTGCTGGGGCTGGCCCGCCGGTTCGACCGCGTCGTGCTGGACGCGAGCAACATCGACGTGCTGGGCCGCGTCAACTCCTCCTTCCTCGGTGCCCGGGACCGGCCCGCGGTGCGGCTGCCCGGGGGCGGCGGCGCGCCGGACGTCGCCGCGGCCGCGCGGGAACTCGTGTGGCTGCACGGCGGCGGTGATCTCCGCCGCATCCAGGACCGCGTCGAGCACGTGACCGCCGCACCCGGGCCGCAGTCGCTGGTCCGGCTGCACACGCGCTGGGGCAGCGTCCGGCTCGGCGCCGAACCGCAGCTCGAAGAGGTGGCCGCGGACGTGCCCGGAGCCGAAGCGTTCGTCGCCCACGTGCGCGGGCTCGGCGTCGACGTCGCCACGCCGCGGCCGCGCGCCGACGTGTCGCCGGAGGATCGCCGTGCGGCCGCGCGGGTTCTGGCGGAGGCTGCAGAGCGTGGGTACGCGGTGGCGCGCCGGGCGCACGCGGAACTGGAGGTGCTGCGATGACCGAGGACCCGACGACGGACCTGACGGCACTGCGGGCGCAGGTGCGGGCCTTTGCCCGCGAACGCCAGGAACAAGGCGCGTTCACGCCCCGGTGCGATGCGTGGCTGCGCGGGCACGACCCGGAGTTCAGCCGGGAGCTCGCCGCCCGCGGCTGGGTCGGCATGACCTGGCCCGCCGAGTTCGGCGGCGCCGGGCGGTCCAACCTCGCGCGGCTCGTGGTCACCGAGGAGCTGCTGCGCGCGGGCGCGCCGGTGGCCGCGCACTGGATGGGCGACCGGCAGATCGGCCCGGCCATCCTCCGGTACGGCTCGCCCGGACTGCAGAAGACCTACCTGCCGCTGATCATCCGCGGTGACGTGTCGTTCTGCCTGGGCATGAGCGAGACGGAATCGGGCTCGGACCTGGCTTCCGTGCACACCGTCGCCGGGCCGGTGCCCGGCGGCTGGCGGGTGCGCGGGCGCAAGATCTGGACGAGCCACGCCCACCGCGCGACCCACGCGTACGTGCTGGCGCGCACCGACGCGAGCGGCTCGAAGCACGAGGGACTCACCGAGTTCATCGTCGACCTCACCTCGGAGGGCGTCGACATCCGGCCGATCTTCGACCTGCGCGGCGACCACCACTTCAACGAGGTCGTGTTCGACGACGTCTTCGTGCCGGCCGACCACGTGCTCGGCGAGCCCGGCCACGGCTGGCAACAGGTCACCGAGCAGCTCGCCTTCGAACGCGGCGGCATGGAACGGGTGCTGAGCACGTACCCGCTGCTCGCCGCCGTCGTCGCGCACACCACGACGCCGGCGCCCGACGCGGCGGTGCGCATCGGCGAAGCGCTCGCGCGGCTGGCGACGTTGCGGCAGCTGGCGTGGCGGGTCGCGATCGCGATCGACGGCGGCGCCGCGCCCGTGCAGCAGGCCGCCGTGCTGAAGGACCTCGGCACCACCTTCGAAGGCGACGTCAACGAACTGGCCCGCGCGGTCCTCGAGGTCGAACCCGATCCCTTCGCCGAGGGCGAAGCGGGGTTGCTGGCGCAGGGTGTGCTCGCCGCGCCCGGGTTCACGATCCGCGGCGGCACCACCGAGGTGCTGCGCACGATCATCGCGCGTTCGGCCGCCACCGCGGGCCGCCCGGCCGACGAGTCCGGCCTGCGCGCGGTCGCCGACGACGTGCTGTCCGGTCACGGCGGTGATCCCGACGGCAGCCTGCCGGCGGTCTGGGCCACGGTCACCGAACTCGGCTGGCCCGGCGTCGGCACGCCGGAGGAGCACGGCGGATCCGGCGGTGGCCTGGCGGAGCTGGCCGAGTTCGCCGAAGCGGCCGGCCGGCACACCGTCGCGCTGCCGCTGCTGGAAACGGCGTGGGCCGGCCTGGTGCTCGCGGCGGCCGGTCACTCCGTGCCCCCGGGCCCGGCGACCGTCGTGCTGCCCCGCGCCGGGGAAGAGCTGGTGCTCACCGGCACGGAACTGTCGGGCACCGCGAGCCGCGTGCACTGGGCTCGTGCGGCCCAGCGGTTCGTCGTCCCGGCCCGAGCTGCGGACGGGACGCGGGTGCTGGTCCTCGTCGCGGCGGACGCACCCGGCGTGGTCCTCGAGCCCGGCGCGAACCTCGCCGGTGAGCCGCGTGATTCCGTGCGGTTCGAGCACGCCCCGGCCGAGCGGATCGGCGAGGTGCCGGAGTCGCTCGCCGCGACCGGCGCGCTGCTGCAAGCCGCGGCGACGGCCGGTGCGCTGGAAACCGCGGTCGCACACACCGTGGCGCACGTGACCGTGCGCGAGCAGTTCGGCCGTCCGCTCATCAAGTTCCAGGCCGTCGGCGCGACGCTGGCCCGGATGCAGTCGCAGCTGACGCTCGCCCGCACCGCGGTGGCGTCGGCGGTCGCGGCGAGCGGTGACCTCGACCGGGTGGCGGCGGCCGTGGTGATCACGGCGCACGCGGCCACCGAAGTCGCCCGCGGCGCCCACCAGCTGCACGGCGCCATGGGCGTGACCCGCGAACACCCGCTGCACCTGGCCACCCGCCGGCTCTGGTCGTGGCGCGACGAATTCGGCGGCGAACGCCACTGGGCGCGGCTGCTGGGCGAGCGGCTCACCCGGCTCGGCCCGGACGCGGTGTGGGACTGGGTGACCGAAGACCTTTCCGGAGCGGAGGACGCACGATGAGCAAAGTCGACCTCGAGAACACCGGCGGGCGCTGGACGCTCACCCTCGCCGACCCTGACCGCCGCAACTGCCTCGACGCGAAGATGTGCCGGGACCTCACCGAGGCGATCGCCACCGTGGCCGCCGACGCGGAGGCCCGCGCGCTCGTGGTCACCGGTGCCGGCAAGGCGTTCTGCGCCGGCGCGGACCTGCCCGCCGTGTTCGGGGAGACGGGCCGGGCGGTCGCGGACCTCCGGCGCGATCTGCACGCGGTCTACGACAGTTTCCTGCGCCTGCGCGACCTGGCGATCCCGACCGTCGCCGCCGTGCAGGGTGCCGCCGTCGGTGCGGGGCTGAACCTCGCGCTGGCGTGCGACGTCCGCATCGCCGGTCCGCGCGCGTCGTTCGCCGCGACGTTCGCGCGGATCGGGTTGCACCCCGGCGGTGGCTGCACGTGGTTCCTCGTCGACGCGCTCGGCGCGCAGCGGGCATTGGCGCTGCTGCTCGACGGGGGAGCGCTCGACGGCGAAGCAGCCGTCCGGGCCGGGGTCGCGCTGGAGCTGGCGGACGACCCGGTGGCGGCCGCGACGGCCTACGCCGACCGGTGGGCCGCCACGGATCCCACACTCGTGCGCGACATCAAGAAGGCCGTCGGCCTCGCCCGGACCGGGGACTTCGCCGCGACGCTGGAGTTCGAGTCCTGGGCGCAAGCGTCGTCCGCGACGGGACCGGCGGTGCAGGCGGCCGTGGCGCGGTTCCGGTGAGCGCGGTGCTGCGGGTGGCCGACCTCGACACGCACGGCGAGTGGCTCCCGCTCGACGTCGGCCCCGGACTCCTGCCCGCGTACTGCGCCGTCACGGGCTGGTCGGGCACCGAACCCCCGGCCGGTCTCGCGTCCGTGGTGGGGCGCCTCGCCTACACCCGCGGCCGCCCGATGCCGCCCGGCGGGGTCCTGCGCGAGATCTCCCAGACGACACGCGGAAAAGTGCCCGCCGACGGCCGGTGGCAGGCGCGCATCGAGTCCACTGTGGTCGGTGAACGCGCGGGCCGCCGTCGTGTCGCGATCGTCACGGACCTGCGCGACGCCGGCGCCACGCCGGTCGCGTCCGTGCGGTTCCTGGTCGACTGGCCGGCGGGTGCGCAGTGACCGAGGTTTCCGCGTTTTCCCTCGATCCCGCCACGATCGCCGCGTGGGCCGACGTCGTCGACGACCACAACCCGCTGCACCTGGACCCCGAGTACGCGGCCGGCACCCGCTTCGGCACCCCGATCACGCACGGCTCGCTGCTGTTCGCCCTCGCCTGCGACGCCCTGCAAACGAGCGGTACCCCGGGTGCGGTCACCCTGCGCTTCCGGGCGCCGGTGCCGGTCGGCTCGACGGTCTCCGTCACCGTCGACGGCCCGGACCTGCGGCTGCGCTGCGGTGACGCGGAACCGGTCGAGGCGCGCGTCGAACCGGAGGCCACGCCGTGACCGCACCCTGGTGCTACACCCTGACCGACCTCGTCCGCTACTCCGGCGCGGCGCTGGACTTCAACACCATCCACCACGACGCGCGGGCCGCCCGCGACGCCGGGTTCGCCGGCCTCGTCGCCCACGGCATGCTGACGCTCGGGCGTGTCCTCGCGCACCTGGCCGACGAGGCCGGAGCGGCCGGGCTGACCGCTTGCCGCGCGCGTTTCCGTGCGCCGGTCTACCTCGACACGCCGATCAGCCTTACGGCGAAGGACCGACCCGGCGGCGCCGGCCTCACCGTCACCTGCGGCGACACCGTGGCCCTGACCGCCGAGGTCGACCTCGGCTCGCCACCGCCACCGCCGGTCGAGCCCACCGACGCGCCGGTCGCCGACCACCGGCTGCGCGTCGAACGCGGCGCCCTCACGCAGCTCGCGCGGGCGGTCGGGGCGCGGGCGCCGTTCTGGTACGACACCCGAGCCGCCGAGCGAGCCGGACTGGCGGCCGTGCCCGGGATCCCGACGCTCGCCTTCGCCCTGCCAGCCCTCGGCTGGTACCCCGACGAGCAACCCGCCGCGGGCGCGCGCCCGGACCCGGTGGCCGACTCGGCGCGCTGGGCCCGCAGCACCGGGCCCGTCGTCCACGGTGGACAGACCTTCGCCTACCACCGCCCGCTCGTCGCCGGGGAAACCGTGCGCTCGCGGCACTGGATCACCGGCCGCACCAGCAAAACCGGCCGGGCGGGCGAACTGCGGTTCACAGACGTCACGCAGCTGATCACCGGCGCCGGCGGCGAGCCCGTCGTCTCGGCCACCGCCACGCTCCTCGCGACAGGACCGGCATGAGGAGCCCGGCGCTGCGGTACCTCCTGGCGCGCCTCGACCTCGACCCCGTGGCGCCCGGCGTGTTCCGCGACCCCGGCGGCGACGACCCGCTGCACCGGCTCTTCGGCGGTGAAGTCGCGGCGCAGGCGCTCGTCGCGATGGGCCGGACCGTCGCGGCCGACCGCCCGGTGCACAGCCTCCACACGCGCTTCGTCCGGCCCGGCCGCACGGGCGTCCCGATCGAGCTGCACGTGACCACGGTCAAGGAGGGCCGCGGTTTCGACTTGCGCAGCGTCGAACTGCGCCAGGACGGCAAGCTGATCCTGACCGCGACGGCGTCGTTCCAGCTGCCCGAGCCCGGCCCGCGGTACCCGGACCCGGCCCCGGCGGCGATCGACCCGGAAACCCTGCCCCGCTGGGAAGACCGCTTCGGCGACCGGCGCGACCGGCTCAGTCCTCTGTGGACCCGGTCCCGCCCGATCGACCTGCGCTACGTGGACCCACCGCCGCCGCTGGACCCCACGTTGCGCGACCGGCCGCGCCGCGGCCAGACCACCCTCGTCCGCGCCGACGGACCACTGCCGGACGATCCGCTGCTGCACGCCGCCGCCGTGGTCTACGCCTCCGACATGACGCTGCTCGAAACGGCGCTCCTGCCGCTCGGCGTGGTCTACGCCGACGGTGAGTTCGACGGCGTCAGCCTCGACCACACGATGTGGTTCCACCGCCCGCCACGCGCCGACCGGTGGCTGCGGTACGAACAGACAGCCGAAGTGATGACCGGCGCGCGCGGCCTGGCGTCGGGCCGGCTGTCCGACGAGAACGGAGAACTCGTGGTGACCGTGGTGCAGGAAGGACTGCTGCGCCCCACTGGCGGCGCCGGCAGCTGGCTCGCCGGCACGGCGGCCGACCGGACGATGCCGGGGGAGCGGCGGTGACCGTCCTCGTCGCCGGCGCGAGCGGCCTCGTCGGCGCGGCCTGCGTGACGGCGTTCGCCGAGGCCGGCTGGGACGTGCTGGCCGTCTCGCGGCGCGCCCCGGAGACGGACGCCGTCTTCGAGCACGTGCCCCTCGACCTCACCGACGCCGCGGCGGTGAGCGCGGCGGCGCCGCGGTTCGCCGACGTCACCCACCTCGTCTACACCGCCGTGTTCGAGAAGCCGGGCCTGGTGCGCGGCTGGCGCGACCGGGACCAGATGCGGACCAACGACCGCATGCTGCGCGCCCTCACCGCGGCGCTCGCCGGCGCGCCGCTGGAGCACGCGACCCTGTTGCAGGGCACCAAGGCCTACGGCGTGCACCGGCACCCGATCCGCATCCCCGCCCGCGAACGCGAGCCGCGCGACGACCACGACAACTTCTACTGGCTGCAGGAAGACCACCTGCGCGCGGTCGCCGCCGAACGCGGCTTCGGCTGGACGATCCTGCGCCCGCAGCTGGTCGTCGGCCCGACCCACGGCGTCGCGATGAACCTGCCGCCGGTGATCGGTGCCTACGCCGCGATCTGCCGGGCCGAAGGACTGCCGTTCGGCTTCCCGGGTGGTGCGCCCTACGTCAGCGAAGCCGTCGACGTCCGCCTCGTCGCCGATGCCGCGGTCTGGGCCGCGACCGCTCCCGCCGCGCGCGACGAGCACTTCAACCTCACCAACGGCGAGGTCTTCGCGTGGCGCGACCTGTGGCCCGCGCTGGCCGAAGAACTCGGCGTCGACCCCGCCCCCGACACGCCGCTGCGGCTCGCGGAGTTCCTGCCCGCACAGTCCGGCACCTGGGAGCGCGTTGTCGCCACCCACGGCCTGCGCCCCACCCCGTTGCCCGCGCTGCTCGGCGAATCCCACCACTACGCCGACTTCCACTTCGCGGCCGGCGCCGAAACCCCGCCGCCGCCGGCGTTCGTGAGCACCGTCAAGATCCACCAGGCGGGCTTCACGGAAACCTGGGACACCGAGGAGTCGTTCCGCCACTGGCTGCGGGTCCTGCGAGACCGCCGGATCCTGCCCGTCCACTGAGGACTCACGCTCTTCGTGTGGCCAGGTAGCGCTTCGCGAGGAAGTAGATCACCGTGAGCGTGCCGAACAGCAGGACGGGCGAGAGCGCCGCGATCGTCTCGATCGGCAGCACGAAACACAGCACCGCCAGCACCGCCGCCTCGAGCAGCAGCCCGAGGCCCCACGCCCAGCTCAGCACCCGGAAGTGCCGCCGGGTCGGGGCGTGGGTCGCGCAGCGCTCGTCGAACGCGGCGACCTTCGCCGGGTCGTCGGCGGTTTCGAACTTGCGCCCGAGCAGGTACAGCAGCGGCCGGCCGGCGCGCGTCGTGCCGACGAAGACGAGCGCGACCGCACCGGTGACGAACGAATCCTTGAGCACGAGCAGGCGCACGTCGCCGGTGAGCAGGGTCGCGCCGAGCACGAACACCCCGAGCATCACCGCCGAGAGGATCTGCATCCGGCGCAGCCGCAGCAACTGCCCGATCAGCAACGCGGCGGACAGTGCGACGAGGTCGCCGGCACCGGCGGCGTGCAACGTGAAGTAGCGGACGCCCGGCAGCAGCACGTCACAAAGCAGCGCGGGGAACAGCGCTTTGAGGCGGGCGATCCGGCTCGCCCTGGCCGTGGTCGGCAGTGTCATGGGTCCCTCCAGTCGGTCGGTGCGTCCGACGCTGGGCACGGCCCGGCCCCCGGCGTGGGGCGATCGGTCACCGGATCCGGTTGACAACTGTCAGCACTGGCGAGCCGCCTCACCGGCTGCGTTCGGTTCGTGGCGAGCACGGTGCTGGTCGCGGACGACCAGGGGCTGGTCCGCGGCGCGCTCGCTGCGGTGCTGGACTTGGAGGACGACATCCGGGTGGTGGCGCGCTGGTTCGGGCGACGAGTTGCTCGCGCCCGCCCGCGCGACGCGGCCCGATGCCGCGCCGCTCGACGTGCAGATGCCGCGCAAGAACGGCCTCGACGTCGCGGCGGAGCCGCACGCCGAGCTGCCCGGCTGCCGGATCCTGATGTACACCACGTTCGGCCGACCGGGATATCTCACGCGCGCTCTCGTCGCCGGCGCCTCGGGGTTCGTGGTCAAGGACTGCCCGCCGGAGCAGCTGATCGACGCCGTCCGCCGCGTCCACGCCGGACTGCGGGTGATCGATCCGTCGCCGGCCACCGAGTCGCTGACCCTGGGCCCGAGTTCGCTCACCGACCGGGAACGCGACGTGCTGGAGGCCTGCCCGCGACGGCAGCACCGTCGCGGCCGTCGCCGCGCGGTTGCACCTGTCCGCGGGCACGGTGCGCAACTACCTGTCCTCGGCGATGGGCAACCTCGAGGCCACCACGCGGGCCGAAGCCGTGTGACCGGCCGACGAACGGGGCCGGCTGTGACCTGGCCGGTCCGCGACCCGGCGCGCACCAGCGTCTGGCCGCTGGTGCGCGAGCTGGGACCGTTCACGTTGTTCCTCGCCTGGCTGTGGATCGAGATCCCGGCCGAAGCGGACGCGGCCCCGGCCGTGCGCGTCCCGGCGCTGGTGGTCGCGGCGGTCTACCCGGCCGGGTTCCTCGCCGCGCTGGTGTTCGGCCTGCGGCTGCGGCCGGGCTTGCGCGTGCTGGTCGTGGCCGCGCTGTTCGCATGCGGAGTGGCGTTGCCGGTGTTGGTCCGGCGCCCGGAGCTGCTGACCCTGACCGCGTACGCCATCGCCGCGGCGGTGGTGCTGCTACCGGTGCGCGCGGCGCAAGGGCTGGGTTTCGGCGTGGCCGGGCTGGTGCTCGTGACCACGACGATCGTGCGCGGCAGTCCGGACATCGGCGACACCGTGCTCCTCGCGCTCGGCCTGATCTCCGCGACGCGGCTGAGCCGCACCGTCGCCGAACTGCGCGCCGCGCGCGAGCAGGTCCGCACGCTCGCCGTGTCCGGGGAACGCAGCCGCGTCGCGCGCGACCTGCACGATGTGCTCGGCCACAGCCTCACCACGATCGCGCTCAAAACCGGCCTCGCCCGCCGGATGCTGGAGAGCGGCAAGCACGCCGACCAGGCGCTCGGCGAGGTGCGGGAGGTCGAAGTCCTGTCGCGCCAAGCGCTCGCCGAGGTGCGCGCCACCGTCACCGATTTCCGCCGCGCGTCGCTCGCCGCCGAACTCGCCGGGGTCCGCGGCGCCCTCTCCGCCGCCGGCGTCCGGCTCATCGCGCCGCACGCGGTCGACGACGTTGCAGCAGCCGTTCGCCTTCGTCGCCCGCGAGGCCGTCACCAACGTCATCCGCCACAGCGGCGCCACGCGCCGCGAAATCCGCTTCGGCCCCACCTGGGTCGAGATCACCGACGACGGCCGCGCCGCGCCCGCGGCGCACGGCAACGGCCTAGCTGACCGGCTCGCCTCCGCCGGTGCCCGGCTCTGCGCGGGACCACGGCGCGAAGGCGGGTTCTCCGTGCGGGCGGTGGCCGACGACGTGCCGCCGGACCCCGGCCACCTGCCGGGTCAGCCGTTGATCTCCTGAACCGCCCTCCTGGACTGAATCGGACTTTTCAGGACAATACACGTGGCGCGCAAGCCGCCGCCGAACCGTCACGGCGCGCTTGACATCCGGACACGCCATCCCGACACTTGTGCTGCAAATCGAACGGCGTTCAGCATTTCGAACAACGGCAAGGGAGACGAGCCGGTGAAACTGCCACCTTTCGGCTATCACCGCGCCGAATCGCTCGGTGAAGCGGTGGCGGTGCTGGCGGAGCACGGCCCCGACGCCAGAGTGCTCGGCGGTGGCCAGAGTCTCCTCCCCGTGATGGCCCTGCGCATGTCGAACCCGGCCGTGCTGATCGACATCACCACCGCGAAAGACTTGCAGGGACACGCTTTCCGCGACGCCGACGGCTTGGTCGTGTCGGCCGCGGTCACCACCCGCGCGGTGGAGACCGACGCCGAGACGCGGCGCCGCCACCCGCTGGTGGCGGAGTGCCTCGCGCAGGTCGGGCACCCCGAGATCCGCAACCGCGGCACGGTGTGCGGCTCGCTCGCGCACGCGGACCCGGCGGCCGAGTTGCCCGCGCTCCTGCTGGCGCTCGGCGGCTCCGTCCGGGTCGCCGGCGCCGAACGCCGCCGGCGGATCGCGGCCGCCGACTTCTTCGCCGGTCCCTACCTGACCGCGCTCGAGGAGGGTGAGGTCGTCGCCGGGGCCGAGCTGCCGCTGCTGGCGCGGACGGCCGGCTGGTCGATCCGCGAGATCACGCGGCGCAGCGGCGACTTCGCCCTCGTCGGGGTCATCTCTATCCTCGACGCCGACGCGGACGGGCGCTGCACCGACGCTCGCCTCGCGCTGTTCGGGATCGCCGGCACCCCGCGTCGCGCCACCGCGGCCGAGAACGTCCTCAAAGGACAGCTGCTCGACGACGCCGTGCTCGCCGAAGCCGCCGAGCACGCGTTCGACGACATCGACGTCCTCGGCGACCTCCACGGCTCCGTCACCTACCGCCGCCGCGCCGGCACGCGGCTCGTCGTCCGATCGCTCGCCGAAGCCCGCGCGCGTTGTCAGTCCGAAGTGGAGAGTGCCCGTGCTTGACGCGAACGAACCGACGCCGGTCACCCTCACGGTGAACGGCAAAGCCGAGTCGGCGCGCACCACCCCGCGCACCACACTCGCCGACTTCCTGCGCCACGACCTCGGACTGACCGGCACGCACCTCGGCTGCGAGCACGGCGTGTGCGGTGCCTGCACCGTGCGGCTCGACGGCACCGCCGTGCGCAGCTGCCTGACGCTGGCCGTGCAGGCCGACGGAGCCGCTGTGGACACCGTCGAAGGGCTCGGTGCCACCGCCGGCACCGAAGACGTGCTGCACCCGCTGCAGCAGAAGTTCTGGGAGCACCAGGCGTTGCAGTGCGGGTTCTGCACGCCGGGTTTCCTCATGGCCGCTCTCGCCGCGCTGGAGGAAGACCCGGATCTCGACCGCGACGGGATCCGCGAACGGCTGTCGGGAAATCTGTGCCGCTGCACGGGTTACGCCCCGATCGTCGACGCCGTCGCCGAATACGCCGAGCAGCTGCGGGAGGCGCGGTCGTGAGCATCACCGACGGCTGGGTCGGCCGCCGCGTCAAGCGCGTCGAAGACCCGAAGATCCTGCTCGGGCGCGGCCGCTACGCCGACGACGTCACGCCCGCCCGCTGCCTGCACGCCGCGTTCCTGCGCGCGCCGGTCGCGCACGCGCGGATCACCTCGATCGGCACCGAGGCCGCGCGGCGGGCCCCCGGCGTGGTCGCCGTGTTCACCGCCGACGACTTCAACCCGATGTGCCGCTCGTGGAAGGGCCTGCTCGACTGGCCGGGCCTGGTCAGCGGCGACCAGCGGCCGCTGGCGACCGGCAAGCTGCGCTACGTCGGCGAGCCGGTGGTGCTGGTCGTGGCCGAAAGCCGCGCCGTCGCCGAGGACGCGCTCGAGCTGATCGACCTCGAATACGAAGAACTTCCCGCCGTCGTCGACTCGATCGCCGCGCTCGACGACGCCACGGTGCGGGTCCACGACGAGCTGCCGTCCAACCTCGCCTTCGAAGCCACCTTCGGCTCGGGTGACGTGGAAGCCGCGTTCGCCGAAGCGGACGTGGTCGTCGAGACCGGCATCAGCACCGCCCGCCACACCGCCGTCGCACTGGAACCGCGCGGCGTGGTCGCCGAGTTCGACCCGTCGGCGAAGGCCCTCACGGTGCGGATCTCCACGCAGGCGCCGCACATGCTGCAGTCCGTGTTCGCCGAGCTGTTCGGGCTGCGCGAGAGCACGATCCGCGTGATCACCGACGAGGTCGGCGGCGCGTTCGGCATGAAGGCGCACGTCTACTCCGACGAGGTCGCCACGTGCGCGGCCAGCATCCTCTTGCGCCGCCCCGTGAAGTGGATCCAGGATCGCGTCGAATCGCTGCAGTCGGACACGCAGGCGCGCGACGAACGCGTGTCCGCCAAGATCGCCGTCACCGCCGACGGCCGGATCCTCGGCCTGCGCTCGGAAGTCGTGAGCGACGGCGGCGCGTTCTCCGTCTACCCGCGCAGCATGGTCACCGAAGGCATCCAGGTCGCCACGATCATGCCCGGCCCGTACCGGATCCCGGTCTACTCGGGACACGTGCGCGTCGCGATCACCACCAAGGCGCCGCTCGCCGTGTACCGCGGCGTCGGGCACCCGGTCGCGATCCTCGCCATGGAGACGCTGCTCGACGAGACCGCGCGCCGGCTCGGCCTCGACCCCGCGGAACTGCGCCGCCGCAACCTGATCACGCCCGACGAGCTGCCGTACACGTCGGTCACCAACCAGGTCTACGACAGCGGCTCGCACCAGGAATCGCTGGAAAAACTGCTCTCGATGATCGCCACCGGGCCCGACCTGGACAAGCGCAAAGCCGAGGCACGCGAACGCGGGCGGCTGCTCGGCGTCGGGCTCGCGTGCTTCGTCGAGGTCACCGCGCCCGGCGTGATGTTCTACGGCAAGCGCGGCGCCCCGATCACCGCGCACGACCAGGTCGAGGTCCGCGTCGAGGCCGACGGCTCCGTCACCGTCCTGCTGGGCACCCCCGGCCAGGGCCAGGGGCTGCAGACGACCGCGGCGCAGGTCGTGGCCGATCACCTCGGGGTGCCGTTCGACCGCATCACCGTCATCAGCGGCGACACCGCCGTCGTCCCGCACGGCACGGGCGTGTGGGCCAGCCGCTCGGCCGTGGTCAGCAGCGGTGCCGCCGCGTCGGCCGCGCGTGAGGTGAAGGAACGGATGCTCGCGATCGCCGGGCACCTGCTCGAAGTGGATCCGGCCGACCTGGAGATCGACGATGGTGTCGTCCACGTCGTCGGCGCCCCGAACGCCCGCCTGGGCGTGGAGGAGATCGCCGAGATCGCGCACTGGCGCACGCACCGCCTGCCGGAGGACCTGCGCATCGGACTGTCGGTGACGGGGGAGTACAGCGGCCCGAACGTCACCTTCAACAACGGTGCCCACGCCGCGGTCGTCGAGGTCGAAGAGGACAGCGGGCTCGTGCACCTGGTCGACTACGCGTGCGTCGAAGACTGCGGCGTGCTCATCAACCCGTCCATCGTGGACGGACAGATCCGCGGCGGCGTCGCGCAAGGCGTCGGCGGCGCGCTGTTCGAACGGCTCCACTACGACGAAAACGGGCAGCTGCTCACCTCGACGCTGCTCGACTACCTGATGCCGACCGGGCCCGAGCTGCCCGACGTGCGCATCACCCACATCGAAACCCCGAGCCCGGTCACCAGCCTGGGCGTGAAAGGTGCCGGCGAAGCCGGCGCCGCAGGCGCACCCGCGGCCGTGCACAACGCGGTCAACGACGCGCTCTCCCCCTTCGGCGCACGGGTGTGGCACCAGCCGCTGACACCCGAACGCGTCGTCCGGGCCCTGGACGAGGCCGCCGGGCGCAGCTGGCCCGAACCGCCCGACACCCCGGGGCTGCCATCACTCGAGGAGGACAACGGTGTCCGGTAGCGAGTTGGCGCTGACGACTTTCAACGGCCTGAGTTTCGCGGGCCTGCTCTTCCTGGTCGCCAGCGGGTTCACCCTGATCTTCAGCCTGATGGGCGTGCTCAACCTCGCCCACGGTTCCTTCTACCTGTGGGGTGGTTACCTGGGTCTGGTGACCCTGGGCGCCACCGGGAGCTGGCTGCTCGCGCTCACCGCCGGAGCGTTCGGCGTCGCCGTCGGCGGTGGGGTGCTGGAGCGCCTCGTCTACCGCCGCGTGCGCGGCAAGGAGCTTTCGGAGGTGCTGCTCAGCGTCGGGATCTCCCTGGTGCTCGCCGACCTCGCGCTCGCGCAGTTCGGCGGTGACTCCCTCACCATCGCGCCCCCGGCGTGGCTGGCCGGCAGCGTCGGGCTCGGCGACCTCGTGGTGCCGCGGTTCCGCCTGGCGGTGATCGTCGCCGCGCTCGTCGTGCTCGCGGTGCTGTGGCTGCTGCTGAAGCGGACGAAGGTCGGCGCGATCATCCGCGCCGGCGTGGACGACGAAGAAATGCTGGGCGCGCTGGGGGTGAACGTGCGGCGGGTCGCGGCCGGGGTGTTCGTCCTCGGTGCCCTGCTCGCCGGCGCGAGCGGCGTGGTCGGGGGAGTGTTCTTCGGGACCTACCCGGGCGCGGACGCGGAGATGCTGCTGTTCGCCCTCGTCGTGGTCGTCGTCGGTGGCCTGGGCAGCCTGCCCGGTGCGGTCGTCGGCAGCCTCGTCGTCGGCTTGCTCTACAGCTTCGGCGTCGCACTGGTGCCGGACCTGCTCTACTTCGTCCTCTTCGGACCGATGCTGCTCGTGCTGGTGCTGCGCCCGCGCGGGATCCTCGAGGGGCGGCTCGGATGACGGCGCTGACCTCCACGACCTCCCGCACGCTGCTGCTCGTCGCCGCCGTCGCGGCGGGGGTGGTCCTGCCCTACCTCACCGGCCAGTACTGGATCGGGATCGCGACCGAGGCCGTGATCTTCGCGATCGCCTCGCTCGGGCTGAACGTGCTGATCGGCCAGGGCGGCCTGGTCTCCGTCGGGCACGCGGGCCTGTTCGCCACCGGCGCCTACACCGCCGCGCTCACGCAAACGCAGTACGGGCTCGGGTTCTTCACCTCGGCCCTGGTCGCGATCGCGGTCACCCTCGTGTTCACCGCGGCCTTCGCGATCGCGGCGGTCCGGACCACCGGGATGTACTTCCTGATGATCACCCTCGCCGAGGGCATGCTCATCTGGGGCCTCGCGCACCGCTGGTCGGCCGTGACCGGCGGCGAGAACGGCGCCGTCAGCGGCCTGCGCCCGGGCGGGTTCACCCGCTACTACCAGTACTACTGGCTCGCGCTGGCCGTGCTCGTCGTCGTCGCGGTGCTGCTGTACCTGTTCACGCGGTCGAAGGCGGGGCTGCGCATCCGCGCCACCCGCGACAGCGCGGCCCGGCTGACCAGCATCGGCTACTCGGCCCCCACGCAGCGTTTCGGCGCGTTCCTCGTGTCGGGTGCGGTCATGGCCGTCGCGGGTGTGCTCTACGCCGGGTACTACCCGGTCGTCAGCCCGTCCACCGCCTACCTGTCCACGTCGATCCTGTTCATGCTCATGGTCCTCACGGGTGGGTCCGGGGTCTTCGTCGGGCCGATCGTCGGCGCGGTCCTGCTCACCGTGCTGCGCGCGGCCGTCTCGGCCGAAACCCCGCGCTGGCCGACGGTGATGGGCGTCGTGCTCATTGTCGTCGTGCTCTTCGCCCGTGAAGGCATCACCGGAACCCTGCGCGACCGGCTGCGAAGCCGTCGTCCCGCCACGAGCTAGCCGAGGAGAACCGATGCGAATCCTGCGCACGCGCGTCCTCTGCGGCGCGCTCTGCCTCCTGCCGGCGCTCGCCTCGTGCGCGCCGCCGGCCGCCGACCACGCCGCCGCGCAACGCACCAGCGGCCCCCTCACGGTCGGGTTCGTCGACAGCCTGTCCGGCTCGCTCGCCGGAGCGGGCCAGGACATGCGCGACGGGCTCACCCTGTGGCTGGACCAGAACCAGGGCCGGATGGCCGGCCGCGACGTCAAGCTCCTCGTCGAGGACGACCAGGGCTCCACCGAAACGGGCGTCCAGGTCACCAAGCGCCTCGTCGAGCAAGCCGGCTCCGATCTCGTCATCGGACCGCTCGCCGGCAACGTCGGCGTGGCGCTCGGCCAGTACGTCAAAACCACCGAGGTGCCGCTGGTTTACCCCATCCCCACCAGCGACATCTTCGTGCACAAGGACTATCCGACCGTCTTCCCGGTCACCGGCACCGCGCCGCAGTTCAACGCGCCGCTGGGCCGGTGGGCGGCGGAACACGGCCACCGCCGGGTGGCCACGATCTGCTCCGACTACGCCTTCGGCCAGCAGGTGTGCGGCGGCTTCGCCGGCACCTACCGGGCGGCGGGCGGCACGCTGGCCGGGCAGCTGTGGCCGCCGCTGGGCAGCTCCGACTTCGCCCCGTTCATCTCGCAGCTGCGCCAGATCGGGGCGGACGCGGTGTTCGTCGGCCTGATCGGTGCCGACAGCGTGAAGTTCCTCAAGGCCTGGCGCGACTTCGGCATGACCGGGCAGGCCACGCTGCTCGGTTCCGATCCGTCGTTCGACCAGGCGGTGCTGCGCGGCGTGGGCAAGCAGTCCCTCGGCCTGGTCTCGGTCGGGCACTTCGCCGAAGGGCGGCCGAGCCCGGCGACGCAGCAGTTCACGAGCGCGTTCCGGCAGAAGTTCCACAAACTGCCCAGCTACTACGCCGCGAGCGGGTACCTGGCCGCCGACTGGACGGCCCGCGCGCTCGTCGCGAACGGCGGCAAGGTCGGTGACGCGAGCGCGTTCGTCCGCACGATGCGCACGATCTCCTACCCCGACAGCGTGTTCGGCCCGATCCGGGTCGACGAACGCGGCCAGCCCGTCTACAGCGTCTACCTGCGCGAGGTGACGTCCGGCCCCGACGGCAAACCGTGGAACACCGTCACCTCGACCATCCCCGACGTCGGTGCGACCGGCGGTCTCACGTACGCGGAGTACTTGTCCCAGCCCGTGCTCTCCCGCGAATACCAAGGAGGCGTGCGATGACGCTCGCACTGGACGACGTCGGCCGCGAGTACGGCGGGCTGCGGGCCCTCGACGCGGTGTCCTTCACCACCGGCGAGGGTGAGCGGGTCGGGGTGATCGGCCCCAACGGCGCCGGCAAGAGCACGCTGTTCCGCGTCATCGCGGGCAGCGAGCGCGCCAGCCAGGGCCGGGTCACCTTCGAGGGCAAGGACCTCTCGAGGATCTCCGAGCGTCGCCGCGCGCGTCTCGGCATCGGGCGCACCTTCCAGATCACGGAGCTGTTCGGCACGCTCACCGTCGAGCAGAACGTGCGGCTGGCGGCGCGCGACGGCGACCAGGTCGCCGGCGTGCTGAGCCGGTTCGGCCTGCAGACGTGGCGAGCTTCCCGCGTCGACGAGCTCGGCTACGGCCGCCAGCGCCTGGTCGAGCTCGCGGTCACCTTCGCCACCGGGGCGCGGGTGCTGCTGCTCGACGAACCCGCCGCCGGGCTCGGCGCGGCGGAGCGGGTGGTGATCGGCGACGCGGTGCGGCAGCTGCCCGAAGACGTCACCGTGCTCCTGATCGAACACGACATGGACCTGGTCCTCGGCCTCGTCGACCGGGTGCTGTGCCTGTCCAACGGACGCCTGGTCGCCGACGCCGGCGCCGCGGAGATCCGCGACCACCCCGCCGTGCGCGAGGTCTACCTCGGCGAGCGCGACGACGAAAGCGAGATCGCGTCATGAGCACCTTCACCGTGACCGGGCTCGCCGCCGGCTACCAGGGCCACCCGGTGATCGACGGCCTCAGCCTGACCGTGGCGGGCGGCGAGGCCGTCGCACTCGCCGGGCGCAACGGCATGGGCAAGACGACCACGCTCAAGGCCGTGATGGCGCTGTCCGTGCCGAGGGTGTCGGCCGGCAGCGTCCGCTTCGGCGACACCGAGCTGACGCGGCGCAAACCCCACCAGATCGCGCGGGCCGGGATCGGGTACGTGCCGCAGGGCCGGCGGATCTTCCCGAGCCTCACCGTCGACGAGCACCTCGACGTCGTCGCGCGCCCGGCCCCGCCCGGGTACGAGCCGTGGACGCGCGAGCGGGTCTTCGACCTGTTCCCGCGGCTGGCCGAGCGCCGCCGGCACCGGGCCGGCACGTTGTCCGGCGGTGAACAGCAGATGCTCGCGATCGCGCGGGCGCTGATGACCAACCCCCGCCTGGTGCTGCTCGACGAACCCAGCGAGGGGCTGGCGCCCCGCGTGGTGCGCCAGGTCGCCGACATCATCCGCCGGCTCCCTGAGTCGGGGGTCGGTGTCCTGCTCGCCGAGCAGGACCTCGGCATGGTCCGCCGCGTCGCGGACCGCGTCTACTTCCTCGATCGCGGCAGCGTCGCCGCCGAGGTCACATCGCGCGAGCTCAGTGAGCGCGACGATCTGCTCGACCGCCACCTCGGCGTCTGAAACCCTGTGGAGGAAAGGAAACCCGTGAAGAACATCCAGCACTTCGTCGGCGGCGCACCGGTGCAGGCGGAGCCGCCCGCGTGGGCCGACGTGCACGACCCGGCGCTCGGCAGCGTCAGCGGCCGGGTCGCGCTCGGCGACACCGGCATCGTCGACCAGGCGGTGAAGGTCGCGCTCGACGCGCAGGGTGCGTGGGGCGAGGAGTCGCTCGGCGCCCGCCAGCAGGTGATGCTGGAGTTCATCCGGCTCGTCGAACGCGACCGCGACGCGCTCGCGGAGATCGTGACCGGCGAGCACGGCAAGACGATCGCCGACGCGCGCGCGGAGGTCAACGCGGGGCTGGACGTCGCGAAGTTCGCGGCGGGGATCCCGCACCTGCTCAAGGGCGAGTTCAGCGAGAACGTCTCCCGCGGCGTCGACACGTACTCGATCCGCCAGCCGCTGGGGGTCGTCGCCGGCATCACGCCGTTCAACTTCCCCGTGATGGTGCCCATGTGGATGTTCCCGCTGGCCATCGCGTGCGGCAACGCCTTCGTGCTCAAGCCCAGCGAAAAGGATCCGTCGGCGGCGAACCGGCTGGCGGAGCTGGCCGTCGAGGCCGGGCTGCCGGCCGGCGTGCTCAACGTCGTGCACGGCAGCGCCCCGGCCGTCGACGCGCTGCTGGAGCACCCGGACGTCGACGCGGTGAGCTTCGTCGGTTCTACGCCGGTCGCCCGCTACATCTACGAAACCGCCGCGCGGCACGGCAAACGCGTGCAGGCGCTCGGCGGCGCGAAGAACCACCTCGTGGTGCTCCCGGACGCGGACCTCGACGCGGCCGCGGACGCGCTCGTCTCGGCCGCGTACGGGTCGGCGGGGGAGCGGTGCATGGCGATTTCGGTGGGTGTCGCCGTCGGCGGGGTCGGCGACGCGTTGCGCGAGCGGCTGATCGCGCGGATCGGTTCGCTGTCCACTGGGGACGGTCGCGACGAGGGCGCCGACATGGGCCCGCTCGTCACGGCCGACCACCTGCGGCGCGTCAGCGGCTACGTGCAGGCCGGCGCCGACGCGGGCGCCGAACTCGTCGTCGACGGCCGCGACGTGCGGGTCCCCGGCCGCGAGGACGGGTTCTTCCTCGCGCCGACGCTGCTCGACCACGTCCGCCCGGACATGACCGTGTACACGGACGAGATCTTCGGCCCCGTGCTGTCGATGCTGCGCGTGGACACCCTGGAGGACGCCGTCGGCCTGATCAACGGCAGCGAATACGGCAACGGCGTCTCCCTGTTCACCCGCGACGGCGTGGCCGCGCGGCGGTTCCAGCACACCGTGCAGGCGGGCATGGTGGGGCTCAACGTGCCGATCCCGGTGCCGATCCCGTACTTCCCCTTCGGCGGCTGGAAGCACTCCCTCTTCGGCGACTCCGGTCAGTACGGCGAGGACGGCATCCGCTTCTTCACGCGGCGCAAGGTCGTCACGAGCCGCTGGGCGCCGCCGGCCGGCTCGCGCGTCGACCTGCGGTTCCCGGCGTAGGGGGTTTCGTGCGACTGGACAACAGCTTCACCGTCGCCCTGCCGCCGGAGCAGACGTGGGCCGTGCTGACCGACCCGGAACGCGTCGCGCCGTGCATGCCCGGCGTGCACCTGGACGCGGTCGAGGGCGACGAGATCCGCGGCGGCCTGCGCGTGAAGGTGGGCCCGATCTCCGCCGAGTACTCGGGCGTGGCCGAGTTCCGCTCCCGCGACCGGCGGGCGGGCGTCGTGGTCGTGGCGGCGTCGGGCCGCGAGGTGCGCGGCCGCGGCTCCGCATCGGCCACGGTCACCCTGCGGCTCGCGCCGGCGCCGGAGGGCACCCGCGTCGACCTGGCCACGGACCTCGCCTTGGCGGGACGGCTGGCGCAGTTCGGGCGCGGCGTGCTGGGCGAGGTGACGAGCCGCTTGGTCGGCGAGTTCGCCCGAGCGCTGGCCGACGAGGTGACGGGCGCCCGCCGGCCGGTGGTTTCTGGTGCTGCTCCCGCCCGGATCGCCGCCGCGGAACCGGTGGCCGAGGTCGTCGACCTGGCCGCGGAGGCGTGGCCGGACGACGAGCCGGCCGGCGCCGTCCCGGCTGCCGGCGGCTCGGGTGGCTCAGTCGGCTCGCCGGTTTCGGCCGGTTCGCGGGGCTCGGGCGGCTCGGGTGGCTCAGTCGACTCGCCGGTTTCGGCCGGTTCGCGGGGCTCGGGCGGCTCGGGTGGCTCAGTCGACTCGCCGGTTTCGGCCGGCTCGGGTGGCTCAGCCGGCTCGGACGGCGGCGTCGGATCCGCACGGCTCGCGAACGACGGAAACTCAGGTGCGCGGGATTCCCGGCACAACTCCGACACGGTCGTCCTGCGGGCGATCGCCCTCCCCGTGGCCAAACGCGTCGTCCCGGCCCTGGCCGCCCTCGTCGCGGCCGCGGTGCTCGCCCGCCGGCTGCGTCGATGACAGAATCTCCCGCGATGACCAGTTCTCAGTCTTCCGCCGGGCTGCCCGTCCCGTCGGTCGCCCGCGCCGCGCACATCCTCGACGCGCTCGCCGCCGTGCCCGACGGCCTGCCGTTGAGCGAGCTCGCGCGCATCATCGGCGCCCCCAAGAGCAGCTGCCTCGCGGTGTGCACCACGCTGGTCGGCACCGGCCTGCTCGTCCGCACCCCGGCCGGGCAGTACCAGCTCGGCTGGAAGGTCGTCCCGCTCGGCCGCGCCTACCTCTCGACGTCCGGCTTCGTGAAGGAGTTCCGGCGCGTCGACCAGGAACTCGGGCTGCTGTCGGAGGACACCATCGTGCTGTCCCTGCTGGACGGGCGCAACGTCGTGTACGTCGAGACCCGGCCGGGCCTGCGCACCCTCGCGATGTCCTACGAGATCGGCATGCGCCTGCCCGCCCACTGCACCGCCGGCGGCAAGTCTCTCCTCGCGTCCCTCCCGGACGCCGAAATCGCCGGCCGCTACGCCGACGGCCGTTTCGAAACCCCCACCCCGCACAGCATCTCGCGCATGCCCGAGCTGATGACCGAGATCACCCGCACCCGCACCAACGGCTACGCCATCGACGACGAGGAGACCGCCCCGGGCATGATGTGCGTCGGCGCCGCCGTCGCCGGCCGCGGCGGCCACCCCGTCGGCGCCCTCAGCGTCAGCATGGTCAAGTCCACAGTGGACGCACATCGCCTCGACCACTCGACGGCCGCGATCCTCCGGCTGAGCACCGCGATCACCGAACGGCTGGGCGGCCTCTGAACGCCACCGCCGCGCAACGGCACCTATCCCTCACTGGGACTCACCACGGATCTCCCAGCACTTGACACGGCCATCGGCTCCACACCCAGCCTCGCCACCCGCACCGCGCAACGCCACTCAGCTCCGAACGAAACTCACCGCGCGGCTCTCGACCACCCGCACCCGACACGGAAACCGACCCTGCACCCAGACTCCGCCCTGCACCTCGATCCGAAGCCTCCACGCGGTCTGTACCACAGTGTCAAGGTACTCTTTCCCGCCTTGACACTGTGGTACAGACCGTCGTTACCATCATCGGCTTCGGGGTGCAGGCGAGTCCCCAGCGCAATGGCGCGCACCAGCGCGCCGAGGCGCTTTGCACGCGAAGTACCGCCCACTGCCGCTCAGCGCCGCCCAACACCGATCCGCCTCGGCGCTAACGCGCCATTGCGCCGGATCGATCTCCCTACGGGCACCCCGATCTCTCATTGTCACGACGGTCTGGAGCACCTTGTCAAGGCGGGAAAGAGTACCTTGACAAGGTGCTCCAGACCGCGTGGAAGGCGGGGATCGAAGTGCAGGGCCGGGTCTGGCTGCATGGTCGCTCCGGGCAAACCGGCTCGGCTGCCGGATGTTGTGCCCGCGACGACACCGACTAGATCAACCGCGAGCACTCCACGGCACCTCCGCGACGTCCCAACGACGTGTGCCCCCATAAACCGCTGGCACCCAACGACTTCAACCGGCACCATTCCTCCCCGACGGGGGGGAACGAACAATGGTGACCAACGACGACCTCGACACACTCGCCTCAGGAAACCCCCGCGCCTGGATCCGCTTCGACGAATCGCACCGAGTCAGCCGCTGGTACTTCAACGACACCGCACACCGCGGATCGTCCTGGCGTCTCACCCGCACCGAACTCGCCGAAGCGGTCTGTGCCGCCAGCGGCCACGTCCGCGAGCGGGTCATCCCGGCGCTGAGCCGCAGCTCGAACCCCGAGGCCTTGCCGTTGCTGGTGATCCGCTGCACCGACTGGGTGCGCCCCGTGCGCATGACCGCGCGCCGGGCACTCGTGGCCCGTCTCGCGCGGACCGACCTCGTTCCCCTGCTGCCCCTCACCACCGCACTCGTCCGCCGGCGCAGCGACGGCTGGCTCGATGAACACCTCCTGCACCCGGTCCTGAACGCCGCCGACCTCCTCGACGACGCCCTGACCGTCGATGACTTCCGCACCCGTCGCCTGATCCTCGACTCGGCCATCGACGCCGGCCGGCTCTCGGATGACCGCCTCGCCGGCCTTGTGCACGACGACACCGATTCGGTGGTCCGCACCCAGGCGGGAAACCTCGTCCTCGACCACGGTGACCCCGCGTTGGCCCAAGCGATGCTGCGCGACGGCCCACCCCGAGTCCGGGCGCGGGCACTGCACCTCCTCGGCCACGCCCACGACCACCTCGACGAGTCGTCTTCGCTCGTCCGCTCGATGGCGCAAGCGCTTGTCCTCCGCGTCGGCGACGACCCCGCCCGGCACTACCGCGAAGCCCTCGCCCGAGGTGCCATCACGCCCGCGACCGTCGCCGGCCTGGGGGAGACGGGCACTGCCGCCGACGTGGATCTCCTGCGCGACCACTTCGCCCATCCCCGGCCCCGGGTGCGCGCGGCCGCCGTCCGGGGACTGCGGTGGCTCCTCGCCGACCCCACGAACTCACGTGCCGTCGAGCTCGCCCGCCCGCTGCTCGCCGATCCGTCGCCGGGTGTCGTGCGCGCGGCCGCGACCGTCGTCGCCGGTCGTCTCGGCCAGGCCGACCGCCCGTACCTGCTGGCGCTCGCCGCGCAAGACCAGCCGAGGCACGTTCGCGGCACGGGCGTGGCGCTGCTGCGCGGGGTGAGCGAATGGTCCCGCCTCGCCATCGACCTGCACCTGCTGAGCACGCCCGACGACCCGCTCACCGACGACGCCCAGCGCGACCTCGACGAGTGGCGCCGCCGGCCGACCACCACGTACACCCGGCCGGCACCCCAGCTGGCGGCGCAGATCGCTGCCTTGCTGGGCGCCCTCGAACCCCGCCTGGGCGCGGACGCGACGAGGTACCTCAGGCGCCTCGCGTCCGTTTGAACGCCGTCACCGCCGACAGCACCAGCACCGACGGGTTGCCGAGGTCCGGGAACCGTGCCACATCCGCGTCACGAGTTCCCGGGCCCCGGCGCACTCCTCGACGCCGCGGATGAACTCCTGTGAGTACGACCGCGTGAAGCCGACCGTCGCCGCGAGATCGCCGTCCGGCAGCCCCGGCCGCTCGTGCCCGGCGACCACCACCCGCGGCCGCAGTGCCGCGATCATCTCGGCGCTCGAACACACCGGCCCGCCGGCCCTGAGGCAGTCAGGAACGGGTTGACCCCGTGGTAAACCGTGTCCCCGGCCTTCGCCGCGGCTGGCGACGGCGCGAGCACCACACCGGACGGCGCGATGTCGGCCTGCGAACCTCGACCAGCCGGAGCTTTTCGACGTCGACCGAGAGCACCGGACTGTCCACAGCAGACGGAACCACGGTGCCGTCCACCGTCGCGTGGCAGCTATCCTTCGCCGGAACCCACCAGGGATCCGATCTCAACGTCCTTCGAACACGACATCCTCGTGCTGAGCCATGAACTTCCGCACCCCCTGGCTCAGCAGCAAACCCACCGCGTTCTGCAGATCCCTCGACTCGAACAGCGCCGGCGAAACCTCCAGCACCTGGGCGTCCGCCGCCCGCGCCCCTTGCGCGAGGGTCGCCTGCACCAAGCGCTTCGTAACCGCATGGGCGGCCGTCGGGCCCGCAGCCAACCGCTGCGCCCACGCCAACGCGGACGACCGCAGTTCGGCGGCAGGCACCACCCGGTTCACCACGTTCCACCGCTCGAACGTCGCCGCGTCGTGGAAGTCCGCGCCGAACACGATCTCCCGGGCCCGCGCGGGGCCGCACCGTTCGACGAGCCGGTTGACGCCGCCGAGGAACGTTGCTGCGCCGATCCGGGCCTCCACTTGGGAGAACAGCGTGCCTTCGGCGGCCACGACGAGGTCGCACGCCAGTGCCAGCTCGAGACCGGCCGCCAGGCACTGCCCCTGGACCGCGGCGAGCACCGGGAACGGTGCGTCCTCGAGGGCGTGGATGGCGGCGTACGCCTCGGTGAGCATCGTCCGCGCGTCGGCTTCGGAGCGGTCCTTGAAGAGGTTCACGTCGGCGCCGCCGCAGAACACCGGGCCGTCGGCTTGCAGCACCAGGGCGCGCGCGCCCTCGTCGCGCGCGCGCCCGACGGCCGCGACCAGCTGCGTCCCCAGTGCGGGCGTGAACAGGTTCGGCGGTGCCGTCATGGTCACGACCGCGACGGCACCGGCGCGTTCGTAGCTCGTCTCGCTCATGGCTCGGTAGACTAAGTCGTCTAGACTAAACCGTCAAACCGAGGCGAGTGTCCGAAGTGGACGGTAGGGCCGCGGAACCTCAGATCGGCAGCTCGCCCACCGCGGAAATCGTCTGGATCGCGTCGACGTCCACCGCTGCCAGCGCGGCTTCCGGCACCCGCGCCCGCGCCGGGAACACGATCGGCGGCGCCGGTTTCGTCGCGTCCACGATCACGGCCGACGAGCGCTGCGGCGTACGCCCGCCCTCGGAGTCGTAGCTCCAGTTCGTGGGCAGCAGGCCGCCGGGCCCGTTCCAGCGCGGGATGATCTGCAGGTCCTGCGACGCGTCGAACCGGGTGCCGATCGCCCACGCGACCTCGCGTTCGTCGTAGACGTCGATGTCGTCGTCGACGATCACGATCGCCCGCAGGTTCTCCGGCTCGGTGTTGAGCGCGGCGAACGCGGCGCGCGTCGGGTCGGTGTCGGAGTCCTTGCGGATCGACAGGTAGCAGTGCATGCGCGCGTGCAGCGGGATGTTGACGGCGCGCAACCCCGGCACCTTCTGCCGCACGGCCTCGTGGATGCTCGCGATCCGCGGCAGCGCACCCATCAGCCGGTGCTCGCGGCCGGAAGCCTGGATGTCCTGGAAGATCGCGTCGCGGCGCATCGTGATCGCGTCGACCTCGATGACGGGCTTGCGGCCGCCGCCGACGTAGTGCCCGGGCCACTCCGCGAACGGCCCCTCCTCCTCGAGTTCGTCCGGGAGGATGTGGCCCTCGATCACGATCTCCGCGTGGGCCGGCACGGGAATCCCGGACGTCACGGCCGGCACGGTTTCCACCGCTTCGCCCAGGTACGCGCCGGCCGCGTCGTACTCGCCGCCGATGCCCGGCACCCGGGACACCGCGCCCATCAGGAACGCCGGGTGGTGCCCGACGACGAGCGCGATCGGCGTCGGCTCGCCCCGTTCGGCGTAGCGGCGGTGGATCGTGCCGCCGTCGTGCGAGCCGAAGAACCACACGCCCAGCCGCCGCGGCCCGTAGATGTGGTGGCGGTAGATCCCGGCGTTGACCGCGCCCGACTCCGGGTCGCGCATGACCCCGACGGCGGCGGTCAGGAACGGCCCGCCGTCCAGCTCGTTGTGCGTCGGGATCGGCAGCCGCGTGAGGTCGGCGTCGTCGCCCCGCCACACCACCTCCTGCACCGGCGCCCGGTCGCCCGAGAACTCGACGGGTGGGTGCGCGGCGCGGCCCTGACCGGCCACCGACGAACGCACGAGCGTCTCGACGTCGACCCCGAGGGCCAGCGCCATCCGCTCGTGCGTCGCGACGAGGTTGGTCAGGCAGGGCAGTTCGCTGCCCGCCACGTCGGTGAACAGCAACGCGGGGTAGTCACCGCGTTTGTCGTACCACGCTCCGTAGGCGGTGACGCCGAATCGCGGGTCCACCTGTTTGCTCACGTGCTTGACCTGGCCCGCACCGGTTGAAACCACTTCGGTGAGGAACGACCGCAGATCCTTCGCCATCAACTCCGCCTTCCCGAGACGTCAGACGTCTGACGCACTATAGGAAGGTGCCGCCGACGGGACAAGCTGTCCCACTCAGCAGACGCCGTCGGACGGCTGTGGGTTCGTGAGGCCGAACAGCGGCCGCAGCCGCAGGCCGGCCCACGTGCCACCGAGCGCGAACAGGCCCCACAGCCAGCCGTGCAGGCTGCCGGTGGAGATCCCGGCGAGGTACGCGCCGATGTTGCAGCCGCCCGCCAGCCGAGCGCCGATCCCCATCAGGAACCCCCCGAGCACGGCTGCCACCGCCGTCCGCCACGGGATTTCGGCGCGGATCCGCCACGTCCCGGCGGCCGACGCGGCGACCGCGGCGCCGAGGATGATGCCGAGGTTAGTGAGGCTCGTCTTGTCCGTCCAGATCGGGCCCGCGAGCGCCTTGGCGTTGGTGCTCGTCTGCCAGAACTCCCACGTCTCCGGGTGCAGGCCCACCAGCTGCAGCAGCTTCGCGCCCCACAGCGCGAACGCGAACGTGACACCCCACGTGCCGCCCGACACCAGCACCACTGCGGCCGCGAGCACCCCGAGCACGACGGCGCCGGTCAGTAGGGGCCACGAACCGCGGAACACCCGCACGAACCCCCGCGCGGTCGGCACGACGTCGAGCGGCGGCGGTGTCCGGCGCGCCTGCACGGCCCGCGTCAGCACCACGACCAGCGCGAGCGCGGCGATCGTGATCGCCCACGACCCGGCCCAGCCGACGTGGTCCGCGAGCAGGAAACCGGACACCTGCGGCCAGCCGGTGAACACCGGGTACACCCAGCCGTAGAACACCGACCCGGCGATGAACCCGCCGAGGGTCAGCGCGATCGTCGACTGGCCCGCGCCGACGGCGAACAGCGTCCCGGACGCGCACGCCCCACCCAGCTGCATGCCGATCGCGAACACCGCCGCGCCGACGAACAGCGGCAGGCCGATCGGGCTCGCCGTGAGCTTCGGGGTGGCGCCGAACAGCCCGGCGCCGGTGCCGGCGATGAGCGCGATCAGCGTGGTCGCGGTGCCGAGCAGCAGCGCGTGGGCGCGCAGGCCCTCGCCGTTGCCGACGGCGATCAGCTGCCGCCACGCGGAAGTGAAGCCGAAGCGGGAGTGGAATAACGCGATCCCGAGCGCCAGGCCGAGCACGAGCAGGATGCCGTACTTGCCGCCGTAGGTCGCCCAGACGTACCAGCTCAGCGCGACGCCGAGCACCGCCGCGATCGTCAGCGGCACCACGCGGACCGGCTCTTCGGGCGCAGGTCGCGGCGCCGCGCACGACGTGGGGGAGGACAGCAGGAACCGGCCGGCCGGCAGGGGTTTCTTCACAGTCATGGCAACTCCAGGGAACGAGGAGGACGGGCGCGGCGGCCGGGGAGGCCGGCCGCCGCGCGGAGGATCAGCCCCAGGAGGGCAGGATCTTGCCCGGCACCCCGCCGAGCGACTGGACGAGTCCGAGCGGCGGCACGCCGAGCGGGGCGAACGTCCAGATGTTCGTGAGGCCGCTCGTGTCCGGTTCGTCGACCACGACGACCCCGGGCGGGTCCTGTTCGGCCGCGAGCGCGGGACCGGCGGCGACGAGGGTGGCGGCGCCGGCGAACGCGGCGATCGCGGTGGCGCGGACGAGGGTGTGTTTCATCGGGTTTCCTTTCGGGACGCGGTATTCAGGAGACGGTGGTGAGCAGGCCGTACCCGGGGGCGAGCAGATCGACGGGCTGGCCGAGCGGGCCGAGCACGCTGCCGAGGTCGACGCCGGGCGCCGCCCACACGGCGGCCGGGCCGGCCGGGGCCGCGTCCGCCACACCGGCGCACAGCGCCGTGAAGACGGCGGCCGCGGCGAGCGGCAGCAGGATCCTGCGGTTCATGCGGTTTCTCCTTTACTCATCGGGGTTTTTCTTCAGCGAAGGACCGCGGAGATCGGCACGACGGTGCCGTCGGGCACCCACTGGCCGGCGTAGTCGCGGTTCATCACCATCCCGGGGGCGTGGGGCTCCCGCGGGTCCGTCGGCATCGCGTTCACCTGCGCCGACGCGTAGATCTGCACGCCGCCGTCCACGTCGCCGCGGCTCGGCCCGAGCCACCGCGCGAAGCCGCCGACGGTCGGGCTCTCGCCGCCGAACGCGTCGCCGACCGCGACCGCGTAGGCCAGCGCGGTGGGTTCGCGCGGGTCGAACCGCAGCGGCAGCGACGAGCCGGCGACGGCGTTCACGAGCGGTGCGTTGAGCAGCCAGGGCGCCAGGTACAGGCCGTACTGGTGCGTCGGGCGGGTCTGCTGCGCTTCCTTCACGCCCTTCAACGCGGCGTACCCCCGGGTCCAGCCGGCCACGACCAGCAGCGCCGTGTCCGGCCCGGGGCCGGCCTGCACGCGCAGTCCGTGGCTTGCCGCGCGGTCTCGCACGAGCGCGGCCGCAGCCGTGCCGCGCGGCGACGAGTCGGCCACGAGCGTGATCGCAGCCGGCTTGCGCGTCGCCAGGAAGTCCACCAGTTTCGCCAGCGCACCACTGTCCTCAGGGGACAGTGCGTCGGCCGGGCACGAGGTGAGCACGTCGCGGTGCCCGGCGACCAGACCGCCGAGCGCGGCGGTCGCGCATTCCGGCGAGTCGTCCGCGACGCCCGGACCAGGCTCGGTGCCGGCGTCCACCTCGAGCGCCGACGTGGCGTCGCCGCGCTGGATCCGCAGCTCGCTGCGGCCGGGTGGCAGGACGACGTCGGCCCACGTGCCTTCCGCTCCGGGCCTCGTCACGGCCTGCGCGACCGGGCCGGCGCCGGTGGCCACCGCGAGGCCGGTGCCGGCGCTCGCGGGGAAGTGCACGAGGTTGTGGCCCGGCCGCTGCGGGCTGACCAGCACCGGGAACCCGCCCGCGTCGGCGAGCAGCGGGACCCCGGGCACCGGCAACGGGGGAGGAGCCGGGAGCACCGCCAGCGCACTCCACGCGAGGAACGCCGGCCCTACTCCGAGGGCGCCCACGCGGTACGTGCGGCCCGGGTCCCGGCGCAGCCCGACCGCGAGCGCCGTGACGACCAGCGGCAGCGTCACCACGAGCAGCACCGTGATGCCGAAGGCCGTGGTGTAGAGCCGCCGGTCGAACCCGGGCCCGGACAGGGCCAGCTCGACCCCGCCGGCGAGCACCAGCAGCCCGCCGAGCGTCAGCGCCAGCGGGCCGGGCCGCACGGTGCCGGTGCGCCACTCCCGGTGCGAAGCGCCGAGGAACGCGAATCCGAACCAGACTGTCGCGCCGGCCACGTAGCCGAGGTCGGCGGCGAAGGCGACTCCGGACCGCCCGGCCGACGTCTCGAGCACCACCAGCGCGCCGAGCGCCACCGCCGCCCACCGCCCGAACCGCGGCCACCGCACGAGCACCGGCACGGCCAGCGCGAGCAGCACGTGCACCGCGAGCGCGACCGGGTTGATCGGCACGGCGAACAGAGAACCGATGGCCAGCAGGGCCGACAGCGCGCCGAGTCCGGGGAGGATGGTGCGAAGCCGCCTCGTCAGCTCGCCGGCGAGCGGGGTGAGCAGGCCCGCCCCGGCGAGGCAGGCGGTCGTGAGCAGCAACGCCAGCCGCAGCGCGAGCGCCAGCGCGTCCACTCCGGACGAGCCGGTGCCCGGCGTGAGGTGGTCGTGATCCATCGTGGACCTTCCGGGGAGGTCCGGTGCCGGACCGTGAAGGCCCGGCACCGGAGGTGTCACTGGACGTCGGCGTCCGCGGCCACGAACAGCTCGGAGTGCGGCTTGGCGTTGCCGAAGTCGCCGTGCGGCCAGGACTTGCGGTTGAAGTTGATCCCGACCTGGCCGGTGAACTCGTCGCGGAAGTTCCGGTCCACCGACACCTGCCCGTCCGGCGAGAGGTTCAGGAGGTTGACCTTGTGGTCACCGTCCAACCCGGACCGGGCGACGAAGTAGTTCGACACGGCGAGGTGCTGCGGCTGCGTCGTCTCGTGGTACAGCCCGTCGGAACCGAGCACGAGGTTGTCGTACGCGCCCCAGTGCGGGCCGGCCCCGGGGGTGCCGGGGTTGATCGGCGCGGCCCCGGCGACGGTCGGCAGGTCCCCGCCCCCGCCCTGCTGCGCCTTGGTTTTGGTGTCAACGCGCCCCCGGATGTCCTCGATCCGGTCGCCCGCGTTCACGAGCTTGCGGATGTCGAGCACGTAGACCCCGCCGGTCGTGCCGGGGTCGTCGGGGCCGAGCGTGCCCTTCTGCCGCCCGACGATCGCGCGGTAGAGGTACTTGTCGTCCGGGCTGGTCTGGATCCAGCCGCCGTTGGAGCTGGCACCGTTGGCGTCGTTGTTCGGAAAGATCGCCTTGTTGGCCGCCCCGTCGTCGAACACCTCGATCCAGTGCGGTTCCTTGGCCGTGATGTCCGGCGTGTAGAAGACCGCGCCGCCCTGCATCGTCTGGGCGAACGCGCCCTTGTGGCCCGGCAGGTTCGTCACGGTCGTCTCCATGACCGCGCGGCTCTCGGAGTGCAGCGGGTCCGCGGGGTCGGCGCGCGGCCCGTCGGGCAGGTAGGACACCGACTTCAGCTTCGGGTGGTTGCGGTCGGAGATGTCCCACGTGCGCACGGTCGGGCGCCGCAGGTAGGGCGAGGGCTGCTTCACCGGGTCCAGGATGATGTTGCGCGGTTCGGCGTAGTCGCTCGTGACCAGGGTGTTCAGGTCCTCACGGGCCTGGACGCCGTGCGGGTTGGCGCACGTCGGCTTGCCCAGCTGCGGGAGGTTGTCACACAGCTTGGGGTTGTCGCCCTGCGGGGTCGCGGCGGGGTTTTCCGACAGCACCTTGGCGTTCGGGTCGAAGTGCACGACCTCGCCGGGGCTGCCGGCGAACCCGTTGCCGATCTGCGTGCTGCCGTCGGGGTAGGTGTACGGGCCGGGGACGACCGGGCCGCCCATGTAGGTGCCGTACGCGGTGCCGTCCTTGAGCACCCAGTACGCGTCGGGGACCGAACCGCCCGGCGTCTGCGTCGGCAGGCTCACGCCCTTGAGCTTCAGCTGCGGCAACGAGCTCACGTCGAACGCGTACGTCGCCGCCGCGAACAGCGCGCCCGCGTAGATCGTGTCGCCCTTGTGCCACACGTACTGCATGTGGTGCGGCTCGTTCTCCACGAGCGGGCCCACGGTCGCGGTGTTCACGACCTTCCCGTACGTCGGCGAGCCCTGCGTCGCGTCGATCACGGCGAGGAAATCGGGGCCGGGCAAGGCGTTCTTCACCTTGTTCAGCCCGCCGCCGAGCGTGCCCGGCAGGTTCTTCACGTCCTTCACCGCGGTGTCGGCGATGTTCTCGTCGCCGGCCCACACGAGCAGCCACTTCTTGGGCGGGCCCCCGTCCGCGCGCGACGGGGCCGCGAGGTCCTTCGACACCAGGTGGTTCTGCACCCAGTACTGCTTGCCGTCGGCGCCGGTCTTGGTGTCGGTGAGGACCTGGACGTCGGCGTAGGCGCTGGTGCTCGCGCCGGTGTAGGTCACCGCCGCGATCGCCAGCGCCGTGGCCATCGACCCCGTCACCACCTTCCGCCACCGGCTCGGACTCGCTCGCATGCGTTCTCCTCTGTTGTTCTGTCGGGCGCCTTCGTGCGGGCGCGCTGAAGACCGGTTTCCGTGCACGGCAAGGGAAACCGGGGGTGTGGTGAAGTGCGCCGGCCTGGCTCGGCGCCTAGCGGGTAAGGCTCAGGCTTCCGGACACAGCGCGCTGGCCTGCTGCCGCAGGTCCACGTGCCGGCGCCACACGAGGGCGACTGGGTCGGACATGCGCGAAATGGTTGCGCCATTCAGACCAACCGTCAATCCGGTGATCAAAGCCTGAGAAACCACGACATCGGGTGAAACCCGGACATGCGTGTCCCGGCCGGTGTGAGCAGGGATTTCGCGATTCGGTTCACCCGGACGGGTTGGCACAAAACGGAGAAGCCCGGTCGGTGGTGCTTTTCCGGCGAGGCCAGACGGGTCGCGTGGGCAAGGTGGCTGGGCGCGGCGAGCTCGCGGAGCACCACGGAGGAAGGGGTGCCGCAGTGCGAGCAATGGGGTGGGCGGTTCCGGCCGGCTCTAGGCGCGGGCAGCTCGGCCGGGCGAGGCGGCCCACGGGGCGGGAGGCCGTGGCGGCGCGAGCCAAGGGCGAGGGCCCGGGCCGTGCGGCCGGCTCCGGCTTGGCTCGGGCCCGCGCGGAACCGTTCGCCGGTAAAGTAATCGACAGCCGTCCGTCCTCAGGGGAGCGAGGTTCGTGATGCCCGAACGACCCGTGCTGGTGCTGACCGCGACCGGCGGGCAGGGCCGCGCCGTCGCCGAGGCGCTGCTGGCCCGCGGCGCCGCTGTGCGGGCGCTGGTGCGGGACGCCGCGCGTCCGGCCGCGCAGGAGCTCGCCGGGCGGGGCGTGGAGGTCGTCACCGGCGTGTTGGAGGACCCGGGCCCGCTGGCCGACGCGATGCGCGGCGTCGCGGGGGTTTTCGCGCTGACCACGCCGTTCGAATCCGGCCCGGCCGCGGAGATCGCGCAGGGCCGCTCGATCCTCGCTGCCGCGCGGGAGGCCGTGGTGCCGCACCTCGTGTTCAGCTCCGTGGCCGGCGCGCTGGACCACTCGGACGTGCCGCACTTCGACAGCAAGGCCGTCGTCGAGGCCGACGTGCGCGCGTCGGGCGTACCCTTCACGATCCTCGGCCCGACGTACTTCTACGACAACGCCCGCGGCGGCACCGACCGCATCCTCGCCGGCTTCCTCGACCTCCCCCTGCCCGGCGACCGCCCCCTGCAGCAACTCGCCCGCCCCGACCACGGCGCCTTCGCCGCCGGCGCGCTGCTCGATCCCGACCGCTACCTCGGCCGCCGCATCGAACTCGCCAGCGACTCCGTCACGCCGCACCAGATGGCGGCCACCCTGAGCGACGTCCTCGGCCGCGAGGTACGGCACAACCCCGTCCCGCTCGCGGCGATCACCAACGAGGACATGCACGCCATGTGGACGTTCCTCACCGACCCCGGCTACCGGGTCGACGTCCCCGCCCTCCACGCCACGCACCCGGACATCGCGTGGACGAGCTTCGCCGCCTGGGCTCGCGAGGCGTTCACCCCGGACCGGTGACGCCGGGCATCCGGACCCGACCCGCGCAGCAGGCCCCTACGTGGCAGCCGTCGTCGAGTGGGAGGAGAGGCGCGGGGCTTCCGTGATGCCCGCGGCGCGGAGCTCCGCGGCGATGCGCTCGCGCAGCCGGAACTTCTGCACCTTCGTGCCGGACATCGGCCAGTCGGTCACGAAGCGCACGTAGCGGGGCACCTTGAAGGTCGCGATGCGGCCCAGGCAGTGTTCGATCAGCTCGCGTTCGGTGGCGGCCGCGCCGGGGCGGAGCTGGACGTAGGCGGCGGGCACCTCGCCCAGCCGGGCGTCGGGGGTGCCGACGACCTGCACGACACCGCAGGCGGGGTGCTCGCCGAGGCAGCCTTCGACTTCGGCCGCCGAGACGTTTTCGCCGCCGACTTTCAGCATGTCCTTGAGGCGGGAGACGAACGAGAGCCGGCCGTCCGCGTCGGCGACGACGAGGTCGCCGGTGGAGAACCAGCCGTCGGCGTCGATCCGTTCGGCGGTGAGGCCGGGGTCGCGGTGGTAGTACGCCATCCGGGAGGCGCCGCGGTACTGCAGTTCGCCCCGTGTGCCGGCGGGCACCGGCGCGCGGGTTTCCGGGTCGACGACCCGGACCTGCATGTGCCGCAGCACTTTCCCGCTCGTGGTCGCGCGGACGTCAGCCGGGTCCTCCGGCGAGCCGACGCAGCAGAAGCCGAGGGATTCCGTCGAGCCGAGTGACGACATCTGGACCGCCGGCTCGACCCGGGCCTGCATGGCGCGCAACCGTTCCGGCGCGCCGACGTTGAGCACGAGCCGCAGCGCCGACAGGTCGGTGGCGGGGAAATCGGGGTGGTCGAGGACCTGCAGCCAGATCGTCTCGAACGCGGGAAACCCCACCGTGCACCGCTCTTCGGCGAGCTGACGCAACGCGGCCCCCGGTTCGAACGTTCCCGTGTGGACCATGGCGCACCCGGCGGCGAGCACCGCGAGGGCGACGTCGTAGCCGCCGCAGTGGAACATCGGCAGCGCGGTCCAGAACCGGTCCCGCGGCCCGAGCCCGAGCCGCTCGGCGACGGCTTCGCCTTCGGTGACCAGGGAAGCGTTGTCGTGCACGCACCCGTGCGGCCGGGCCGTCGTGCCCGAGGTGTAGAGGATCAACGCGGGATCACCCGCGCGCACCCCGGCTCGGGCCGCCGCGACGTCCGCGAAGTCGGCCGCGCTCGTCGCCAACGTGGCCGCAGGAAGCCAGCCCGCGGGTGTCGGACCGTCGTCCAGTGCGATCACCGCGCGCAGCACCGGCGCCGCGCCGAGGGTCAGCCGTCCGGGAGCCGCGGTGGCGAGCCCGGGCAGCGCGTCCGCGAGAACCGGCCCGAGCGACGGGTCGGCGAGCAGCAGCCGCAGATCGGCGTTCTCGATGAGGTAAGCGAGCTCCGCGGCCTTGAGCCGCGGGTTCAGCGGGACGGTGACCGCACCGAGCCAGGCGACGCCCAGCCAGGCCGTCACGCTGGCGAGCCGGCCGGGGGTCAGCAACCCGACGTGGTCACCCGGGCGGACGCCGCGAGCCCACAAGGCGCCGGCGAAGCGCTTCGCGCCGGCCGCGATCTCGGCGTAGGTCAGGCGTCCGTCGGGGAACACGACTTCGCGCTCGCCGGCTTCGGCGGCACACCGGTCGAGCAGATCCGGGATGGTGTCGGGCATGCGGACCCTCCTGAACACGGCCGATCATGGGCGAGCGCTGATCCGCGGCGCCTCGGTGATGCCCGCGGCCGCCAGTTCGTCGGCGATCCGCTCGCGCAGCTCGACCTTCTTGATCTTCGTGCCCGACATCGGCCACTCGGTGACCCAGCGGACGTAGCGGGGTACGCGGTAGGAGGCGATCCGGCCGACGCAGTGGTCGATCAGCTCCTGCTCGCTCACGGCGTGCCCGGGCTTGAGCTGGACGAACGCCGCGGGCACCTCGACGTACCGGGCGTCGGGCGCCGCCACGACGGCCACGATCGCGACGGCGGGGTGCGTGAGCAGGTGGCCCTCGACCTCGGCCGCCGCGACGTTTTCCCCGCCCACCTTGAGCATGTCCTTCAGCCGCGAAACGAACGTCAGCCGTCCTTCGGCGTCCGCGACGACCACGTCCCCGGTGTGGAACCAGCCTTCGGCGTCGAAGACGCGGGCGGTGAGCTCCGGATCGCGGAAGTAGCCGTCGAACGCGTTGGGGCCGCGGAAGAGCAGCTCACCCTGCGCACCGGGCGGCAGGTCCGCGCCCGAGCCCGGATCGACGACCCGGCACTGCATCCCGGGCATCGGGTGCCCGCCGGTTTCGGCTCGCTTGTCCGGCGGGTCGTCCAGCCGGTTGAGCGTGAGGAACGCGGCCGACTCCGTCATCGCCACGCAGGACACGTGCACCGCGTGCGGCAGCCGGGCGGCCATCGCGCGCAGCCGTTCGGGCACGCCCACCACCATCACGATCCGCAGCCGGCTCAGGTCGTGCCCGGCGAAATCGGGCCGGTCGAGCACCGGCAGCCAGATCGTCTCGAACGCCGCGAGCGCGACCGTCACGCGCTCGCGGACCAGCACGTCGAGCGTCGTGGCGGGATCGAAGAACCGGGGGTGGACGAACGTGGCGCCGGCCGTGAGGCAGGTGAGGGCGAAGGTGATGCCGCCGCCGTGGAACAGCGGGATCGCCGTCCACACCCGGTCCTCGGCCGTGAGCGGCAGGCGTTCGCCGGCGATGCCGTCGGCCAGCCGGGTGAGCGCCTCGTGGCTGAGCATCGCACCCTTCGGCGCCGCCGTCGTCCCGGAGGTATAGACCAGTAGCGCGGTGTCGCGAACCCGCACGCTCGCCGCGGCGCGGTCGGCCGCACCCGGGTCGGTCGCCGCGGCGAGCGCGGTGAACTCGGAACCGGAGACGAGGCCGGGCCCGCCCGGACCGCCGAGGTGCACGACGCGTTCCAGTTCGGGCGCGGCGCTCAGGACAGGACCGCCGAGGTCCGGGAATGCACTGCGCAGAAGGGCGACGAAGTCCGGCTCACCGGCCTGCGGGGGAGCGGTCACCAGCACCCGCATCCCGGAGTGCGCCACGATGCCCGCGAGTTCGACGGATTTGAACCGCGCGTTGACCGGCACGGCGATCGCGCCGGTTTCGGTCGCGGCCACGAGCATCGCCAGGAGGTCGACCGACGCGGGCAGCAGGATCCCGACGCGGTCGCCCGGGCGCACACCCAGTCCGAGCAGGCCGCGGGTGAATTCCCGGACCCGCTCGGCCAGCGCGCCGTAGCCGGCCCGCTCCGCCGGGAAGACGAGCGCTTCGCGGCCGGGGTGCTCGCGGGCGCGCCGGCGCACCAGATCGCCGAGGGTGGTGGCGGCCACGGACCGGACGGAGGCGGTGGCTCTGCTCGTCATCGGCGGCTCCTCGGGCGGCGAGGCGGGTTCGGCCTGCGGGCGGTCACTATCTACCGACCGTTTGACAAACTAGCGCGGGTGCTCAAGGGTGGACAAGCGGGAAGACCCGGCGATCCGCGGTCGGCCGCGACATCGCGTTGAACCCCGCGGCGAGGAAAGGTGATGCCGTGCCGAGCTACGACGTGGTGGTGATCGGGGCCGGGGCCGCCGGCCTGTGCGCGGGAGCGCTGCTCGCCACGGAAGGCAAACGGGTCGTGGTCCTCGACCGCAGCCCGTACCTGGGCGGGCGTGCGATGGCCGTGCCGGACGAGGGGTTCACCGTCAACCTCGGCGGGCACCTGATCGAAGACGGCGGGTCCGGCATCACGAAGGTCTTCGAGCACGTCGGCAAGGAGCTGATCCACGGCGAGGTCAGCAACGAGATGCCGATCTGGGAGAACGGCAAGGGCTGGGGCTCGATCCGCGACCGCTACACCGACCGCACGGAGCTCAAGAAGGTCATCAAGGCGCTCGTCAACACGCCGTACTCGGAGCTCGACGACTGGGACGACCGGTCATTGCGGGAGTGGCTCCACCAGCACACCTCCGACCAGGGCGTGGTGGACCTGTTCGAGTTCATCTCCGTGCTCGAGTGCATGACGGACAACTGGTACGACCACTCCGCCAGCGACAACCTCTACGTCCGCAAGATGCACTTCGAGGAGCGCAACACCGCCGCTTACTCATGCTGGCCCGGGCAGGGCTGGGACGGCCTGTGGCGCGACCTCGCCGACGCCATCACCGAGCACGGCGGGGAACTGCGCCTGGGCACTTCGGTCGAGCGGGTACTGATCGAAAACGGTGCGGTCCAAGGGGTCGCGGTCGCCCGCGAACCGAAGGTGCTGCCCAACGAGTTCTTCGAAGAGGAGATCCTCGAGGCCCCGGCGGTGATCTCCACGCTGCCCGTGTGGCACGTGCTCGACGTGGTGCTGCGCAGCGCGCTGCCGGAGTGGTACGCCTCGCAGATCGAGTTCCTGGCGCAGGACAAGTTCCGCATCGCCTGGCTCGGCCTCTACCTCGCGACGGAGGAGCCGGTCACCCGCTACGACCCGCGTGAGCTCGCGACCTGGACCTCGACCCCGTCGACGAACTGCTCGGGGTTCATGTTCGACCAGTCCGCGATGGACCCGTCGTGCTCGCCCGAGGGCACGCACCTGCACGTGCTGGGCGCGATCATCCCGGGGGAGAAGGGCCGCGACCGCGAGTGGTGCCGGGCCACGATGCAGGCGTTCGAACGAGACGCCGAGACGATGTGGCCCGGGTTCGCGAAACCGCTCTGGCGCCGCCGCCACCTGGTGTTCGAACCGAGCTTCGGCGTGATCCAGATGCCCGGGCTGGTCGGCAAGTACCGGCCGCACTGGCGGGCGCCGAACGTCGAAGGCCTGTGGTTCGCCAGCGAAACCTTCCGCAGCCGCGGCATCGGCACCGACCGCGCGGCGCGCGCGGCTCTCACCTGCGTCGAGGACTACCTCGGCGCGCGGATCCCGACCTTCGGTGATGGATGGAGGTACTGAGTGGAGCGTCTGCAGCTCGGTGTTCCCGGTCAGATCATGCCGCCGGCGGACGCCGCGGCGAAGTTCGCGCTGCGCAGTGAAGCCGAGGGGTTCGACGCCGTCTGGTGGCCGGATCACCTCATGGGCTGGCACGCCGACACCATGTGGACCGAAGACCTGACGCCGCTGGCCGCGGTGCAGCCGAACCCGCACACCTACTTCGACCCGATGATCATGATGGGCGTGGTGGGGGCGCACACCGAGCGGATCAAGGTCGGCGTGGTCGTCACCGACCTGATCCGGCGCAACCCGGCGATGGCCGCGGCGAGCGCGCTGACGCTGGACCACGTCACGAAGGGCCGGGCGATCATCGGGCTGGGCTCGGGGGAGAAGCTCAACGTCACCCCGTACGGGATGTCGTTCGACAAGCCGGTGGCGAAGCTGTCCGAGGGCATCGACGTGATGCGGCTGCTGTGGGAAGCCGACGGCCCCGTCGACTACCGCGGGAAGTTCCACACCCTCGAGCGGGCCGTCCTGGGATTGCAGCCCTACCAAGGGAAACCACCCGAGATCTGGACCGCCGCACACGGTCCGCGGATGCTCGAGCTCACCGGCGCCAAGGCCGACGGCTGGCTGCCCACCAAGATGACGCCGGCCGGCTACGCCAAATCGCTCACCACGATCCACCAGGCCGCGCAGGACGCCGGGCGCGATCCCGCCGCGTTCACGCCCGGCATGCTCGGCTACCTGCTCATGGGCCCCGACGAGGAAACCGTGCGCCGGCTCACCGAGGCACCGCTCGTGCGGGCGCTGTGCGTGCTGCTGCCCGCGCAGGTCTTCCGCGAACTCGGCGTCGAACCGCCCCTGGCCGGCGGGCCGCACGGCTCCGGGTTCCACGACTTCATCCCCACCACCGTGTCCCGGGCGGAGTCGCTGCGGATCATCGACGCCATCCCGCCGAAGGTCGTGCGGCACTACGCCTTCTGCGGCACCCCGGCGCAGGTCGCCGAGGAATTGGCGGAGTACCGCGAGGCCGGGCTGCGCCACCTCGTCATGTGGAACATCACCGCGTTCGGCGACCCGTCGCTGGCGAAGTGGTCGTTCCAGGCGATGCGCGAGCTGAAGGAGCTGGTGGGGTCGTGAGCGCCCGCGCGCGGACGACGGTCGAGGGCTACTTCTCGGCGATCAACGCCGAGCGGTTCCCCGAGCTCACCGAGGTGTTCACCGCGGACGTGGAGATCCACACGGTCGGCGCGGCCCCGGTCGTCGGCCGGGAAGCCGCGATCACGCACTTCGCGAAACTGCTCGCGGGCTACGCCGAGCACGAAGACCGCGTGACGCGGTGGATCGAAGCCGACGACGCCGGCACCGGGTCCGTCGTGACCGAGATCGATTTCACGGGCCGCCTGCTCGACGGCCGGCCGATCGGCTTCGCCGCCCTCGACGTGTTCGACCTGCGCGACGGCCTGATCGCGAAGGTCGCCACGTGGTACGACACCCGCGACGTCCGCCGTCAGGTGCTCGCGTCGTGAGTCACCGTCCCTTGGCGGTCTGCACCACGTCCATGCGCCCGATGCCCGAGTCGAACGGGGCGGCTTGCGGCGCGAGGCTTGCCAGCGCCCGGTCGTAGGCGGCCACGAGGGCGTCTTCGGCGGCGTAGGCGAAGGGGTCGGTCGTACCCGCCGCTCGGAGGGCCTTTTCGTTCGCCAGCATCCACTCCACCGTCTCCGCGAGCCCGTCCGCCACCGTCACCACGTCGCGGTACCCGAGGTCCTCGCGCAGCCGGGTGGTGTCCACAATGGACGTCGGTGACTCCTGGCCGCCGAACGCGGACACCGCCAGGCCGGGGCTGGGCAGCTCGCGCGGCAGCGACCGGAGCTCCAGGTCCCGGCCCGCCGCACGGGCGACCAGCTGAACCCATTGGCGGACGGTGAGAAGCTCGTCGTCGGCGACGTTGTACGCCTTGCCGGCGGCGGTTTCCGGCCGGTCGACCGCCAGCAGCACCGCCTGCGCGGCGTTGCGCGCGGCGGCGCGGGAGTGCACGCCGTGGCCGCCGTCGGCGAGGATCATCCACGGCCGGCCGTCGAGCACGCGGCGCACCACGTGCCACTCCCACGCGTAGGGGTTGCGCGGTCCGTAGACCGTGGGGTAACGCAGGTAGGTGGCCGCGAAGGAACCGTTGGCGCCCAAGGTGAACACCTGGTCCTCGCTGCGGCGGATCGGGCCGGTGCTGTAGCCCGCGAAGCGCGGCTCGTCCGGCGCGACGAGGGGATGCGAATCCTCGCGCACCGGCAGCCGCACGCCGTAGGGGAAGCGCGAACCGGGGTTGACGTAACCCTGGTAGACCGGCACGCCGCCGACCACGACCAGGTGCGCGCAGCGGCGCGCCACGTGCTCGGCGATGAGCCGGACCCGGCCGTAGGTCGCCACGACCACGTCCCACCCGCCGTCGCCGACGGCGCGCGTGATGTCGCCGGCCTCGAACGGGCTGCCGTGCACGTGCGGCACGTCCGGCAGTTCCGCGACTTCGTGCCGTCCGGTGTGGAACACCGTCACGTCGTGCCCGCGGGCCAGCAGCCCCTCGACGATCGGCGGCCCGGTCGGTCCGGTGCCGCCGACGACCAGCGCGCGCCCCATCACGAACCGCCCGTTCCGGCGAACCGCGGCTGCTCACCGCTGCCGTTTCCGTGCACTGGAGCCCTCCCTGCGCGAGTCCTTCGCGGAGCATCGCAAGCGCGGGTATTTCTGTCAAACGGTTGGTTGATGGCCCTTGTTGGGGTCCGGGTGTGGTGCTAATCTCACCGCTACCAAACGGCCGTTAGTCAATGACGACGACGTCATGGAGGACGCCGATGTCCGTAGCCGCCACCGCTCCACCCGACATCCTGTCCGAGGAGTTCGCTGCGGACCCGTACCGCGCGTACCGCGTGATGCGCGAGCAGCACCCGCTCATCTGGCACGAAGCCATGCAGAGCTACGTGATCAGCCGGTACTGCGACGTCGAGCGCGCCTTCAAGGACCCGGTGTTCACGAGCCGCAACTACGATTGGCAGCTCGAACCCGTGCACGGGCGCACCATCCTGCAGATGGACGGGCGCGAGCACTCGACACACCGCAACCTCGTCGCCCCGGCCTTCCGCGGGCGGGACCTGATGACCAAGTTCCTGCCCGTCATCGAGCAGAACTCGCGCGAGCTGATCGAGCAGTTCCGCCGCGACGGGCGGGTCGACCTCGTCGACCAGTACGCCACGCGGTTCCCGATCAACGTCATCGTGGACATGCTCGGCCTGCCCAAGTCCGACCACGAGCACTTCCACCGCTGGTACAGCTCGATCATGGCCTTCCTGTCCAACCTGTCCGGTGACGAACAGGTCATGGCCGAAGGCATCCGCACCAAGGAAGAATTCGAGCAGTACCTGCTGCCGATCATCCGCGAGCGCCGCGAAAACCCCGGCGACGACCTGCTGTCCACGCTCTGCTCGGCGGAGATCGACGGCGTGCGGATGACCGACGAGGAGATCAAGGCGTTCTGCAGCCTGCTGCTGACCGCCGGCGGCGAGACCACCGACAAGGCCATCGCGAGCCTGATGCGCAACCTCGTCGCGAACCCCGATCAGCTCGCCGCGGTCCGGGCGGACCACTCGCTGATCGCGGCCGCGTTCGCGGAAACCCTGCGGTTCTCGCCGCCGGTGCACATGATCATGCGCCAGCCCTCGGAAGACGTGGAGCTCTCGGGCGGTGTCGTCGAAGCGGGCAAGACCGTGACCTGCCTGATCGGCGCGGCGAACCGGGATCCGGCCAAGTACGCCGATCCGGACTCGTTCAACGTGCTGCGCACTGATCTCGACCTCGGCCGCGCCTACACCGCCGGCGCCAACCACACCGCGTTCTGCCTGGGCCGCCACTTCTGCGTCGGCGCGATGCTCGCCAAGACCGAACTCGACACCGGCATCGCGCAGCTGCTCGACGCCATGCAGGACATCCGCTTCGACGGCGATGCGCCGCCGGAGCACGGCGTGTTCACCCGCGCCCCCGCTTCGCTGCCACTGACCTTCACGCCCGCCTGAGGAGACACCGTCATGACCGCACGCGCGGAGATCGAAAACGTCCTGGGCAAGGCTTCCTGGGGCTACGACGAGAACGACGTCGACCTGATCGCCGAACAGTTCACCGAAACCGCCACGATGACGATGCAGATCGGCCGCGAGGGCGACACCATCGGCCCGTTCGAAGGACGGGAGGCGATCCGCAAGCTGCACGCGGATTCGCTGGCCGCGCAGACCGACCAGCGCCGGCACAACCTCTCGAACCTGGTGATCACCAAGGAAACACCGGAAAGCGCGTCGACGACCGCGAACCTCACCCTGCTCTCGATCGAGAACGGCGCCGTGCAGGTCCTCTCCAGCGGCTGGTACCGCGACGAGCTGGTCAAGCGCGGGGAGTCCTGGCTGATCGCCACCCGGCACATCTACCTCGACCTGCCCTACTGATCCCCGCACCGGCACCTACCAGAGGACACCCATGGTCAACATCGGACGGATCCCGGAGAAGTGGGCCGCGCTCACGCCCACCCGGGACGCGATCGTCGACGCCCCGAGCGGGCGGCGGATGGACTGGAGAACCCTCGACGAGCGCGTGCGCAGGCTCGCCAACGGGCTCGCGGGCAGGGGCGGGCTCGGCCTGGCGAAAGGCGACCGGGTCGCGATCCTGGCGAAGAACTCCATCGAGTACCAAGAGCTGTACTACGCCGCCGGGCGGGCCGGGCTCGTCACCCAGCCGCTGAACTGGCGGCTCGGCGCGGGTGAGCTCACCCGGATCGTCGCCGACGCGGCCCCGAAGGCGGTGATCACCTCCGACGAGTGGCTGGACACCGCCAAGGAGCTGCAGTCCGCGGTGGACGTGCCGAACTGGCTGCAGTTCGGGGCTTCCGGCGACGGGACGTACGAAGACCTGCTGGCGCGCAGCAGCACCGACGAGCCGGAGCAGTCAGCCTCGGTCGGTGACGCCGACCCGTTCTTCATCCTCTACACCGGCGGCACGACCGGGGAGTCGAAGGGCGCGCTGCACAGCCACACGAGCGTGTCGTTCGGGATGCTCAACCAGACCGTCGCCGAGCGCATCGTCGCGACCGACGTCTACATGCTGACCGGGCAGATGTACCACATCCCGGTCGTGCTCTCGATGAACTACCACCGCCACGGCTGCCCGCTGGTGCTGATGAACTTCGACGCGCGCACCGCGCTCGAGCTGATCCAGGAGGAGCGCGTCTCGGCGTTCCTCGGCATCACGACGATGCTCAACTGGATGATGGCCGTGCCCGGCTTCTCCACCTACGACCTCTCGGCGCTGCGCAACATCCAGTACGGTGGCGGCCCCATGCCTTCGTCGGTGGTCAAGGCCGCGCTGGACCACTTCCCCTGCACGCTGATCCAGGGTTACGGGCAGACCGAGGGCACGACGATGTGCTTCCTGTCCCAGGAGGACCACCTCGACGCCGTGCGCGGGATCCACCCGGAACGGCTGATGTCCTGCGGGCGCGAAGGGTTCGTCACCCAGGTCCGGGTCGTGGACCCGGACGGCCGGGAAGTGCCGAAGGACGGCAAGACCGCGGGCCAGATCATCGTGCGGTCCGAGGCCAACATGCTGGGGTACCTCAACCGGCCCGACCTCACCGCCGACACCATCCGCGACGGCTGGATGTGGACCGGCGACATCGCCACGTGGGACGCCGAGTCGTACGTGTTCATCGTCGACCGCGCCAAGGACATGATCATCTCCGGCGGCGAGAACATCTACTCGATCCAGGTCGAGGAAGCGGTGAACAAGCACCCGTCGGTGCTCGAGTGCGCGGTGATCGGCGTGCCCGACGACGAGTGGGGCGAGGCGGTCAAGGCCTTCGTGGTGCTCAAACCCGACACGACGGCCACGGAAGCCGACATCATCGCGACGGCCAAGCAGCACCTGGCCTCCTACCAGAAGCCGCGGTCGGTCGAGTTCGTCGACGCGCTGCCCAAGGCGCCCACCGGGAAGATCCTCAAGCGCGACCTGCGCCGGGAGTACTGGGCGGATCGCGGCCGGTCGGTGTGACGGCGGGACTGCACCACCTCGGCGTGCGCGTGGCGGCATTGGAGAAGGCCGTGGCCTTCTACCGCGAACTCGGGGCCGAGCCGCTCGCCGGGGAGTTCACGCTCGCCCCCGGCGCCGCCCGGCTCGCGATGAACGCGCGCGGCGCCGGCCCGGTGCGGGTCGCCCTGCTCGGGTTCCCCGACGGCAGCGGGGTCGAGCTGTTCGAGTTCGGCGACCCCGTACCCCCGTGGTGCGCCGAGCCGGAGCCGGCCGCCCGGTTGCCGCACCTCGGGATCCAGGTCCCCGACGTCGACGCCGCGCTGGCCCGCGCCGAGGCGGCCGGCGGGCAGCGGCTGTGGGACGAACCGCAGCAGTGGGGCCCGGTGCGGGTGGTGTACCTGCGCGATCCGGATGGGACCGTGCTCGAGCTGCTCGACGGGCCGCTGCGGGCGGTCGCGGACGTGGTCGCCCGGTGAGCACCGACGTGCCCGAGGAGGAGGTTCCTTGTCCTACGACGTGATCGTGCTCGGCGCCGGCGTGTCCGGCCTGGTCACGGCGTCCCTGCTGGCCGAACGGGGAAAACGCGTGCTGCTGCTGGAAAAGCACGCGTACCTGGGCGGCCGGGCGCGCGAATACCGGTACCGCGGGCACCAGCTCGGCCTCGGCAGCCACCTCGTCGAGGACCCGGGCGACTCGCTGACCCGCGTGTGCGCGCTGATGGGGCTCGACCTCGTGCACTCCGAGCGCAGCGACTCGATGCCGTTCTGGACCAACGGCCGGGGCTGGGCGCCGATCCAGGAGCAGTACGCGGGCAGCGCGAAACAGGGTCTCAAGCGCTGCATCCAGGCATTGAACTACACGTCCTACGACGAGCTCGAGAACTGGAACCACGCGTCACTGCGGGAGTGGATGGCGCAGTACACCTCCGACGAGGGCGTCTACACGGTGTGGGAAGCCATCTCCGTGCTGGAGCAGATCACGCTGCGCCCGTGGGAACACTCGGCCTCGGAGAACCTCTACACGCGCAAGCTGCACTACTCGACGCGCCGCACCGCCGGCTACTCGTTCTGGCCGATGGGCGGGTGGGACGCGTTGTGGCACAACCTGGTCGCGGCGTTCGAAGCCAAGGGCGGGCAGCTGCGGACGTCCGCCCCCGTGCGCCGGGTCGACGTCCGGGCCGGCGCCGTGCACGGCGTGACCCTGCGCGACGGCGAGGAGATCGAGGCGCCGCAAGTGGTCGTGTCCGCGCCGGTGTGGGACCTGCCCCGGCTCTTCGCCGACGACGCGCTGCCCTGGGACTTGCGAGCGCGGATCCGGCTGCTGGCCGACAACCGCAACCGCGCCTGCTGGATCGGCTACTGGATCGCCGCCGAGGAACCCGTGATCGCGATGACCGAGCGGGAGATGGCGTCGTTCCTGTCCACGCCCCGCTGCGGCTTGCCCGGGTTCACCCTCAACTTCACCGGCTACGACTCCGGCGTCTCGCCCGAAGGGGAGTACCTCACGTGCGTCGGGGCGTCGTTCGACGCGACGCGGCACTACGGCGACCGGCCCTGGCTCGACCGGAAGTTCGCCGAGCTGTGGGAAGACATCGAAGAGATGATGCCCGCGGCCCGCGGTGCACTGTGGACGAAACCGCACGTCGTCACCAGCTACGGCGTGATCACCAAACCGGGGCTCGTCGGCCCGGTCCGGCCCGACGCCGAGGTCCGCGGCGTCGAGGGCCTGTGGCTGACCGGCGACACCACCCGCGCCCGCGGCATCGGGATCGACAAGGCCGCGCGCTCGGGCATCACGACCGCCGAAGCCGTGCTGGGGCAGCGGCTCGACGCGTTCGCGGGCACTCTTCGCTACTGAACCCCGGCGCTACTGAAAGTTCTTTGACGGCAACAGTTCCACGACGGCAGGAGGCGGACATGGCGGGACGGGTCGAGGGAAAGGTCGCGTTCATCACGGGTGCGGCCCGCGGGCAGGGCCGCGCGCACGCGGTGCGGCTCGCCGAGGAGGGCGCCGACATCATCGCGATCGACGCGTGCGAGGCGATCGAGACGGTGGACAAGTACCCACCGGCCACCGAGGAGGACCTGGCCGAAACCACGGCGCTGGTCGAGAAGCTGGGCCGCAGGATCGTCGCGCGCAAGGCCGACGTCCGGGACGCGAAGGGCCTGCAGGCGGCTCTCGACGAGGGCGCCGACCAGCTCGGTGGGCTGGACATCGTCGTCGCCAACGCCGGCATCGCGACCTACGGCATGTCCTGGGAGCTCACCGAGGACATGTGGCAGGACATGCTCGACGTCAACCTCACCGGCGTCTGGCACACCGCGAAGGCCGCGGTGCCGCACCTGATGCGCCGCGGCGGTGGCTCGATGGTGTTCACCAGCTCGATCGGCGGGCTGAAGGGCATCATGCAGGTCGCCCACTACGTGTCCGCCAAGCACGGCATCGTCGGGCTCATGCGCACGATGGCCAACGAGCTGGCCGGGCACCGCATCCGCGTCAACACCGTGCACCCGACCAATGTGGACACCCACATGATCCAGAACCCGGGCACGTGGGGGATGTTCGCCCCGGACGACCCCGAGCCGACGCGCGAGAAGGCGATGCCGGGCTTCCTGTCGCTCAACGCGCTGCAGGTGCCGTGGGTCGAATCGGTCGACATCGCCAACGCCGTGCTGTTCCTCTCCAGCGACGAGGCGCGCTACGTGACCGGGGTGGCCCTGCCCGTCGACGCGGGAGCCGCGGTCAAATGAGGATCGAGGGTTCCGTCGGCCTGGTCACCGGCGGCGCGTCCGGCCTCGGCGCGGGCACCGCGCGGATGCTGGTGGCCGGCGGCGGCCGGGTCGGTATTCTCGACTTGCCGGGCTCGGCGGGCGCGGAGTTCGCGGCCGAACTTGGCGACGCCGCGCTGTTCGTGCCGGCCGACGTGTCCGACGAGGCCGGGGTGGAGAAGGCCGTGGCCGAGGTCGCGCAGCGGTTCGGCCGGCTCGACGTGTGCGTCAACGCGGCCGGGATCAGCCCGGCCGCGCGCGTTCTGTCGCGCAAGGGTGAACTGCACCCGCTCGAGCTGTTCCGGAAGACCGTCGAGATCAACCTCGTGGGCGCGTTCGACGTGCTGCGCCACGCGGTCGCCGTGATGGCCCGCAACGAACCGGGACCGGACGGCGAACGCGGGCTGATCGTCAACGTCTCGTCCGCGGCGGCGCTGGAAGGACAGGCCGGGCAGGCGGCGTACTCGGCGTCGAAGGGCGGGCTGGTCGCGCTGACGCTGCCGCTGGCGCGCGACCTCGCGCTGTGGGGCATCCGGGTGCTGACGGTCTGCCCGGGGATCATGGACACGGGCATGCTGGCCGGCGCGGACGAGAAACGCCGCGCCGCGCTGATGGACCTGCACGTGTTCCCGAAGCGACTCGGCCGTCCGGAGGACTTCGCCCGGCTCGTCGCGAGCTTCATGGAGAACGAGCTGCTCAACGGCGAAGTGGTCCGGCTGGACGCCGCGACCCGGTTGTGACGCACTACAGCGAGGAGTTCCCGATGTCCGATACCGCCGCACCGCTGGCGGGGCGCACCGCGCTCGTGACCGGAGGTTCGCGCGGCGTGGGCCGCGCGGTGGCCCTGCGTGTGGCGGCCGACGGTGCCGCGGTCGCGGTCAACTACCGGCGCGACGCCGCGGCGGCCGAGGAGGTCGTCGCGGGCATCGCCGCCGGGGGCGGGACCGCTCTCGCTTACCGCGCTTCGGTCGACGACGCGGACGCCGTCGCCGCGATGGTGGACCGGATCCACGCCGACCTCGGCCCGGTCGACCTGCTCGTGAGCAACGCGGGCACGGCGAGCCGCGGCACCCCCATCGCGGACACCGACGAGCAGGAGTACCTGCGCCTGCTGCGCGTCCACACGCTGGGCCCGCTGGCGCTGATCCGGTCCCTGCTGCCGGACCTGCGCACGGCGCCGCGTGGCGACGTGATCGTGGTGTCCAGCGCCATCGTCGACACCGCCCCGGCCGGCGGCGCGCCCTACTCCATGGCCAAGGCCGCCCTGGAGACCGCCGCGCGCACCCTGGCCTACGAAGAACGGGCGAACGGCGTGCGCGTCAACATCGTCGCGCCCGGCCTCGTCGCCACCGACATGGGCGAACGACTCGTCGCGGCCTCGGGCGCGGCCGCCATCGCCGACCTCGACGCCCGCTACCCCTTCGGCCGCGTGGCGCGCCCCGAGGACGTCGCCGGCGTGGTGGCCTTCCTCGCCTCCGCCGCCGCCGATTACCTGACCGCGCAACGCATCCGCGTCGACGGCGGTGGCCCGGACATCCCGATCGTCGCCGCCCCGGAGTCCTGATCGGGGCGGGTTCACGCGCGGTGGCCGGTGGCTCCCGGCGGGGCGGCCCCATCCTCGCCGTCCCGGGGGAGCTGCCGGGCGGCGCGCCCGGCTCAGCCGAGCGTGATCAGCGGTGCTCCGGCGGCGACGGAGGTGCCCGGCGTGACGAGGACCGCGCCGACGACGCCGCCGACCTCCGTGCGCACCTCCATCTCCATCTTCATCGCCTCCAGCACGGCGACGACCTCGCCCGCGGCGATCTCCCGGCCCGGCTCGACGCGGACGGCGACGACGGTCGCGTCCATCGGTGCCGTCGGCACTCCGCCGGCCACCGCGGCCGTGGCCCGGCTCGAAACGCTGTTGCGCGACGGGCGGTCCGACGGTCCCGCGACCGCCCCTGCCCGCGGCGCGCGGCCGTAGACCGCGATCTCCACCGGTCCGCGGTCCGTGCTGATGCGGACCCGCCGGCTGGGTACGGCCTCCGCCGCGGGGCCGTCCACTGTGGATGGACCGAGAGCGACGGGGGCCTCGGCCGGATCCGGCACCCACTCCCGCTCCACCGATCCCGTGTCGTGCCGGCCTTCGGTGAACGACGCCGACTCGAGGATCGTCCGAAGGTACGGCGCCGTCGTCGCTACGCCCGTGACCCGCAGCTCGCCCAGCGCGCCCACGAGCCGGCGGCGGGCGGCGTCGCGATCCGAGGCGTGGGCGAGGACTTTGCCGAACAGCGAGTCGTACATCGCCGGGACCGGATCACCCGGCTCGACGCCGAAGTCGTTGCGGACGCCGGGACCCAGGGGGAGGGCCAGGCCGGACACCGTGCCCGGCGCCGGCCGGAAGCCCGCCCACGGGTCCTCGGCGGCGATGCGCGCCTGGATCGCGTGCCCGCGCACCACGACGTCGTCCTGCGTGAACGGCAGCGGCTCACCCAGCGCGATCCGCAGCTGCGTCGCGACGATGTCGAGCCCGGTGACGAGCTCCGTCACGCCGTGCTCGACCTGCAGCCGCGTGTTCATCTCCAGGAAGAAGAACTCGCCGGAGCCCGGCGGCACGAGGAACTCCACCGTCCCCGCGCCGGCGTACCCGACCTCCCGCGCGAGCGTCACGGCCGCTTCCCGCAGCGCGGTGCGCAGCGCGTCCGGCAGGCCGAACGCCGGGGCTTCTTCGATCAGCTTCTGGTGGCGGCGCTGCACCGAGCAGTCGCGGTCGGCCAGGTGGACGACGGTGCCGTGCGCGTCGCCGAGCACCTGCACCTCGACGTGCCGCACCGGCCGCAGGTAGCGCTCGAGGTGCACCTCCGACCGCCCGAACGCGGCCCCCGCTTCCCGCCCGGCGGCTGCCATCGCCTCGGCCAGGCCGGCGGCGGAGGCGACGACGCGCATGCCCCGCCCGCCACCGCCGAACGACGCCTTGACCACCAGCGGGAACCCGATCCGCTCCGCCTCGGCCGCCGCCTGCTCGGCCGTCAGGTCACCCGTGCCCGGCGGCACCGGCACTCCGCACTTCTCGGCGACCCCGCGCGCCGCGACCTTGTCGCCCATGCGCGCGATGATCTCCGCGGACGGCCCGACGAACGTCAGCCCGGCCGCGGCGACCGCCTCCGCGAACGCCGGGTCCTCGCTCAGCAAGCCGTAACCCGGGTGCACGAGATCCGCGCCCGCCGCCTTCGCGGCACCCAGCACCGCGTCGACGTCGAGGTAGGACGAGCGGGCGGGCGCGGGGCCGATCCGGTGCGCCTCGTCGGCGAGCCGCACGTGCAGGGCCCCGGCGTCGGCGTCGCTGTACACCGCGACGGCGCGCAGGCCCAGCTCGTGGCACGCGCGGATGATGCGAACGGCGATCTCGCCGCGGTTCGCCACGAGGACGGTCCCGATTGGCATGTCGGCTTCCCTCACGTCCGTGCCGGCGCGACTGGCACACCCATCCTGGGGCCCCGTCCCGGTCGACGGCACCCTCGCGGAGATCTGTCTACCAACCTACCGTCTGATAGTCTAGTGTCGGCGTCGAGGATGGATCACGCCCTTCGCAGGCGCGGCGGTTCACGCTCACGACCCGACTCAGCAAGTGGAGGTGCCGTGGCGACGAGGAGCACCGGCTCGGGTGACGAAGCCGGCGAACCGGCCGAGGTCACGATGGCCGATCGGCTCGCCGTGCTCCGCGAGAAGCAGGAGGCCGCGCACGCCAGCGGCGGGCCGGAAGGCCTGCGCCGCCACCGCGAATCCGGCCGCCTGCCGGTGCGCGAGCGGATCGAGCTGCTCGTCGACGCCGGCACGTGGTTCGAGATCGGCGCCCTCGCGCTGCCGGAACTGCGCCGCGAAAAGCCGATCCCCGGCGACGCCGTGGTGACCGGCTTCGGCCTGCTCGACGGGCGCCGCGTCGGCGTGATCGGCATCGACTCCTCCGTGGTCGCGGGAACCACCGCGCCCATCAGCATGCGCAAGCAGGGCCGGCTGATCGAGCACGCCCAGCGCCACGGTTTCCCGCTCGTCCTGCTGTGCGACGCCGACGGCGGCCGCATGCCGGACGTGTCCGGCTGGCGCTTCTCCGGGCTGCCCCTGGACTTCACGACGTTCCTCAAGCCACCACCGGGGTCACCGGTCGTGCCGAGAGCCGCGGCCGTGCTCGGCCCGAGCTACGGCGACTCCGCCCTGCACGCGTCGACCGCCCACTTCGTGGTGATGGTGCGCAGCGGCTCGATCGCGCTGTCGGGCCCGTCGGTGGTGGAGCCGGCGATCGGCGAGAAGGTCACCGACACCGAACTCGGCGGCCCAGCCGCCGCGACCGAGGCCGGCAACGCCCACCTCGTCGTCGACACCGAGGCGGACGCGATCGACGCCCTCGCGGCGTTCCTGTCCTACCTGCCGCAGAACTCGGCCCAGCGGCCGCCGCTCGCGCCGCCGCTGCCGCCCGCGCGGGATCCGGCCGAGCTCGAGTCGATCGTCCCGCTCGGCCCGCGTTCGGGGTACGACATGCGCGACGTCTTCGCGTGCATCGCCGACGAAGCGAGCATCCTGCCGTGGGCGGACGGCTGGGGCCCCAGCCTGCTGTGCGCGCTCGCCCGCATCGAGGGCCGGCCCGTCGGGCTCATCGGCAACCAGCCGATCGTGCGCGCCGGCGCACTGGAACCGCCCAGCCTGGCCAAGGAACGCGCGTTCGTGCGGCTGTGCGACACCTTCGGCCTGCCGCTGGTGTTCCTGCACGACGTGCCCGGCCTGATGATCGGGACCCAAGCCGAACGCGGCGGCATCCTGCACGGCTACGAAGGGCTCGTCTCCGCGATCGCCGAAGCCACCGTGCCGAAGGTCGGTGTGGTGCTGCGCAAAGCCTACGGCGGCGGGCACTTCGCGATGGGCGGGCGACCGACCAAACCGGACTTCCTCTACGCGTGGCCCAGCGCCGAACTCGGCTTCATGGCGCCCGAAACCGGCATCCGCACCATCCACCGGCGCCGGCTGGAACGGGTGCTGGCCGAGGAGGGTCCGGCGGCGCACGCGGCGCTCGTCGCGCAGCTGACCGAGGAGTGGATCAGCGAAGCCGAGCCGTGGGAAGCCGCCGCGCACCTGTCGCTGGACGACGTCATCGAACCCGCCCGCACGAGGGACGTCATCGCGACGAGCATCGAGATCGCATCGGGAGGACCTGCGTGAGCAACGGGAACGGGATCGCGGCCGGCACCATCCGCGTCGAGGCCGGCGACACCGGCGACGGTTCGGGCGCGGTCGCGGTGCTCACCCTCGACTCCCCGGCCAAGCTGAACGCGATGGGCCGGACCTTCTGGCCGGAGCTGAGGGAAGCGCTGTCCCGCTTGGCCACCGACGGCCGCACGCGCGCGGTGATCATCACCGGCGCGGGGGACAAGGCGTTCTCGGCCGGCGGCGACATCGCCAGCTTCGCCGAGCTCACCGACGTCGTCGCCAAACGCGAGTTCCAGCAGGACTGCATGCGCACCTTCGCCGCGGTGGAGGAGTCCCCGCTGCCGATCATCGCGGCGGTGAACGGCTTCGCGATGGGCGGCGGCTGCGAACTGGCGCTGGCGTGCGATGTGGTCATCGCCGCCGACACCGCGACGTTCGGGATGCCGGAGTGCGGCGTCGGGCTGGTGCCGGGGTTCGGTGTGCTGCGCGCGCCCGCCGTGATCGGCCGGCAGTGGACGAAGCTCATGATGTTCGGCGGCGAACGCGTCGACGCGGCCACGGCGCTGCAGATCGGCTTGGCGCAGAAGGTGGTTCCCGCCGCCGAACTGCTGCCCGCCGCCCGGGAACTCGCCGGGCGGTTCGCCGCGATGGCCCCGCTCGCCGTGGCCACCGGCAAGAACCTGGTCAACCGCGGCGTGGACCGCGGCGAGTTCGACCACTCGACCGGCGCGCTGACCACCCTGCACGCCACCGCCGACGCCGCCGAGGGCATCGCCGCCTTCCTCGGCAAGCGCGCGCCGCGCTTCGAGGGCCGCTGATGACCGAACCGTTCGTGGCCCTGATGCGCCGCTACGTCAACGACTACACCAACCGCCACGACGTGTCGGTGTGCCCGGAGATCATGGAACCGGGCTACGTGCTGCACATGGGCCCGCACGAGGTCGCCGGGCGCGACGAGGCCTACATCCCCGCGGCGCGGCGGCAGTTCGAGCAGTTCCCCGGGCTGGGCCTCACGGTCCACGCGATCGTCACCGACGGCCGGCGGCTGGCCATGCGGTTCTCCGAGCACGGCCGCCGCGCCCGCGACGGGCGGCTCGCGGTGTGGACCGGGATCGGGCTGTACCGCTGGAACGGCAGCCGGCTCGAGTCGAACTTCGTCGAGCAGGACTACTGGTCCCGCCGCCGCCAGCTGGGCTCCGGGCACCCGGGCACGGCCGATCCGCCCGCGCTCGCCCCGTGGGACACCGCGGCCGAAGCGGCGGACCCCGCGGCGGAAACCGTGGTGCGCGAGTGGCTCGCGACCGGCGCGGCCGTGCAGCCGGCGAGCGCTGCCGTCCGCTTCGACGACGGCGACGCCGGACCCGCCCTGCTGACGGACGTGACGTCGAGGGTCGACGAGCTGTTCTCGGCCGGCTCGCACGTCGCGTTCCGGGTCACCGCTTCCGGCGCCTACACCGGTGGTCTCGGCTCCGCGGCCGGCAGCGCGGCCGCCGGCACCCTGGCGACCCTGCACCTCGTCGGCCTGGTCACCGTCGGCCACGGCCGGGTCGGTGGCGGCTGGATCGTCCGCGATCGGCTCGGGCTGGCGCGCAGCCTCGCGCAGCCGGCCGTCGCCAGCTCCTGAGAGGACCCCATGCCTGCCACCGAAAACGCCGCCGTGCCCGACAACCTGCTCGAACCGTCGGCGAGCGCCGACCCGTACCCGGTGCTGCGCGCCCTGCGCGACGCGGATCCGGTGCACTGGAGCGAGCCGCACCGCGCGTGGCTGCTCACCCGCTACGACGACGTTTCGGCCGCGTTCCAGAACAAGGCGTTCTCCAGCGACCGGGTCCGGCCGCTGCTCGCCGCGCGCGCCGGTCGGCCCGAGCAGCCCTCGACCGCGGTGCTCGGGCTGATGTCCAGCTGGATGGTCGTGTCCGATCCGCCCGCCCACACCCGGCTGCGGAAACTCGCCGCGGGAGCGTTCAAGGGGCAGGGGATCGCCCGCATGGACGGCATGATCACCCGGATCGTCGACGAGCACATCGACGGCTTCCTGCGCGGCTCCGGCCCGCAGGACCTCATCGAGCACATCGCGTATCCGTTGCCCACCACCGTGATCGCCACGATGCTGGGCGCGGCGCCGGAAGACCGGGATCGTTTTCGCGAGTGGTCCGACGAGCTCGCGCTCGTGGCCTTCGGCGCGGGCGGCACGGCGCGGGCCGACCGGCACGAACGGGCGCTGCGCGGTTTGCGCGAGATGGACGCCTACATCCGCGAGCTCATCGCGAAACGGCGCACCGACCCGGGCGAGGACATGCTGTCCGCGCTCATGGCGCACGACGGGGACGCCGACCACCTGTCCGACGACGAACTCGTCGCCATGTGCGCGCTGCTGCTGTTCGCCGGGCACGAGACCACGACCAACTCCATCGCGAACTCCATCTTGGCCTTGCTGCGCCGGCCCGACGAGCTGGATCGGCTGCGGCAGGAACCGGGCCTGATCGGTCCCGCGGTCGAGGAGCTGCTGCGGTTCGACGGGCCGATCAAGGTCCTGATCCGCTGGGTCGTCGCGGAAACCGAAGTGGGCGGCCGGACGATCTCGCCCGGCGAGCGCGTGCACCTCGTGCTCGCCGCCGCCAACCGCGACCCGGCGAAGTTCACCGACCCGGACTCCCTGGACCTCGAACGCGGCCCCAACCCGCACCTGGCGTTCGGCAAGGGCATCCACGCCTGCATCGGCGCCCAGCTCGCGCGAATGGAAACCCGGATCGCCGTGAGCCGGATCCTCGCGCGGATGCCCGAACTCGCCCTCGCGGGCGATCCACAGTGGAAGGTGAGCCTGGCGTCGCGGGCCATGGCCGCCCTCCCCGTCACGCACGGCGCCCGGAGGACGTCATGAAGATCGGCCAGGTGCGCGACGTCTGCCAGGGCCACGCGCAGTGCTACATCATCGACCCGGACCTGTTCCCGCTCAACGAAGACGGGTTTTCCGGCGTCGGCGCGGAGCAGGAGGTGCCGCCGGGGGAGGAGGACACCGCCGAACTGGGGGTCGACGCGTGCCCGGTCGCGGCGCTGCGGGTGCTGCGGTGAACGCGACGGACGCGCTGTTCACCCCGGTGCGGCTCGGCGGGCTCACGCTCGCGAACCGGCTTGTCATGGCCCCGATGGGCACGTGCCTGGACCAGGGCGGGTTCGTCACCGACGACACCGTGGCCTACTACCGGCGCCGTGCCGAGGGTGGCGTCGGTGCGATCACCGTCGAAGGCTGCCTCGTCTCGCCGGACACCGTCGGGCCCGAGCCGCGCCTGTCCGCGCCGGAGTACGTGCCCGGGCTGAACCGGATCGTCGAGGCGGTCCGCCCGCACGGCACCGTGGTGGGTGTGCAGCTCATGCACCCCGGCCGGCAGGTCGTCGACGGCCCGTCCGTGGCGCCGTCCCCGGTCCCGCTCAACTCGGCCTCGCCGACCCCGCACGAGCTGACCGAGCCCGAGATCTCCCGCATCGTGGCCGACTACGCGCAGGCCGCGCGGTTGGCCGCCGACGCGGGGTTCGACTACCTCGAGGTGCACGGCGCCCACGGCTACCTGCCGTCGAACTTCCTGTCCCCGCGGCACAACCTGCGCACCGACGGCTACGGCGGCACCCTCGCCCGGCGGGCCCGGTTCTCGGTCGAGGTGGCGCAGGCGATCGTCGCCGCGGTCGAGCTGCCGCTCGTCTGGCGGCTCAACGGCACCGACGCCGAGCCCGGCGGGTTCGACCTCGACTCGGCCGTGACCGTCGCGCGCCTGCTGGAAGACGCCGGCGTCGCGGCGATCTCGGTGTCCTCGGGCACCTGGCTGACGCTGCACGAAACGCTGGCGCCCATGGCGGTGCGCCGCGGGCACATGCGCCCGCTCGTGAAGGCCGTGCGGCAGGCCGTGTCCGTGCCGGTGATGGCCGTGGGCCGCCTGGACGACCCGGCGCTGGCCGCCGAGGTCGTGGCCTCCGGCGACGCGGACCTGGTGCTGCTCGGGCGCGGCCTGATCGCCGAGCCGGACTGGCCGAACCTCGTGCGCGCGGGCCGGCTTTCCGAGGTGCGCCCGTGCATCGCGTGCAACGCCTGCGTGGACCTGGTCGGCCGCGGCGAGCGCGCGCGGTGCTCGGTGAACCCCGAAGTCGGCCGAGAACGCACGTGGGCGGTCGAACCGGCCGCGGCCGCGCGGCGCGTGATGGTCGTGGGCTCGGGGCCGTCGGGGCTGGAGGCGGCGCGGATCGCGCGGCTGCGCGGCCACGAGGTGTCCGTGTGGGAACGCGACGGCTCCTGCGGCGGCAAGCTGGGCGTGGCGGGCGCGGCGCCGAGCAAGCAGGAAGTGCTGCGGTTCCGGGAGTTTCAGCTTCGCCGGCTCGGCGAGCTGGGCGTGCGGATCCGCACCGGCGCACCGGTGTCCGCCCGGACGGTGGCCGAGCAGCGGCCCGACGTCGTGGTCGTGGCCACCGGCGCGGTTCCGTTGGTGCCGCCCATTCCCGGCATCGGCGGACCGCACGTGCACGACGCGCAGCGGTTGCTGCGCGGGGAGATCGACGTGGCCCCCGGGACCCGGTTGGTGGTCGTCGGCGGCAGCGCCACCGGCTGCGAAACCGCCGAGCTGGTGCGAGCTCGGGGCGCGGAGGTCACGATCGTCGAAATGCGCTCGAGCGTCGGTCGCGGCATCGAGGCGATCACGCGGCGGCAGCTGGTGAAGCAGCTCCGCCGCGACGGCGTGCGGATCGTCACGAACGCCGTGGTCGTCGGCATCGAGCCGGGGGCCGTGCACTGGCGGCCGGCGGGGGAGGAGGGCGCCGGGGAATCGTTCCCGGCCGACCTCGTCGCCCTGGCCATCGGCTGGCGCGCGACGGGGCCGGAGATCGCCGCGGAACTCGCGGGGGAGGGGCGTGACGTCCGAATCCTCGGCGACGCCGAAAACCCGGCCGATTTCGTCGCCGCGGTGAACGCCGGCGCCGACGCCGGGCTCGCCGTCTGATTGGCCGAGGGTAGCGTGATCGCCACCCACCGAGAGCCCGGTCAGCGGTTCATTGATCGGTCGTTTGGTAGATTGGGGGTTTCCGAGACCCGGTCGAGCGGCCGAGCAGACGAATGAAGGTGGTCCGGATGCGGCAGCCGGCGGGCAGGGCCCAGCGACGCGGCGGTGGTTCGCGCAAACCGCGTGAGGAGCGGTGGGCGGAACTGTTCGCCGTCGCCACCGAGGTGTTCTACGAGAAGGGCTACGAAGGCGCGTCGCTGCAGGACATCGCCGATCGGCTCGGGCTGCTCAAGGGCAGCCTGTACTACTACATCCACTCGAAGGAAGACCTGCTCTTCGAGGTCATGAGCGAGGTCCACCGCCAAGGGCTCGCGAACATCGTCGCGCTGGCGAGCCGGCCCGGGGATCCGTTGCAGCGGCTGCGCAACGTCGTCGTCGGCCACGTCGACCACATGTGCCGCAACCTCACCGGCACCACCGTCTTCCTGCACGAGATGGCCGCGCTGCCGGCCGAACGCCAGGAGGAGATCCTCGGCGGCGAACACGCGTACCGGTCGGTGTTCCTCGACCTGATCCGCAAGGGCAAGGCCGAAGGGCTGGTGCGCGACGACATCGATCCCAAGCTCGCCAGCCTGTCGATCCTCGGCTCGGTGAACTGGGTGTACCGCTGGTTCCGGCCCGGCGGCGAGTTCACCCCGAAGCAGATCGGCGAGCACTTCGCCGACCTCATCCTCCACAGCCTCGTGGCCGACGGTGCGTCGCTGGAGAAGCCCTCGCCGAAGAAGCGGGCCTCGGACTGACGCCGGGCCCGCTGTCCGGGCCCGTCAGGCGGCGAGGAACTTCCGCAGCGCCGCGTCGAACTGCTCGGGCTGCTCCAGGAACGGGCAGTGCGCCGCCTTCGCCACGATCTCCAGCCGCGAGCCCGCGATGTGCTCGTGCAGGTAGGGCCCGTTGCCCGCCGGCACCGCGACGTCGGCCTCACCGGTGATGATCAGCGCCGGCACGTCGATCAGCCGCAGCACGTCGCGGTAGTCCTGGATGATGAAGTCCCACGAAGCGAGCGCCATCGCCGCCGCGTCGCACCGGCGCATCTCCGCCAGCGTGGCTTCTTTGTCCTCAGTGGACAGCGGCTCGGCGAAGAACGCCGGCAACAGCGTCTCCGCCGCGGCCCCGAAGTCGCTCCCGACCAGGCCGACCCAGCCGCGGAGGCCGTCGAGGTCGGCGAACCCCAGCTCCCAGCCGTCGGACTTCAGCAGTTTCGGGCTCGCGCCGACCAGCGTGAGCGTGCGCAGCCGGTCGGTCCCGAACAGTTCCACGTACTGCAACGCCGTCGAGCCGCCGCCGGACCACGCCACCAGGTGCACCGGGTCGGCCCCGGTCCACGCGAGGACCTCGGCGAGGTCGGCCGCCAGCCGCGCGGTGCGCTGCCCGTGCGTCGTCTTGTCCGAGTCGCCCTGCCCGCGCGGGTCGTAGGACACGACCCGGAACGACGCGGTCAGCGTCTCGAACTGCTTGCGGAACCACCACGTCGACACGCCCCAGCCGGGCAGGAGCAGCAGCGTGGGACCGGCGCCCTCGTCCCGGACGTGCAGCCGGGTGCCGTCGCGCATCGTCAGATCAGGCATCGTCGCCTCGCAAATCTACCGGTCGTTTGGTGGCTGAGCTTAGCAGCGCCCGCGCCGGGTACCAACTTCTGAGTCAGAGCCCGATCGAGCGCCCGATGATCTCCTTCATGACCTCGGTGGTCCCCGCGTAGATCGGCTGGATCCGGCTGTCGGCCCACGCCCTCGCGATCGGGTACTCGGTCAGGTAGCCGTAGCCGCCGTGGATCTGCACCCCGCGGTCCACCACGCGCTGGCACAGTTCGGTGGTCCACCACTTCGCCTGCGCTGCCTCGACCGCGTCCAGCTCGCCCCGGCTGTGCGCCAGCAGCAACCGGTCGACGTACACCTGCGCGATCTCCGTCTCGGTCTTCATCTCCGCCAGTGCGAAGCGGGTGTGCTGGAACGCCCCGATCGGCTGGCCGAACGCCTCGCGCTGTTTCGCGTACTCGACACTCAGCGCGTACGCCCGCCTCGCCTGCGCAGTGGCCTGCACGGCGACGGCCAGCCGCTCCTGGCTGAGGTGGTTCATCATCAGGTAGAAGCCGCGATTTTCCTCGCCCAGTAGATTCGCCGCCGGCACGCGCACCTCGTCGAAGAACAACTCCGCGGTGTCCGCCGCGGGCTGCCCGATCTTCGCCAGCTTCGCCCCGCGCCGAAACCCGTCCGCGTGGGTGTCGATCACCAGCAGCGAGATGCCCTTGCGTCCCGCGGCCGGATCCGTTTTCACCGCCGTGATCACCAGATCCGCGTTGAGCGCGTTGGTGATGAACGTTTTGGTCCCACTGACCACGTACGCATCGCCGTCCCGCACCGCCCGCGTCGCGATCCCGGCGACGTCCGACCCCGCCCCGGGCTCCGTCATCGCGAGCGCGAGGATCGTCTCCCCGCTCACCACCCCGGGCAGCCATCTTGCGGCCTGCTCAGGCGAGCAGTTCGCCAGCAAGTACGGCAACGCGATGTCCGCCTGCAACGACAACCCCAGCCCCGCGCTCAGGCAATCCGCCGCCGCCAGCTCCTCGCTGAGGATCGCATTGAACCGGAAATCTCCACACCCGCCACCCCCGAACTCCTCCGGCGCGGCCACCCCGAGAATCCCGACCTCCCCAGCCGCGGCGAACAACCCCCGATCCACCCGGCCGGCCCCCTCCCACCGCTCTCGGTGCGGCACCACCTCGGCCCGCACGAACCGCCGCACGGTCTCCCGGTACTCCTCGTGCTCACCGCCGAACACCACCCGCTCCACGGCTCACCCCTTCCGCCCCGCCGAGTTGTGGCCGCACCCCGCTCCGGCCGCCCCGCCGAAACCTACCTGACGGTTGTTTGTTAATCAAAGCCAACCGACCGGCCGGCAATACCGCGGCGCCGGACTTGGCAAGCCGCGCTTCTTCATGTCGACCCCGGCCGACGGTTGTCCCTACGCATTCAGGTGCGGCGGCCCGCGAGACTCCTGTTCGACTTCGGTGTCGGAAGGTTCGGGCACCCCTTGTTGCGGTGGCTCAGGCTCTGCATTCAGTGTGGTCGGATTTCATCCCCGGCTCGACGCACGCCGCCCAGGCCACGTTGGTTCCGCGTACCAGCATCCGCAGTTTCAGCCCGCGTCTCGGCCAAGGCCCGGGCATTCGTCCCGACGCCGAACGAGGGGAGCGGCGATGCGACTGGAGATCGTCCACGTACCCGGCTGCCCGAACGCCACCCCGTCGCAACAACGCCTCGAACACGTACTCGCCACCCATCCCGCCTCGGCGGAGGTCACGTTCCGACTCGTCGACACTCAGGCCTCGGCGCGCAGCGGGCCCGACCGGCCCACCCGCCCTCCTCGTGGACGGCACCGACCCGCTCGCCCCACCCACGGCTCATACCGCACCGGCAGCTGGACCTCATGCGCGAGCACCTCGCCACCCGGTTGCCACCGGCGGCACCGGGTCCCCGTGATCGCCCCACCAAACCTCCACTCGTTCCCCGTTCTGTTCCACCGCACGAACGCGCACGCGATCCAACACTCGTGTCGCCTTCTCGCGTCCCGCCCTGCCCGCCGCCACCCTCGACGACACGCGGCACCGCTTCAACGGCCGGTCGCGCCGTGCTCCTACCGTCCCCAGCAGGCGTCGCCCACTCAACCGCCCACACCGCACAGCAGGCGCCTGACCAGGCCCTTTCTTGACGATGTCGCTCGATGCGCGAAACAGATGATCATCCCATCCGCCCCACGTTCACCACGTGACACCCCCCTGAAAACCGCCCTTAGGGGGTCGTATACTCTCTTCATCAGCAAGTCCGAGTGGCGGAATGGCAGACGCGCTAGCTTGAGGTGCTAGTGCCCTTAACGGGCGTGGGGGTTCAAGTCCCCCCTCGGACACACACGTTAACCACACGGGGAGAGGCGGTCACCACGACCGCCTCTTTTTTGTTGTCGTAGACCACTTGCAGGCCGACATCCCGGTAGACCTGCATGATCCGCTCCGGGCTCCGCGAGTTCAGATGCCTCTCGACGTCGCCGAGCTGGTCGAGCATTGCGTAGACCTCCGCCGTGTCGACCGTCTGCGCTTCTGGCAGGTGCTGAAGCTCTTCCTTCGCGGCTTGCCGCTCGGCTTGAGCGACGTTCATCGCGTCGACCAGCGCCGCCGGGTCAACCCCTGCCTCGATCGCCGCCTGGTGCCTGCGCAACCGTGCTTCCGCGTCCTTAAGTCGCTTCTCCACGGCTTCCCGGCCCGTGCCAGGCTGGCCGCCCTGCGCCCCGACCAGCGCGGCTACCGTCTCGTCCCGGTTGGCCGGGTCGAAGACCTGACTCAGCCAACCGTTGATCGGCGGAGTCACGACGTCCTCTCGCAGATTCACCGTCTTCGGGTGGTCGGCGAGCGCCGCAGAGCCCGGCGCCAGCGTCCGCGCGATGCACCGGTAGTAGACGCCTTTCCGAATCGCCGCCCCCTGCATCTTCCGTGTGCAGATCTCGCAGCGCACCAACCCTTTCAGCAAGTAGGTGTGCTTGGTGGCGCTCCGATCCCGGTCAAGCTTCGCAATGCCACGCATCCCGCCGGCTGCCCGGGACCGGCGCACCAGCTGTGCCTGCGTGAACGTCTCCACCGAGACGATCTCCGGGTGGGCGGGCCGCCGCGATCGAACGACGCGTTCCGGCTCCGCACGGCGGAACCGTACGACGTGCCCCGCGCTCACATCATCCGGGTTCAGCAAGGTTTCGTGCTTCGTCCAGCGCCCGAAGATCGCGTACCCGGTGTAGCGCGGATTCTCCAAAATGGATCGAACGGTGCTGCCCTGCCAGCCATCCGCGAGTCGGTGACGGTTCTGGTCGCGCCGGCGCTCCGAAGGGCAGGGCACCCCGTCCTCATTCAAGCCCTTCGCGATCGCGCGGTCGCCCACACCTTCCATGTACTCGGCGAAGATCCGTCGGACGACGCCGGCCGCCTCATCGTCGATTGCCAACACGCGCAGCCGGAACCCCTCTGCAGCCTTCCGCGGGTTCGGGTGCGGCCCGCCATCGACCACGACGTATCCGTACGGCGCCCGGCCGCCCTGGTGCCGTCCTTCGTTCACCACCTGAGCGTCCATCGCTGCGCGAACGCGCGCCTGGACGTGCTGGCGCTCCGATTCGCTCATCCCGCCAAGCACGCTCATGAGCATCTTGTGCGACGGGTTCCGCGCGTCGAACTTTCCGCCGAGTTCCGGCACCCACAAGTCCACCCCGTACGCAGCGAACCGTGGCGCGATCAGCGAGAACTGGTTGCCGAACCAACACCGGGTGCCCTCACCGACCACGACGGCGTTCCACGTCCGCCGTGGGTTCTTCAGCTCGGCGAGCAGCCGTGCTGCCTCGTTCCGCCGCTCCCAAGGGACCGATCGTGACTGCCCGATGTCGAAGAACTCGGCCACGACCCGTCCGCCGAGCGGCTCGACGAACTTTCGCGCGTTCCCGAACTGCCAGCCGCGAGAAGTCTCGGGGTCCTGGTTGTCCTCGGTAGAGCACCGGCCGTAGACCGCCAGCTCGCCGATCCCGTCGTCTACGGGGTCGACGACTTCCAGGCCAAGGATGTCGTCAAGCGTCGACCACGGGTCACTGCTGATTTCAGCCGTCACGGTGTACCTCCTCCGCCGGTCCGTCCAACACCGGCACCTCGGTAAGCTCGATCAGAATGGCCAGCAAGCCGCGCGCGACAGCAGGCGTCAGGTTAGGCAATCCCGCAGGTAGGATAACTCGGACCGGTCGATCCTCGGAGTGAGCGGTACTCATGGCTGATCTTCTTCGACGTCCGGGTCGTCGCCGCCGATCACTCGGCTGACAGCGTCCCTGATTTCAGCTGTCAAGTACCCGCGTACCTGTCGAACCTCACCGTCTTCGCCGGTCACCCGGTCCCGGGTCGGCCGGCATCCCAGGTCAGTCATCTCCTGGGCGAACGTCCGCCGGTCCATCTCCAGCGCGTCGAGCAGTTCGGCCGTCGGTATGAAGTCCCGGCCGTCCTCGCCGAGATCGTCGCCCAGGTAGTCGACGATCGACGCGAGCAGCGCGGGCAGCTCAATCGCGTCAACGGGCTGACCTGCACTGATTGCCTTCACGGCCGCGGCGCGGTCGAGCACTGGCATGGTGTCCTGCCCTGCTGCGTGCCCGGTCAGCGTCCCGGCCGCTTCGCGCAGCGCACGGCCTTGCTCGCAGATGGTCCGCCAGTCCTCGTTCGGCATGTAGTAGGTCCGGACCGTCATCGCCAGCACGTCGGCGCCGGCCGCGGTGTCGCCGTCCGGCCGCAGGATGCCGACACCCTTGTGCGAGGGCAGTAGCCGCGACGAGTCGAACCCTCGCGTGTTCATCTGCTCGCCGAGCACGATGTTCGAGTCGCGCCAATCCATCACCCGCAGTGCGAACCGCGAGCCGAGCACTGCGCGCAGCCCGGACGGGATCGTCTTCGAGTCCGGCCGCTGCGTTGCGAGTACGAGCACGATCCCGGCGGCCGGTCCCTTCTTCGCCAGCCACGTCAGCAGCTCGCCGACGTACTCACCGGCCGGTAGCTTCTTTCCTTGTACGTCAACGGGTGTGCGGTCCTCCAAGGGAACCTGGACCTCATCGATGAAGATCGCCGTGATCGGCATGTTCAACGCCTTGTCCCGGGACATCTCCGGCGTGACCTTCGACTCCGGACACGTGAGGTCGTCCAGGTCGCGCATCCGCCGGAATCGCGTCTGAACCTCGCCGACCAGCTCGATCAGCCAGTCGACCAAGGTCAGCACGTGTTCGGGTTCGTCGCCGGACATGAACCGGTGCGCTACCAGGCCGGCCGCGTCCCAGTCCTTCCCGGCTTTGAAGTCGGCCACGTACAGCCGGACCCACGTGTCCAGGATGAGCCCGGCCGCGGCGAGTCGGGCGGAAAACGTCTTGCCCTGCCGCGGAATCGCGCCGACGAGCAGTGACGTCCACACCAGCGGAAGGTCGATCCGCCGATCCCGCGCGTCCCGTCCGAACGGGATCGGCCGCCACGCGTCCCACTGGGTCACGCCGAGCAGCGGTGTCCGCAACGGTGGTGATGCGTACGGGTCTTCGTCAGCCACCCACATCGCCACCCGGCCGGCGTGCCCGCTGTTGCCGCGCACCCGCTCGACGATCAGCTGGACTTCATCGACGGCAAGCGCCGACGCGAGCGCGTCCCGGTTCTTCACCACGTCGGCCGCCTTGCGCGTGGCAGGAAGGTCGACAGTGACCGCCCAGCCGTCACCGACGCGCGTCGCGCGCTCGACGAGCCGCAACGTCTCGTCCTTGCCGATCAGCTTCGCGTCCCGGAACGCGTCCACCAGGACCTGCGGGTCCATCGTCCACGTCAGCGTCCGCGGTCCGGCGAGCGCCGGCTTGCGCCCGGGACTGCCGTCTTTCCTGCGTCCGAGAACCGCGAGCGCTACCGACGCAGCCGCCCCGCCGATCCACAGTGGATCGGTCCCATACACCAGGTCGACGACGGCCACCGCAGTGGCGACAACGACCGTGACGGCGCCGCTGACCTTCCACCGGAACAACGTCAGCGCCCGGATTTCGATGAACTTGTCGGCCAGCTTCTCCGACTCCTCGGCGGCCGTCCGGTAATCCCGGACGGTTACCCACCCACGCCACCACCGCGCACCGACGACGACACCGCGCACAACCGCACCGAGGAACCGCAACGGCGACAGCACCAGCCACACCACCGCATCCTTGAGCGCCTGCACCGCCTGCGGCTTGCTCTTCAGCCACAACGGGACCCGCGGCGAGTGCAACCACCACAACACGAAACGGTTCCGACGTCGCTCACGCCGACGCGGCTGCGGCAACGTGTCGTCGACCAGCTCGCCGTCAAGCACGGGATCGGCCTTGACCGGCAACGAGTCAGCCATTGGCCACCTCCGCGCGCAGCGCCCGCGCAAGCCGCGGTGACAGCCCGCGCGAACAGCCGGTCGCCCGTCGCACCCACGCCGGCGTGATCTCGACGTCCGGAGTCCAGCTCTCCCGAGCGATCGCGAGGTAGTCGCCGAACAGGACGCGCCTACCAGCGTTCACGGGTTCCTCGTGAACAGGACGCCGTTCAGCAGCCACGAGCACGGCGTCCGTGAACTTGTCCCGCAGATCGGTGATCGCTTCGACCGCGACGAACACGACCAGCGGCGGCACCGAGTGCAGGACGATCGACGCGGGCTCCCCGGCCGCGAACGATGTCCAGGTGTTCATGACATACGTGGCGGCGAGCGTGAACCACTTCGCCCGCCGCACCCACGGACCCGTCCGGACCTGGTGTCGCGCGGTCACTTGCTCCGCGCGCAGGATCGCGAGCAGGACCAGTGAGACGGTCGGGTCCAGTACCCACGCCGCCAGCCACGGCAGCGAGCCCGGCCGTGTTCCGGCAGACGCGAAGCCCTGGACGTTGGTCATCGTGAACGCCAGTCCGAGCACGATCCCGGTCCAGCACATCCAGTCGACCTGCCGCCGGACCCGCTCGATCCGCAGCGCAACGACGTCCGGATCGGTCTGGTAGGCGCGCACCTCTGCGGTTTCGGCCGCGTCCTGCGCGAGCCGTTGAGCACGGTTCATCGCCGACCACTCCGCTTCCGCGTGTCGACGGTGGTCACGGTCATGGCGCGAGTCAGCGCGTACGACGCAAACAGTGCCGGCAGGCCGAGCACGGCGACCAGCAGCCACCGGCTACCCGGGTGCGCGATCACCACCCACTGGACGGCGACGATCAAGCCGCCGTTGAACAGCACCCGCCCGACCAGCGACACGAGCCGCGCCCCGCTCCGAGCGGCTTCAGTGGCAGCCTTCGCCCGGCGGGCGCCGGCCCGCCAGACCCAGAACAGCACGAGCAGCACGCCGACTCCGGCGAGGATCTGCGTGGGTGTCACGGTCAGTCCGTTCATCGCGCACCCCGATCGATCCGCTCGCCGCGCCGCAGCCAGTGCGGGTGCAGCGCGCGCCGGTCATCGTCGGTCATCGCGCCCCAGACGCCGACCGTCTCGGCGCCGGCCGTCCGGAGCTCCAGTTCAAGACACTCGTCCTGGACCGGGCAGCCACCGCACAAGCGCTTGGCGAACTCCCGATCGTCACGAGCGTCCGGCGGCCCGCCCGCCGCCGGGGTCATGCAGGCTCCATCGCTGGTCACGATGTTGGTCAGGACATCGGTGGGCACCCATCGCAAGCGATCCAGCCGCCACGCGATGCCGATCAGCTGCAGGTCGTCCATGCCGCACCTCCGTCCTGAAGCGCCTTGGCCAGCTCGGCGGAGGAGACGCGCAGGCCAGTCCGGCATCGGGTGGCGCGCAGGGCGCCAGTCCGGATCGCCCGACTGACCGTGTTGCGGGAGACGCCGAGAATCCATGCGGACTCGGGAATGGTGTGAAAGGTCGTTTTGGTGTTCATGAGAGAACCATTCTGTTGATTTCAAGACTATGTTGTTTATTTCAGCTGTCACGTGGACGTGTTTGTCCGCGCGCCGCGGCAACACGCGCCCGCGGCGCTAATGAACGGTTGAAAAGCCGCTAATCTCGGCGCTGAGGCGGAGCGCGGAGGAATACGTGACGGAGGACTGGGCGGCGGTCGCGAAGGCGATCGACATGCGCGTGCGGGAACTGGGCTGGCGGCAACGCGAGCTGGCCGAGCGGTCGCACGTGTCGCAAGCGACGGTGCGCGAGCTTCAACACCACGTCGTCGAGCGGCGCCGCAGTGCCCGGACGCTCGAAGCGCTGTCGACGACGCTGGGCTGGCACCCGCGGCATCTGCTCGCCGTGCTGCAGAACCGCACGCCGCCGCACCCGGACGAGCCAGCCGACGACGGCAACGAGCTCGCGTCCCGATTGGACGCACTCGAACAGCGGCTGGCCGAGATCACGGACCGGCTCGAAGACGTTCAAACGAGCCTGGCCACCGTGGTCGAACACATCCGGCCGAAGCGTCACTGAGGTCTTTTCCATGCCTTCAATTCAAGGCTGGAACGGCCTCGCAACCCATGCACAAACACCGCAGCACCACCGCACAACCACCGCAGATCACCGACATTCAGGAGCGCAATGAATCCGGCCGGGGGATGGACGGGACGCACCGCGACGGCATTGCAGTCGGCATTAAGGCTGAGTCAAGAGCGCTTCGCCGAACGCCTCGGAATCAGCGCGCGAACGGTCGGGTCGTGGCACAAGAAACCGGATCTTCGACCGCAATCAGACATGCAACAGGTCTTGGACACGGCGTTGGCGCAGGCGTCAGACGCCGAGCGCGACCGGTTCGGCGCGTTGACCGGCGACGCACCGGCCAGCGCCTCGCCGGCCGCGTCGAGCGAGGCTGATCAACGCCTGGACGCCGACCCTCACATCGGCGCCGCACTGGAGTGGCTCGACCGCCACGCGCGCTGGAAGCCGGGCACCGCGCGTCGCGCCGTCGCCGATCGCATTGCGCGCATGGACGTCCAAGCACTTCACGACCGTGGGACGCGGCGTGGTTGGGTCAGTCAACGTGACGTCGCCGCCGCGTTGACCGCTTACTACGGCGGCCGGCTCAACGACCACGGCCTGTACACCGCGCAATGCGGTGATCTCGCCATGAACACCAGCGTGCTGACCTGCGCAAACTGGCTCGACCTGGATTGCGAGCTGCGTCCGCCGTATGACCGGCTTCGGGTTCCGAGCGCGCAGCCGGAAGCCGACCTCGACCTGGAGGACCACGCCGCCGACCGCGCCGTTCAGCGACTCGCCGAGACGCTGTCCATGAACACCCGGCTCACCGACAGCCCGATCTACCGGCTCACGAGCGCGGACATCCGTGAACACCAGCTTCGCGGCACGTTCGGCGTGTCCCAGTTCGTGCACTACGCGCTGACGGCCGACCTTCTCGAAGGTGAACTGGTCGACGCGGTGGCCGCGGGCTCCACGGCCATGCCGCTGAGGGACCGTTACCTGCCGGACCTCCGCTCGGTGCTCGACGTCGGGGAGCGGCTCTGTGCGGGCGGCGTCCTCGCACTGACGGCGATCGCCCGGCCTGCCGACCCGTACCGCGGAGACGCCGACTACTTGCTGCTGGTCCAAGAGCGGTCCGGCAACGTGCTGAACGCGGCGCGCCGTCTCGCGGTGATCCCGAAGGGCTTCCACCAGCCGCTGACCGACCTCCGCCGCGACGCGCAGGTGGGCATGACACTCCGCCGTGAGATGGAAGAAGAGCTGTTCGGCCGGCCCGACATCGACAACACCTTGGGCGACATGCTGGCGGCTGACCCGCTGCACCCAACCAAGCTCACCGAGCCGATGAGCTGGCTCATGGCGCAGCCCGGCCGGCTGCGGATGGAGTGCACCGGGTTCGGCCTGAACCTCGTCAGCGGAAACTACGAGTTCGCCAGCCTGATCGTCATCGACGACGAAGAGTTTTGGACACGCTACGGAGGAGTGGTCGAAGCAAACTGGGAATCCACGACTCTTCGTCAGTATTCGACTACCGATGACGAGCTCGTCACTGAGTTGCTGGGTGATGTAGCGTGGAGCAACGAAGGATTGTTCGCCATGTCGCAGGGGCTCAGGCGCCTCGCGGAAATCGGCGGAGAGCGTGTGAAACTACCTGCGATCGAATGGGAGATCAGCCAGTGACTGACGGTTGGACCGCCGGCAACGCCAACGAAGACGCGGCGGACACGCGCGGTTGGCTGGTCGGTCACTTCATCGATCCGTCACAGGGCGTTCGCTCGTCCCAAGACGTGGAAGTCAAGTGGGCCAACCATCCTGCGGGCGACAAGCGTCCCGAGTGGACCTCAGACGACCAGCGAACCACGCTCGTGATGCTCGTCTCGGGTGAGTTTCGAGTGGAAGTCACCGGCGGGAGCAAGGTCATGAACCGACCGGGCGATTACCTCATGTGGGGCCCGGGAATCGACCATTCCTGGGAAGCATTGGCGGATTCGGTTGTCGTGACGGTCCGCTGGCCGTCAGCGACCTAATTCGACTGCGGGAATCCTCACCCGCTCACCGCCGATCTCGGAGAGTCGACGCAGGCCCTGGAGAAATGCGAACAATCCCTCATTGCTCCAGGTTTCGTCACCGATCAGTTCGGTGATCAGGTCTCCGTCGAGCGTCGAGTACTGCCGCAGCCCGGCGGCCTCCCAGTTCGCTTCGACGTCACCGCCGAACCGCGGCCAGAACTCCTCATCTTCGATCACGACCAGGCTGGCGAACTCGTAGTTCCCGCTGACCAGGTTGAACCCGAACCCAGTGCACTCCAACTGCAACCGGCCGGGCTGTTCGGTCAACCACCGCATCGGTGCCGAGAACCGAGCCGGGTGCATGGGATCGGCGGCGCACTGGACGCCGGTTGTCCGGTCGAGGTCGCCCCTGCCGAACAGCTCTTCTTCCAGCTCACGGTGCAGCGTGGCGCCGATCCGCGCGTCGGCGCGTTGATCGGCGAGCGGCCCGTGGAAGCTCTTCGGGATGACGGCCAGCCTGCGAGCCGCGTTCACCACGTGCCGTGAACGCTCCTGCACCAGCAATAGGTAGTCCGCCTCACCGCGGAACGGATCGGCCGGCCGCGCGATCGCCGTCAACGCGAGCACGCCACCGGCGCAAAGCCGTCCCGGAAGGTCAAGCACAGTCGCAAGACTCGGCAGGTACCGATCCCGAAGCGGCATCCGGCCCGGTTGCACCGCCCGGCTTTCGTGTAGCTCGCGCTCGAGAAGATCCATGCTCAGGGCGTACTCGACGAACGGCACCACCTGGACGTCGCCGCCGACCGTTCCCGGTCGGATCTGCACGTCTGTGAGCCGATACAGCGGCACGTCCGCGATGCGCACGTCGTCGGCCGCGGCTTCGGCCAGCCGCCGAACCGCAACGGCTTCATCTACCGGCTCGCGCGAGGCATTGTCGTTGGCAGACAACACAATCCGGTCGTTCTCGGCCGTCAACGGGCAAGTAAGGTCCAGCCAGTCCTGCCGGGTCAGGACGCTGGTCGCGACCTCAACCGGTCCGCAGCGCGCGGCATACAGCAGATACCCGGGAACCGAGTCGCTGTAGTAGTTCGCCAAGGCGGCAGCAACATGACTCCGTCCGGCTGGCGCGTCGGAATGCGGCCTCACCGGCGCGGCGGTTGCCACGCGTCCGCGTGCAGTGCCGGGAGACCAGCCGGCGTGCCGGTCCAGCCAGCCGAACGCAGGCTCAAGCGCCGAGTCAAGCTCCGCCGTCCGATTCAGCCGACGCAGGCCGATCAGCTCGCGCAGCTCGTCCGCAGTTCGGCCGAGAACCTCGGCCAGCTTCGGCCACTGGTACGGCAGGGGCGCGTAGTCGCCGGCTTCCCACCGGATGACCGTCGAGCGGTCGACGCCCATCACCTCGGCAAGGTTCTCCTGAGTCAGCCCGGCCACCTTACGCGCTGAAACAAGCTCCTCGCGTCGACGAATGCTGACCACTCGACCACCTCACCCCGGTTGACGTGATCACAGCGTAGCAGCCGTCATTGCAGGTAATGGTCCTGACTGCGATATCCCCGCCACGAAACATCAACGTTTCCGCTCTGGGCCATGCCCGCCTCTCCGGTTTGGATGATTTCAACAGATCCAAAGACCAGGGGGCGGATGTGACCAGCGGCGAACACGGCTCGCGCTTGTACGTGACCTGGCACCGCTGCGTGGCCGACAACCTGGACCACGCCGTCACTGACGACGCTCTGGCCGATGGCATCGCACGCCACGAAGGCCGCTACCGCACGCTCTGCGGCCGCGATGTGCTGTTCCACTCCTGCCTGATGCCGCCCGGTCGGCCGTGCGCTATGTGCAAGTCGCTGGTCTGGCTCCGCACGGCCACGCCGTCGCCGGAACCCGCGTCCCATCGCAAGCCGTCGTGCTGGCGTCGCGTCTTCGGCCGTCTCCAGACTCCGGCCGCCCTGCTGCCGCGCCCGCCTCAACGCGTGCGGCTCATTCCCGAGCAGGACAGCCGGACCACCACGTCGGCGGGAACGGGCAGCACCCCGAGCGCGCCCGCTCCCGCCGACCACCATCACCGGCGGCCGACCCGATGACCGTCTACATCGCACGCCCGCTGCCCGGCACGGTCGGCGAATCCCGCCGCGTCGTCCATGTCTTCCCGCTCCCAGCAGAGGGCCTGGCGCCTGAACGGCTGACCGCGTATTGCGGCGCGACGTTCGGCCGCGGCGAGCTTGAGTTGTTGGAACGCCCGGTCGGGATGCCGTGCGTGACCTGCCTCCGCCTCGCACCCACCCCGGGCGACGCCGACCGGCAAGCGATCGAGCGATGACGCCGAGCCCGCCGCTCGCGCCGGCGTTTCAACGCGAGCTGGATCCACTGCTGCTCCTGCCGGTCCGGCTGTTCGTGATGTGCCAGCTGGCGAACATGCGCTGGCACAGGGCCGTCGTGGTCGGGACCGCACTGGGTGTGGATGGGCGGAGTCTCGCGCCGCACCTGGTGACCCTGCGCGCCGCCGGATACGTGGAGACCCGGTTCGAGAGACCTAGCCTGGTGCTCCGTTTGACGCCGCTCGGACTCGACCGGCTGACCGAGCACGTGACGGCACTCCGGTCAGTCGCGAACACAGCCGCCGAACTCGTCACTGCCCGGCGTGCTCCGCCGATCCGGTGTGCTGTGACGGGTGTGGCCCGATGCGCTGAACCGTCCGAAGACGGCTGCTCGTGACGGTTGTGACGGGACTCCCGTCGAGCTGTCACAGCCGTCACGCAGGCGTTGTCGCAGGTCAACCCGCGTTTGTCGCTGTCACAGGCCGTGTGACGGCCGTGACGGCTGACGGGAGGAACGCGGCCCCGGTGACAAGGGAAGGAAGACCACCACTACGGCCCGGTGACGGGCGTTGAGTCTTGGCTGTTCCGGCGTCGCTCCCCTCGCGACCATCCGAGCGGAACGGCCGAGCCGGTCCGGCCGGCGCAGATTGACTGCGCCGGCCGGATGCTGGCTTTACCGGACTGCGGCGAGGCCGTCGCGGGTGAGGTTGAGCGCGTCGATCAGGTTGGTACGGCTGCCGGCACACATGTTGGCTTCCAGCTCACCGTCGTTCGTGTCGCTGGTGAAAGCCAGGACTCGGCCCGTGTGGGCGAGGTCGTACACGGTCAACGGGGTGCTGCGGACTCGGTCGCCGTCCCCGTCGCGGATCGCGGCGTAGAGCTTGTGCACCGCTACGCGCTCGGCGCGCATCAGGTACCGCATCTCGTCGGCCACTCCGGACAGCTCCGACATCGGATCAGCATCCCTGCCTTCGAGATAGGCAGTCGGCACCCTCAGCTGCTGGATGCGGGCGGGCGCGCAGCCCGGCAAGGTGTCCACCAGGCTGGCCGCTACGTCGCGGGGCCGGATCGGGTCGAGCTGGATCGACCGATTGTCGGTGATCAGCCGCACCGCGTCCGGGCCGGCCGCGGCCACGAAAACGGCGCCGTTGTCATCCGGGTGGCTCCCGAACGCGGTCCACGAGTAGAACTCCCGCTCGGGCACGGCCAATAGGCTGAGCGTCGCGCGGAATTCCGGCGTGAGCCGACCGTCATCTCTGGCCAGGCGCAGTGCGGTGAACCGGGACAACGAGCGCCTGGTGAGTTCCTTGGCGAACTCAGCTGTCGAGTAGCTGTCGTCCGGGTCGACCACAGCTGGGAGATCGCCCAGCTCGGCCAGCTTCCACGCGACGAAGAACGCCGATCGCGGCATCCGGACCGGCTTGTCGATGATCGTCATCGTCGTGTCTCAGCCACCGATCGTCGGCGGGGTCGGCGGGAGCCCGGACCACGGGTCACGCAGCCGTCCATCCTCGTCGTCGACGATGTCGAACGCGGAGTCGTCCTCCAGCACGTATTTGCGCTGGTGCTCCTTGTCCTCCTCGCCTTTGCCGCCCTTACCGGCACCACCCATGCCGCCCATCCCGGACGAACCCCGAGCGCCGGCGGCCCCGCGTGCGCCCGCACCGGCCCCTCCTCGCCCCATTGCTTCCTCCGCACCAGCAACAGCACCGGCGCCGGAACCGGCGCCCAGCTGGCCGGCAGAGCCGCCCGCGCGGCCACCACCGCTCACGCCGCCCGATTCACCACCGCCGAAACCGCCACCACCAAACCCGCTGGTCGGGCCGAACCCGCCGATGCCACCCGGCGACCACGGGTTGCCGCCGCTGCTGCCGCCACCAGGCGGCAACGACGACGGCGGACTCCAGGTCGAGCCGCCGGTCGGATTCGTGGACGGTGGAGTCCACCCCGAGGTCGTCGTCCCGTCACCCGGCCCGCTGCCGGGCTGGTAACCCACGGGCGTGGTCACGCCAGGCCCGTGGGCTACCGGGACCGTCGAACCCTGCCCCGGCGTGAATGTCGGCGACGCCCCGCCGTTGCCCCGGCCACTGCCAGTCTCGCTGCGGGCGGCAATCTCGGCCTGCTTGCTGGTGACAGGCTGGCCCGAGCCGATCGTGACCTTGCCACCGTCGAAGGCGGCAAGCTGGCCGTAATCGATCTTCAGCCTCTGACCGCTGGCCTGCGCGTGCGTCGCATACCCCTGGTACTTCTGGAGATTCTGCTGCCCGACGTTGTTGTAGTCCTGGATCTGTTTCTCAGTGTCGGTCTGCCACCAAGCCGCTTCGTCGAAAAAGTTCTTGTGCGGCGGAGTCGGCGGCATCGGCTGCAGCGACTGTTTCATCTCGTCGAACCCGTGCGCCAGGTCGCTGACGTTCTGCGAATTGGATGTGAACGTCTCCGACGCCGATTGAGACACGTCCGCGAGCGGCCTGATCCGACCCTGCGCCGCATCTGCTCCGCCGCCGGTCCACACCGACTCCAGATTCGAACTCAGCTGCTGCACGCGCCCGCTGATCTGGCTGTGTTCTGAGGCGAGGTCAGCTGCATCAGAACTGCCGTTGTGCCAGTCAGGCGCACCTTTGCTGGCCATGACCTTCTGGACCAGGTCCGACGATGGCACGGTTTGCTCGCCGAGGCTCCCGTGGTACAGGTCGCCGAACCAGTTGCCAACGTCGCTGAACCGGTCACCCGTCCAGTCGGCTGCATCCTCCAGGCCGTGCCCGACCGCCTTGGCGGTGTCGCCGACCCAATCGAAGAACCCCATTACGAGCCGGCCTTCTGCTTCAGGTTCGTGACGACCATGCCGGCCGCGATCGTGGCCGCCTGACACGGATCGGTGCCCTTTTTCGCCGGGCCGAGACCGACCGACACGTCGACCGTCGTCTGATCGTTAATGCCGATGCTGATCTGGCAGAACGTGCTGGGGTCACCGGCTGACGTGACGTGCGCGACCGCGGGGAACCCCTGAATAGCAGGTAGTTCGCGCCACACCACAGCCTTCGGCTTCGTGTTCTCGTACCAGCCGCTTAAGCCCTCATGCGACTCAGAGTCGTACGCCACGTCGACGTGCGAGCCCTTTTCGCTGTTCGTCCAGTTGCAGCTTGGCCCAAGCCCGGCGGTCGTGTCGGGCGAGCCCTGCGGGGCCTCGCCCAGAAGGTCGGTCAGCTGTGCCGCGGTCAGGCCACTCTGGCACGGCTGGTTGTCGAGGATCGACGACGCGACTGGGTTCGGTACCTTGGGTGCGCCGCTATGTGGCAACGCCTGCGAAGTGCTCGACGGGGCACTAGCTGACGAGCTGGGTGCGGATGGGGAGTTTCCGGAGCTGCAGGCGGTGAGCCCCGCTGCCAGCGCGACGCCGAAGACCACAAGAGCTGATCGGGCCGTCATCCCAGAACTCCTCCGTTACCCGCGGTCTTCTGAATGTCACCAGTGGCGCTCTGATCGCTGGAGCGCGTCAGATGCAGGGCATCTTCAAGCCGGCCGATCAACTCGACGACATACTGGTGTTCGAGCTTGATGTGTCCCAGCCCGTAGTCGAACGCTCCAGGCTTTCCCCCGTTGCTGGCGAGGAGCGCGTTGTAGCCGTTGCTTGCAGGCTCGTCGGCTGGGGGCTTCAGCGAGGTGAGGCGTTCGGCCTTGGGGATGAGATTCCACAGGTCGTCTCGAATCTCACGCGCCGTGTTCAGCATGGTCATCGCTTCGTCGTGGTTGAGCGTGAACCCCTGCCCGCTCGACGCCACGGCACCGCCGGCGCCCGCACCACCACCCACCGCTGCACCCGCGGCCGCCGCCGCGCCGAAAGCATCGCTGATATTGAAGTCCAGACCTGCCAGCCAGCTACCTGGCGCAGGCGCCTGTTGCGCCATGGTGCACCCCTCGTTTTGACACACGTCAGCCACACGTCAGAGCCGCCCATCCGATGGCAACTCCGTCTGTCACAGTAACCGATCACTCACAGCGGGGTGGTCAAACCGTGCAACCCGTTTGGTCATCCGATCACATCCTTTTTGCCCGAATTGCGGTGGGTTCTCAGCCGAGGTGCCTCCGGCTGCTTGCCGTCCGCCGGCACAGCCATGGCGTTGATGTTCGGTGACTGCGTCGCTGGCCACGAGGGCGTCCTGGGCCCTCCTTGCCTGATCGCCCGACTCCAGGTGCTGAAACCGGGCCTCGACCGGCCAGATTTGGATAGGATGCACTCCTTCAGACCATTAAACTGAGGAGAACAGTCTGTGACGGCTATGTCCGGAGTCGCGCCGCTACTGCCCGAGCCCGGCTTGGTTGTCGAAGTTCGCGGCTCCACCTGGGCAGTGGCCAACGTCCAGGCGCAAGGCCTGCCACGTAGTCCAGCGGACGAGGCGGTGGCCCAGCTCTCACACGTAGTCGATCTCCAGTCGCTTGATGAGGACCGTCTGGGCGAGCAGCTCTCGGTCGTGTGGGAGCTGGAGGTCGGTCATACCGTCACACCTGCGCAAGGGCTGCCAGAGGCGATCTATGCCGAGCAGTTTGACGACCCGACGACGCTTGCGGGTTTTGTAGACGCGATGCGTTGGGGTGCGGTTACCTCGGCAGACCCGAATCGGTATCAGGCTCCATTCTGGTCGGGCGTGAATGTGGAGGCTTACCAACTCGAACCGCTTCGCCGCGCGCTGGGCGCCCCCCGTACGAACTTGCTGTTGGCCGACGACGTGGGTCTGGGCAAGACGATCGAAGCAGGTTTGGTGATCCAAGAGCTGTTGCTTCGGCACCGTGCGCGGACGGCGGTGATCGTGTGCCCGCCGAGCCTGTCGCTGAAGTGGCAGGACGAGATGCGGGACAAGTTCGGTCTCAACTTCGTCATCGTCAACAGCGAGTTGATGGCGCAGGTGCGCCGCACGCACGGGCTGCACGCCAATCCGTTCCTGATGTTCCCGCGAGTGATCGTGTCGATGGCCTGGCTGCCGCAAGTGCGTGCGCAGCGGTTGCTGCGCGATGTGTACGCGCAGGCCAGCAGCCCGAAGACGGGCAAGCGGTTCGCGTTCGACATGCTCATCGTCGACGAGGCGCACCATGTCGCGCCGTCGAGCCCGTCAGTGATCGCGGGCGGTCGCGGGTACGCGGTCGACACGCAGCGCACGGTGGCCGCGCGGCAGTTGGCTGACAAGTGCGAGCACCGGCTGTTTCTGTCGGCGACCCCGCACAACGGGCACCCGGAGTCGTTCACCGCTCTGCTGGAGATGATCGACCCGCGCCGGTTCTCTCGCGGCGCGCTGCTCGACTCCAACGCACTCAAGGACGTGACGGTCCGCCGCCTCAAGCGCGACTTGACGGGCAAGGGCTTCAAAACTCGAAGCGTCCGAAGCCTTCCGTTCACTCCGCGGGACGACGAGCAGGAGATGTTCGCGCTGCTCGACCAGATCGTCGTCAAGAGCGCCAAGCTGAACGGCACCAAGCCTGGCGGCGACATCGTGACGATGCTCCTGAAGAAGCGGTTCTTGTCCAGCCCGTTCGCGTTCGGGCAGACCATCAGTCACTACCTGGGTTCTAAGGCCGGTCGCGGCCTGTCCGAGGACGACTACGACGACGTCTTCGGCGAAGGCCAGGCCGACGAGGAAGAGGGCCTGTGGGAACAGAACGAGGCTGAGCGGCTGCGTGAGTCCAAGGGCTCCGACCCGCTGGTCGCGGCCGAGCCGGGTCAGCTTGAACAGCTGATGGAGTGGGGTCTGAGCTACGAGAGCCGGGCCGACTCCCGACTGGACGAGCTGCTGAAGTTCCTCGACGCGGTCTGTAGCCCGGACGGCAAGCACTGGTCGAACGAACGCGTGGTGGTGTTCACCGAGTACGCCCACACCGTCGACTGGCTCGCCCGCGTGCTCAACCAGCGTGGCTACACCGATGTGCTCGCTGTGATCCAGGGCTCTACGTCACCGGAAGACCGCGAGTACATCCGCTCACAGTTCACCGAGCACCCCGTCAAGGAGCCGGTGCGCGTGCTGCTCGCGACGGACGCCGCGGGAGAGGGCATTGACCTCCAGACGTACTGCTACCGCCTGGTGAACTTCGATATCCCGTTCAACCCGTCGCGCCTCGAACAGCGCATCGGCCGTGTCGACCGGTACGGGCAGACCCATGAGCCGCAGGTGTTCCACTTCCTGCCCGACGCCGAGTCGTCCACGTATGCCGCCGACGCTGGGTTCATGGCCCGCGTGGCGAAGAAGGTCGCCAATGTGGAGCAGGACCTTGGTTCGGTCAACCAGGTCATCGGTGACGACATCCAGCAGCATTTCGCCAAACGCGGCCCAGTAAGGGCGAAGGCCAAAGGCGTGGACGCGAACGAGGCCATCAACACCGCGTTGGCTGGCGGGATGGAACTCAACGCCCGCCTGACCCGGCTGGAGCAGGGGTACGACGCTTCGCGCACCGAGATGCACCTGGAACCGGCAAACCTGCGCCGCGTGGTCGATACCGCGTTGCGCATCAACCACCAGTCGCCGCTTGTGCGCAACTATGATTTCGCGCAGGACATCGACGCCGAGATCTTTGACGTGCCGACCTTGTCGCCGGGCTGGCACGCCACCCTCAAGGGCCTGGACACGCGCCTGAACCCAGGTGTGGTGCGCCCGATCACGTTCGACCCCGAGGCCGCAGCGAAGACGAACGACGTCGTGTACGTCCATCTCGGGCACCCGATCGTGCAGAAGGCACAGCGGCTGCTGCGCCGGTCGCTGTGGAGCGTCGACTCGCCGCTCAGCCGCGTCAGCGCTGTCGTGGTCGACGACCTGCCTGAGTCATTCGTCGCCGCTGTCACGCGCATGGTGCTGGTCGGCCGCGGCGGCATCCGCCTCCACGAGGAGGTCTTCCTCGCCGGTGTCCGCCTCCGCGGGCGCCGGGCAATGGCCGAAGAGAAGGCCGAAGCTGCACTCGACCACGCCCTCGACGGCGACACGCTCCAGCTGGCGCACGAGCGGGTGCGTGATCAGCTGTGCGACATGTGGAACGTGCCCGACGCGCCACTGCGTGCCCGGCTGGAAGAGTCCATGCAAGCCCGCGCCACCCGACGCCACGAGCTGGTGATCGAGCAGCTCGCCCGGCGGCAGGAAGCCGACATCCAGCGTGCAAGCGAGATCTTCGCGGCCTTCCGCACAAACCTCCGCGACTCCCTCCAACGTCTTCGCCAGGCCGAAGAAGAAGCGGCCGCGATGCTGCTGCCCGACGATCAGCAGCGCCAGCGCCGCCGTGACATCGACGCGATGGAACGCCGCCTGGACGAACTCGATGACGAGGAAGCTCGCGAGATCGCGGCGATCACCGACCGGTACGCCGAGGTCAAACCCCACACCACCGCGGCCGCCGTCGTGTTTGCACTCACCCGCACCGACGCCGAAGGATGGACCAACTGATGGCCCGCCTCGCACGCCGCACCGGCCCCACCACAGACGCCGCCGAGTTGCACCGGCAATGGCTCGAACTCGTCGATATCGAGGGCCCATTCCTCGCGATCCCGCCGTTGAGGCGAGTCTGGCCCAACGGCATCCCCGACTTCCGCAATGCTCACCGCGAGCGGTTCGAGTTACTGGTCGACGCGCGGAAAGAGTTCGAGGCGGCGTGGGAAGCACTCGACCGCAACCCCGACAGTGACGCCAGGCTCGATGCCTACCGCGCCGTCCGCGACAGCTGGGTCGAAACGGTCCTGCGCGACGTGGTGGGCTGGGCCGAGTCGCTTCGATGGGGCACCGTGCCCGGCGTGCAGGCGCAGTCCCCAAACCGTGCCATCACGGTCACCGCCCAAGGCACGCTCGTCGGTGCGAACAGCACCGGGGCGCTCGTGCACGTCGTCGACCCGACCGACTCACTGCGGCAGACTCCCGGCGACCTGTGGGCAGCGACCCCGGTCGATCGACTCGAAGCGCTGCTGCGCGAGAACGGTGTCGAGATCGGCATCGTCACCGACGGCCGCTGGTGGGGCCTGGTCTGTGCCCGCGAGGGCAAGCTGACGGCATCCGGCATCGTGGACGCACTCACCTGGGTCGAGGAACCACGCGCCCGAGACGCCTTCCTTACCCTCGTCGGTCGCCAGCACATCATCGGCGGCGACCCCATCGAACGCTTGCCGGTGCTGTTCGAGGATTCCATCGCCGAGGCCGAGGACATCACCGAAGCTCTCGGTGGCCAGGTGCGCCGCGCCGTCGAGCTGCTCATCCAGTCCTTCTCCGAGTCCGCCGCTGACGCCAAACGTCGCGGCGTACCAGACCCGCTCCCGGCTCGCACCCATGACACCTACGAGGCGGCCGTCACGGTCATGATGCGCGTGGTGTTCTTGCTCTTCGCCGAGGAACGCGGCCTCCTGCCCTCGGGCGAGCTGTTCGAGCAGGGCTACGGCATCGCAGGTTCGTTGCGGCACCTCACCGATCGAGACGTGTCGGAAGGCCAGGAAGGCTTGGACTCGACGTTCTTCGCCTGGCATCGTCTGCTGGCCACCAGCCAGGCCCTGTACAACGGCGCGACGTTCGAGAGCCTCCGGATGCCGGCATATGGAGGCTCCCTGTTCGACCCGTCGCGGTTCCCGTTCCTCACCGCCACAAACGAACAGGGCACACTCGCGGTCACGGTGTCCGACCGCGTCATGCTCCACGTCCTCCGCTCTGTCCAGATCGCCTACATCAACGGCGAAGCTCGCCAAATTTCCTTCCGCGACATCGACGTCGAGCAGATCGGCTACATCTACGAAGGACTGCTCGGCTACACCTGCGTCACCGTCGACGAGACCTACCTCGGCCTGAAGGGAACCACCGGATCCGAGCCCGAGATCCCGCTCGCCAAGCTCGAAGCACTAGCGTCAGCCAACCCCGACCCGAAGAAGCTGGCCGCAGCAATCCGCGTGTGGGTTGCTGAGGATCAACCCTCGGCGAGCCCATCCTCCGTGGCCGCGTACGCGAAGGCGGTCGGTGCTGCCCCGGACTCGAGTGCGGTGAGCGCGCTCACTCAGGCCGTCGGCGACGACTACATTTTGCGGGACCTAATCAAACCGTGGCTCGGACTCGTCCGACGTGACCTGCGCGACCACCCATTCGTTGTGGTGGAGGGAGGGCTCCTGGTCAAGGAGACACCCTCGCGGAAGAACGCCGGCGCGCACTACACCCCTAAGTCTCTCGCCGAGGAGGTCGTGCACCACGCCCTCCAGCCTCTGTGCTATTCGCCAGGCCCGCACCAGTCCGCCGACGATTCGGCTTGGAGGCTCAAGTCCTCCGACGAATTGCTTGGCCTCAAGGTCGCCGACATCGCCTGCGGCTCTGGTGCCTTCCTCGTCGCCGCCGCCCGCTACCTCGCTGACCGCGTAGTCGAAGCCTGGACAAGCGAAGATCCCGCCAACGCGCAGCGCAAGGACCTGCACGTCCGAGCGATCCGCCAGGTCGTTGCGAACTGCCTCTACGGGGCCGACATAAACGACATGGCCGTCGAGATGTGCAAGCTCTCCCTCTGGCTCGTATCACTCGACCGCGATCTGCCGTTTTCGTTCGTGGATGACAAGGTCTTCCTCGGCAACTCGCTCCTCGGCCTCACCAGCCTTGACCAGCTTCGCAAACTACACATCAATCCGGCCAAGGCCCACGCTGAGACCTTCTTCGGCGGCCTCATTGACGTCGACGCGATCCTTCACCGAGCCGCCAAGATCCGCCGCCGGCTGCTGGAGGAGATCGACGAGGGTGACCCGGCCCGTAACAGCGCTGCGAAGCGTCGCCAACTCGCTCAGTTCCGCGAGGTGACCTCCGACCTTCTCGAGCTCGCCAACGGCGTCATCGCCGCCGGTCTTCCGCTCGGTGGAAAGCCGGGCAGAGCACTCGACGAGGCGTACGAGAACCTTCGCCTCGCCGCCCGTGCCGCTTACCCAGACAAGGGCCAAGCGGACAGCACGTTTCTCGCATCGCTCATCGAGGGGGGTCTCCGGCCGACGGTCGAGACAGACTACGAGCGCTGGAAGCCACTGCACTGGATCATCGAGGCCCCCGATGTCATGATCGACAACGGTGGCTTCGACGCCGTCGTCGGCAACCCACCCTTCCTCGGCGGCCAGAAGCTCACCGGCGCGATGGGCACTTCCGTACGCGACTGGTTCGTCAACAACATTGCTACGGGCCGCCGAGGCAGCGCCGACCTCGTTGCCTACTTCTTTCTCCGTGCGACCTCACTCCTACAGAGGAACGGCACCCTCGGCCTGATCGCCACCAACACGGTCGCCCAAGGCGACACCCGCGAGGTCG